>NZ_JBSFBQ010000003.1:0-399990 GCF_053593015.1 Streptomyces sp. NPDC002403 | reverse complement strand
GGGGTGTGGGGGTGCCGTCCGGTGTCGGCGGCGGTGGTGCGGGGCGGGGCCCCTGTGTGGTGCGGGACGGGGTGAGCGGGTCCGGTGCTGTGCGTCCGGGCCGGTCGTGGTTCCCCGTGATGACAGCCATGGTTAGCGGCGGCCTCGGTGGGGGTCAATGATGTGACGTACTACCCCAATACGGAGCAATGTCCGAAATAAACCATTCTGCGTAGGTTCTGCACTGTTCGGGCGGGGCGTGTGTCTACTACCCGCCCTAGGATGTGACGTGGCCCCTATGGGTGGCATCACATCCACGAGGCCATTTCGAGGCCCCGACCCCTGTTCGCCGACGACCCCCATGGCGGCCCGGAGCTCTTCCCATCGAGTTCTCGTTCATGCCGGACATCCGCCACTCCCCCGAGGCGCCCACCCGCACCCGGGCGATGGCTCCCGGGGAGCGCATCGACGCACACCGCCACGACGACCACCAGGTCGCCTACGCGGGCTCCGGCGTCCTCGCGGTCACCACCGACGCGGGCACCTGGTTCGCCCCGGCACCCGGGCCATCCGGGTCCCCGCCGGCTGCATCCACGCCCACCGCGCCCACCGCGCCCACGGGCATCTCGCCCTGCATCTGCTGGACCTGCCCGCCGACACCAGGGGCCGACGACGTACCGGTGACCACGGTCGCGCACCACTGCGGCCGGTCGTCCACCAGCGCGTTCATCGATGTCTTCCACCGCGCTCCCGGCTACACCCCGGGCACCCGCAACCGCCGCCCCTGACCCCTCACCCTCATCGAGGCGCACCGGGCCGCGCTCGGTCTCGACCACACCGCGCACACGACTCATGGAGGTGCAGAGAGGCGGAACTTCGGCAATGGTCGGCGGATCACCGGAAGCGCGACAAACGGCTCGGCGATGACGATGAGGCCATGCCGAGGAACAGATCAATCGTTCTCCTGTCGGTCGGGCATGCGTGTGCGGATGTCCATCAAGGCGCCGTGGCATCGCCCGTCCCGTTCTTCGTCGCCGAGCGCGCCTACTCCTACGCCGCGGCCTCGGGCGTCGTACTCGCCGCGTCGCTGCTGTCCTCGGTGGCGCAACCGCTGTCCGGGGCACTCAACGACCGACGGGCCCTGCCCTGGCTGCTGCCTGTCAGCACCGTCCTGGGCGGGCTCGGGGTCGCGCTCAGCGGCCTCGGCGGTTCGTACCCGCTGACCCCGCGTCTTCGTCGGCCTGAGCACGTTCATCTCGCTCTACGCCCGTCAGCGCACGGGAGGCGGTACGGCGGCGGGCACGGCCGCGCACTTCGCCCTCCATCCCGGCGGCGCGGCGGGCACTGTGCTGGGCAGCCGCCCGGCGAATCGGTGGGACCGGGTCACGGTGGTGCGCGTGTCGTACCTGATCACGGTCGGCGCCGTCGCCGGAATCGTCTTCGCCCCCGGCCCGGCGATCCATCCGTTCGTCATTCTGACCTCCGTCGGCCCGTACGTCCCCTTCTCGTCGCAAGTCACCCTTGCCCAGGACCACTTGCCCTCACGCGTCGGCACCGCGAGCGGGATCACCCTCGGGCCGACCGTCAGCATCGGCGGTCTGGCCGGCCCGGTCATCGGCAGCGTCGCCGACGCGACCTCCCTGCAGACGGCTCTCGCCCCGCTGATCCTTATGCCCGCCCTGAGCTGGCTGCTGCACCGCACCATGCCCGAGCCGGCCCTACCGGAGCACCTCGGCGCCCCGCCGCCGACCGAGGACGGGACCGGTGTGGAGCACCCGCCGGCGAACGGACCCACGGACGAGTCCGGTGGTCGGCGGGCCGCGGACCACGGACCGCGGCAGGTGATGCCGCTCCAGGCCTGCCGCCTCGGCCCGCGCGGTACGCGAGACATCTTGACGGCACCCCGCACGGGCGGCCCGCTTGAATGATCAAAGCAGCGTGGGGTTACCATATGAGCGCCGCCTAGCTCGAAAGATAAACCTGTGACTGTCAATGACGACTCGTTCACCAGCTGGAAGAACCGCGAGGAGATCGCGGAGTCGATGATCCCGGTCATCGGGAAACTGCACCGGGAGCGGGACGTAACGGTCCTGCTCCACAGCCGATCCTTGGTGAACAAGTCGGTGGTCAGCATCCTGAAGACCCACCGATTCGCCCGCCAGATCGCCGGTGAGGAGCTGTCGGTCACCGACACGCTGCCGTTCCTCCAGGCCCTCACCACGCTCGACCTCGGTCCTTCCCAGATCGACATCGGCATGCTCGCCGCGACCTACGCCGCCGACGAGCGCGGTCTCCCGGTGGAGGAGTTCACCGCCGAGGCCGTCGCCGGCGCCACGGGTGCCAACAAGCTCGAGCGCGGTGACGGACGTGACGTCGTCCTCTACGGCTTCGGACGCATCGGCCGTCTCGTCGCACGTCTGCTCATCGAGAAGGCCGGCTCAGGCAACGGCCTGCGGCTGCGCGCCATCGTCGTCCGTCAGGGCGGCGACCAGGACATCGTCAAGCGCGCCTCGCTGCTGCGCCGCGACTCGATCCACGGCCAGTTCCAGGGCACGATCACTGTCGACGAGGCGAAGAACACGATCGTCGCCAACGGCAACGAGATCAAGGTGATCTACGCCAACGACCCCTCCGAGGTCGACTACACGGCGTACGGCATCAAGGACGCCATCCTCATCGACAACACCGGCAAGTGGCGCGACCGCGAGGGTCTGTCGAAGCACCTGCGCCCCGGCATCGACAAGGTCGTCCTGACCGCGCCGGGCAAGGGCGACGTCCCGAACATCGTGCACGGTGTCAACCACGACACGATCAAGCCGGACGAGCAGATCCTGTCCTGCGCGTCCTGCACCACCAACGCGATCGTGCCGCCGCTGAAGGCGATGGCGGACGAGTACGGCGTCCTGCGTGGCCACGTGGAGACCGTCCACTCGTTCACCAACGACCAGAACCTCCTGGACAACTACCACAAGGCCGACCGCCGCGGCCGTTCCGCGCCGCTGAACATGGTCATCACCGAGACCGGTGCCGCGTCCGCGGTCGCCAAGGCGCTGCCCGAGCTCAAGGCGCCGATCACCGGCAGCTCGATCCGGGTCCCGGTGCCGGACGTCTCGATCGCGATCCTCAGCCTGCGGCTCGGCCGCGAGACGACCCGCGACGAGGTCCTCGACTACCTCCGCAATGTCTCGCTGACCTCGCCGCTCAAGCGCCAGATCGACTTCACCACCGCCCCGGACGCCGTGTCGAGCGACTTCATGGGCTCGCGCCACGCCTCGATCGTCGACGCCGGCGCCACCAAGGTCGACGGCGACAACGCGATCCTCTACCTCTGGTACGACAACGAGTTCGGTTACTCGTGCCAGGTCATCCGCGTCGTCCAGCACGTCTCCGGTGTGGAGTACCCGACCTACCCGGCCCCGGCGGTCTGATCCCGGGCAACTCCCTCTTACCGGGACGGTAGCCCGTTCCGGGAAGAGGATCATTCGGACGCGGAACGAAGGGCCCCCGATGGGCAACTGCTCATCGGGGGCCCTTCGTTCCCCGCTCCGGTGAAGCGCGTCAGCCGATGGGCCCTGGAGGAACCGGGCCTGCATCGGCCGCGACTGTGCCACTCGGCGGGCAATCCGGCCTCCTGCATGGTGGTTCTCAAGGCCGGATACCTCTTCGAAGGCGTCATGCGTGGCGCGCTGCTGCACGCGGACGGCCGGCACGACCAGCATCTGCATGCCCGCATCCGGGATGACGCCCCGGAAGCAGGGTGAGAGCCCACGACCGCCGGAACACGTACAGCGGGCAACCGGCCCTGTTCCACGGGCGCCGCCGACCTCTCGGAACCCCGGCTCCGTGCAGGCCGGTCACCGAAACGTCGCGTGCCCGCTCAGGAACGGATCGCCGCCACCCGGCGGTTCATATGTGCCTCGCGGTCGGCCCGCGTCGCGGGTGCGCCCAGGATGCCCGGCCGCTTCTGCCAGGGCAGCGGCCCCGTCGGCGCCCGGTACTCCACGCCGATGGCGTCGAGCCTGGGCAGGTGCGCGTCGTACAGCCGGGTGCGGAACTCCTCGAAGTCGCGGCGGCCCGGGCCGCACCAGAGCGCCTCGGCCACCGCGCACAGACGGGGAAAGGCGTAGTAGTCCACCATGCGCGGGGTGTCCATGTGCTCGGTCCACAGGTTGGCCTGCCCGCCGAGCACGTGTGCGGACTGTCCGTCGGCCAGGCCGTCCGGGACCGGGTCGAAGGCGTAGGCGTCCGCCAGTGTCACGGGGACGGAGACCGGGATCGGCTCGTCGGGATGTTCCGACTGGCGGTAGTCGAGATAGACCTGGTCGTCCGGGCACGACACCACGTCGAAGCCCCGGCGCGCGGCGGTGACGGCACCGGTCATCCCACGCCAGGAGGCCACGACGACACCCGGCGGTAGCTCTCCCTCCAGGATCTCGTCCCAGCCGAACACTCTCCTTCCGCGCTCGGCGACATGGGCGGCGATCCTGGCGATGAACCACGCCTGGAGGGCGTTCTCGTCGGCCAGGCCGCGCTCCGCCATGAGTTCCTGGGTGCGTGGATCGGCCTTCCACTGGTCCTTGGGGCACTCGTCGCCGCCCACACCGATGAAGGTGCCGGGGAAGAGGGCCATGATCTCGTCGAGGACCGCACGGAAGAAGTCGATGGTCGACTCCTCCGTGTTCAGGGTGTGGGGGCTGACGCCCCATCGGGTCATGACGGGCACCTGCTCGCCCGTGACACCCAGTTCGGGATAGGCGGCGATGGCTGCCTGGGAGTGTCCGGGGACGTCGATCTCCGGGACGACCGTGATGCCGCGCTCCGCCGCGTGGGCGACGATCTCGCGGATGTCGTCCTGGGTGTAGTAGCCGCCGTGCGGCCTGTCCTCGGTCCGGTCGTCGTCGGTGGAACCCAACTGGGACGAGCCGCGCCATGCGCCGGTCTCCGTGAGCCCCGGAAAGCGCCGGATCTCCACGCGCCAGCCCTGGTCGTCGGTGAGGTGCAGGTGGAGGGTGTTGAGGCGGTGCATCGCCATCAGGTCGATGAAGCGCAGCACCTCCCGCTTGGGCAGGAAGTGCCTGGCCACATCCAGCATGGTCCCGCGCCACCGGTAGTGCGGCACGTCCTCGATGACCGTCCCCGGCACCGTCCACCGCTCGTCGGCGATCCGGGAGCCGCGGTAGATCCGCGGCGGCAGCAGTTGCAGCAGCACCTGGCAGCCGTAGAGGGCTCCGCTCGCGTCGCCGCCCTCGATGCGGACACCGGCCGGCCCGGACTCCAGGCGGTACGCCTCGGCGCCCAGTTCCGGACGGAGTGTCAGTGCGATGCCCGGCCGGGACTCCTCCTCGATGACCGGCAGGGGCAGCCCCGTAGCGGGACGCAGGGCCGACTGCAGCCACGCGGCCGTGGTGGCCAGGGCGCCGGGGGCCGAGATCGTGGTGGTCGCGTCGAGCGGGAACCCGCCCGGGGCGGGTCGGGCCGTGACGGGCCGGGGCAGCACCATGGGAGCCGTCATTCCTGCCGTTCCTTTCGACGGGCCGTGTCCCGCGGACACCCGCCCTACATATACAGAGACTTTTGTTAAGAGCGGAGCCGGACGCACCGCCCCGAGGGCGCGATCAGGACGACGGCTGGGGCAGCGCCGTGTCGACGTCGTACAGCCGGGCGTTCACGTGATCGAGGGCGAGCCGCACCGCGCCCAGCACCACGGCCTGGTCGGAGAGGGAGGAGACCGCCAGGGCCGGGGGTTCCAGGCACAGCGGGTCGAGGTGGCGCCGCAACGGCTCCAGCAGTACGTCTCCGGAGCGCGAGACCCCGCCGCCGATCACGACGAGCTCCGGGTCCAGGGCCAGGACCAGGGCGGCGATGCCCTCGGCCAGGTCGTGGGCGTACTGCTCGACGGCCCAGCGGGCCGCCGGTTCACCGGCGCGGGCCTGGGCGAAGACGTACTCGGCGGCCTCCTGCGGCAGGATGTCCGCCGGCATCTTCGGATAGCCGGTCAGATGCGAGGTGGCCCGGTGCCAGCCCACCAGGGGCAGGGCGCCGATCTCGCCGGCCGCTCCCCCGCGCCCCCGGTGCACCCGGCCGCCGATCAGCAGACCGGCCCCGGTACGCACTCCGGACAGCACGAAGGCCACGTCGTCGACGCCCTGCGCCTCACCGATCCAGCCCTCGGTGAGGGCGGCCAGATTGCAGTCGTTCTCCACCAGGACCGGGCAGTCGAAGTCGGTGCCCATCTCGCCCGCCAGGTCGAGCCCGTCCCATTCGGGCAGGCCGACGCAGCGTTTGACCAGGCCGTCATGGCTGACCACGCCCGTGGTCCCGACGCAGACGGCGGCGAGCTGGGCGCGCCCGACCGCCGCCGACTCCAGCGCACCCACCGCCGTCGCACGCACGGCGGCCAGCCGCACGGCACGCCCGGCATCCGCGCTCACCCGCTCGGTGCGGGACGCCACGACGGTGCCGTCGAGGTCGGCGACGGCCGCCCTGATGCTGTACGAACCGATGTCGATCCCGAGCACGTAGTCGCCGGTGGAGTGGAAACTGAACAGCCTGGCGGGGCGGCCCATGTGGCCGGGCTGCGGGGGCAGTTCCTTCAGCCACCCCGAGCCGAGCAGCTCCTCCGTCAGGCTCTCCACGGTCGGGCGGGACAGACCTGTGCGTCTGGTGACCTCGGTGAGGCTGAGGGGGCCCTGGCCGCGCAGGGCGCGAAGTGTCGTGACCAGATTGATGCGCCGCAGCCGCGAGGTGTCGCCTCCGGAAATTGTCACCGTCACTCCCTTGACAGGCTCTGTACCGAGAAATAAAAACAGCTTGCATTAGTAAGTGGCAAGTCCGAGGGGGTATTTGTGGTCACTCTCGCCATCATCGGGGCGGGACTGCGCGGCATGAGCTACGCGCGGCGTGCTCTGGAGACCGGCCTGGCGCGTGTTGTGGCCGTCGCCGAGCCCGATCCGGAGCGCAGGCGCAGCATGGCCGCCGCGCACGGCGTGCCGGCCGAGAACGTCTTCGCCGACTGGCGGGATCTGCTCGCCCGGGACCGGCTGGCCGACGCGGCGGTGATCTCGACGCAGGACAGCATGCACACGGAGCCCGCGGTACGGGCGGCGGAGCTCGGCTACCACCTGCTCCTGGAGAAGCCCATGGCCCAGACCGAGGAGGAGGCCGTCGCCATCTCGGCGGCCGCCGACCGGAATGACGTTCTGCTGGCCGTCTGTCACGTCATGCGCTACACCCCCTACACCCTGAGGCTGAGGGAGCTCATCGCCGAGGGCCGGATCGGCGAGGTGATGAACATCCAGCATCTGGAGCAGGTCGGCTGGTGGCATCAGGCCCACTCGTTCGTACGGGGAAACTGGCGCAGCCAGGAGGAGTCGGGCCCGATGCTGATGACCAAGGCCTGCCACGACCTCGACTGGATCGCCCACATCAAGGGAGCGCTGCCCGAGCGGGTGTCCTCCTTCGGCAATCTGGTGCACTTCCGGGCCGAGAACCGGCCCGACGGCGCGTCCGACCGCTGTGTGGAGTGCCCGGTGGAGTCCACCTGCCCGTACTCCGCGAAACGCATCTACCTCGACTGCCTGGGCGACCCGGACAAGGAGTTCTGGCCGCTCTCGGCGGTCACGGCCGACCACACGAAGGAGGGGGTGCTCGCGGCGCTGCGCGAGGGCCCGTACGGCCGGTGCGCGTACAGCTGTGACAACGACGTGGTCGACACCCAGGTGGTGACCATGGAGTTCGCCGACGGCACCTCCGCCACCTGCACGGTCACCGCGTTCGCGGCGCTGGAGCACCGCAAGACCCGGATCTTCGGCACCCGCGGTTCCATCGACGGCGACGGTGTCGTCCTGCGCGTGCACGACTTCGTGACCGACGAGGTCGGCGTCATCGACACCGGTGCCAACGGCGATCCCACGGCGGCCACCGGACACGGCGGCGGTGACGCGTCCCTGTTCGACGCCTTCGTCGACGCCATCAGCAGGAACGACCCCTCGCTGGTACTCACCGACGGCGCCGAGAGCCTGGCGACGCACCGGGTCGTCTGGGCGGCCGAGCGCGCTCGCCGCACCGGCACCGTCGTGTCCCTCCTGCCGGACTGACCCCCGGCCGTCGCGCTCCGCCCGCGGAATACCGCGCCCACCAGTCATCCTCACGAAAGGCACACTCCTGTGCGTAAGTTGACAGCCGTGCTCACCGTCGGAGCTCTCGCCCTGAGCGTAGGCGCCTGCGGCAAGAAGAACGGTTCCGCAGCCTCGGACAAGGAACTCGTCTACACCTCCTCCTGGGGTGCCGACGAACCGCAGGGCAAGCTCATCAAGTCGATAGCCGACGACTTCGCCAAGGCGACCGGCACCAAGGTCGACCTGAAGTTCGTGGGCCGCAAGGGCACCGACACCCTTCCCACCGAGATGACCGCGGGCCAGGGCCCGGACCTGTTCGACACCTCCACCGACAGCGTCGGCGCCTTCGTCGCGCAGAATCTCGCCGAGCCGCTCGACGACGTCCTCGACATGGAGGTGCCGGGCGAGGGCAAGAAGGTTCGGGACGTGCTGCCGGAGTCCGTGCGGAGGGCGTCGACCGACAAGGGGCATGTGCGCTTCATGGCCCACACCGTGATCTCGACTGCGGTGTGGTACGACGCGTCCAAGCACGCCGGGCTCGCTCCCAAGACGTGGAAGGAGTTCATCGCCTACCTCGACGAGGCGAAGAAGGCCGGCCGCACTCCCCTGGGCCAGGACGGCACGGTCAACTTCTACAACGCGTACTGGTTCTACTCGGCCCTGGTCCGCTCCGAGGGCGCCGGGAGCCTCAGCGCCCTGGGCAAGGATCCGGCCGCCTGGGACGAGCCGGCTGTTCTGGCGGCGGCCAAGAAGGTGGAGCAGCTGGCCGACGGCGGCTACTTCCAGAAGGACTTCATGGCCACCAAGTACCCCGCCGCGCAGGACGCCTGGGCGCAGGGCAAGTACGACCTGAACCTCAACGGCACCTGGCTGGCCGCCGAGACCGGCGCGAAGCTGGCCGAGGGCACCGAGGTCGCCTCGTTCCAGCTGCCGGCCGGCGGCAAGAACTCCGTGGAGGTCGGCACGCTCGGCTGGGGCGTCAACGCCAAGGGCCACAACGTCGGGACGGCCAAGGAGTTCCTCGCCTTCGCCCTGCAGAAGAAGTACGAGGAGAAGATCTCCGACGCCGCGCACAACATTCCCGCGCGCCCGGACGTCCCCGCTCCGGGCTACCTGGCGGGCGTACAGAAGGATGTCGCCGAGGCGAAGTTCACCCACCGCACCTACGACGACATGGCCGCGGACAAGAACTGGTGGAACAACGTCTTCCTTCCCCTGGACGACCAGCTGCTCTCCGGCAGGATCGATGCCGCGGCCTTCGTGAAGACCGGCAAGAAGAAGGCCGCCGACTACCTCGCCAGCAAGGGCTGAGCCCATGGGGACAGCAACACTCACCCCGCCCGCGACAGCGGCACCGCCCGCCGCGGTGAAGGCGGGCAAGAAGGGCGGAGGGGTACGGCCGGCTCGTGAGAGGGCCTTCTGGCCCTTCCTGCTCCCCGCGCTGATCGCCTATTCCGCCCTCTTCGTCCTGCCGTCGCTGTTCGGCTTCTGGGTCAGCTTCAACAAATGGGCCGGGCCCGGCTCGGCGATGACGTGGAACGGCCTCGGCAACTACCTCGAACTGACGCGCAGCGAGGCCTTCCGCACCGCCTTCGTCAACACCTTCGTGCTGGCCTTCGGGGGCGGGGCCCTCGTCTTCGCCTTCACCTTCCTGTCCATGATGGTGCTGCGGCAGCTCAAGGGCCGGGCCTTCATCCGGTCCGTGATCTTCCTCCCGATGATCATCTCGGTGATCGCGGTCGGCGTCGCCATCGGCTTCCTCCTCAACCCCGACGGCGCGGTCAACACGGTCCTGGGCTGGATCGGCGTCGAGGGGCGGCCGTGGCTGGGCCCGGACATGGTGTTCAAGTGCATCGTCGCCGGGCTCGTGTGGTCGAGCACGGGCTTCTACGTGGCGCTGATGATGTCGGCCGCCGACTCCATCCCGCCCTACCTCTACGAGGACGCCAAGCTGGTCGGCGCCACGAAGTGGGAGCAGTTCCGGCACATCACACTGCCGCTGACCTGGGACGTGTTCGCGGTGTCGGCGGTGCTGTGGGTGGTCAACAGCCTGAAGGTGTTCGAGATCGTGATCGCCTTCACCACGGCCGGCACCCCGGCCAGCCCGCCGATCCAGGCCCGCACCGTGGCGGTGCAGCAGTACGCCTCGGTGGCCGGCGGCGGTGTGCCCGAACTGGGCTCGGGCGCGGCCATGGGCGTCGTCATCCTGATCGTGACGACGATCCTCATCGTACTGACCCGGCGTGTCACCCGCCGCGAACGTGTGGAGCTTTCATGAGGCGCCTGTTCGGCGACATCCTGGTGCCGCGCGCGACCGCCGTCGCGCTGTGGGTCTGGGTCGTCTTCAACCTCGCGCTGGTCGCCTGGGTCGGCCTCCAGTCGCTCAAGGACTCCGGGCAGGTCTGGCTCTCGCCGTTCGCGCTGCCCGACACCATCGAGTGGGGCAACTACTCCGCGGCGTGGAAGGCGGCCGGCTTCTCCGCCGCGGCGCTCAACAGCACCGTCCTGACCCTGGTCGGATCGCTGCTGATCGTCGCGCTCTCGGCACCCGCCGCGTACGTCCTGGCCCGCTCCGACCGGCGCGCCGCAGGGCGGCTCACCGGGTACTTCGCGATGGGGCTGAGCATCCCGGTCCAGACGATCGTGATCCCGATCATCGTGATCAAGCTGTCCGTGTCCACCTTCATGATCGACTGGGTGACCGGCTGGTGGGACAACCGCATCACGCTCCTGGTGTTCCAGGTGGTGCTGTCACTGCCGTTCGCCGTGTTCGTGCTCACCGGCTACATGCGCTCGCTGCCGCACGAGATCGAGGAGGCGGCCGAGCTGGACGGCGCGGGTCCGCTGCGCGCCTTCGTCCAGGTCGTGCTGCCGGTGGCCAAGCCGGGCGTGATGACGGTGCTGATCCTCAATGTCATCGGCCTGTGGAACGAGACCCTGCTCGCCCTGTTGATCACCCCCACGCCTGAGGAGCGGACGCTGCCCGCGGCCCTCCTCAGCCTCTATGGCTCCATGCAGTACAGCTCCGACTGGGGCGCCCTGTTCGCCGGAATCGTGATCCTGGTCTATCCCATGATCGTGCTCTACCTCTGGCTGGGCCGTCGCATCGTCGAGGGCATGACTGCGGGGATCGGTAAGTAACGCGCACCAGCGACCGGCAATCCGATCGGAAGGACCGAGACTTGCGTACCTCACGTATCCCGAGTACCCCACCCGCCCGGCAGAGGCGGCTCATAGGGGCGCTCCTGGTGGCTCTCGCTCTCCCGCTCTCCGCGGTGGCGGCGGGGCCCGCGCAGGCGGCGTCCCCGGCCCGGGCCCATCCACGCGTGGCGGGCACCACGTACTACGTGGACGCCGACTCCGGCAACGACAGCGCGTCGGGCCGGAACGAGGCGGCCGCCTGGAAGTCCCTCACCAGGGCGAGCCAGTTGACGCTGGGCCCCGGTGACCGGCTGCTGTTCAAGGCCGGTCAACGGTGGAAGGGACGGCTCGACGTCCAGGGCGCGGGGGCGGCCGGCTCCCCCGCGCTCGTCGGCTCGTACGGCAGCGGCGCCAAGCCCGTGATCGAGGGCGGCGGCACGACCGATGTGGCCGTCAAGCTCAACAACGTCCACGACTTCACCCTCGACGGCCTCGAGGTGACCAACTGGAGCGACAGCATCACCCCCCGCTCCGGTGTGAACCTCTTCGCCAAGGACGCGGGCAAGCTGTCCAACGTCACCCTGCGCAATCTGAACATCCACGACATCGACGGCCCGGGCGGCAGCACCGTCAGCTCGGCCGGGCTGCTGGTCTCCATCCGCGGCAGCCGGACACCCACGTACTTCGACAACCTGGTGGTGGAGAAGAACGAGGTCAGCAGGGTCCGTTCGTACGGGATCATCACCTGGTCCACCTGGTCCCGGCGCAACGGCATGACCAGCCTGTACCCGGTGGAGACCGGCATTCCCGACAGCGAGGTCGTCACCTGGACGCCCAGCACGAACGTCGCGATCCGCGACAACTACGTCCATGACGTGACGGCCGGCGGCATCACTCCCATGCACACCAAGGGCGCCGTCGTCGAGGGCAACCGGGTCCACAAGGCCGCCGGCGGCCGGCTCAACACCAAGGGCGGCAACGTCGCCATCTGGTGGCAGGGCAACGACGACCTGCTCGTGCAGCGCAACGAGGTGTCAGGAACCGGCTTCAACGGGCCGGGCACCGACGGCCACGGCTTCGACGCGGACGCCGACAACAACCACAGCGTCGTCCAGTACAACTACAGCCACGACAACGACGGCGGGTTCTTCATCACCGTCTCCTTCAAGGGCGCGCCGACCAAGGACACCGTGGTCCGCTACAACCTGAGCAAGGACGACGGCTACGAGGTCTTCAGCCTCTCCACCGAGACGTCGGGCACCTACATCTACAACAACACGGTCTACGCGGGCGGCCGGGTCGTCACCGTGCATCCCCCGTACACCGGGGCCGGCGACTATCCGCTCGGCAGGATCGTGCACATCTACAACAACGCGAGCGGCATCGAGATCCGTAACAACATCTTCTACAACCGGACCACCGCCGGCTACGACACCGCCAACGCCACCGTCTACGACTCCAACCTCTACTGGGGCACGGACACGCCCGTCGCCCCGTCCGGCGACATCAACGCGGTCAAGGCGGACCCGAAGCTGGTCTCCATCGGCACCGACCCTGCGGGTTACAGGCTCCGGGCCGACTCCCCCGCGAGGGGGCGCGGCGCGACGGTGGCGCAGGGCATCGAGGACTACTTCGGCAACCCGGTCCCGGCCACCGCTCCCGACCGGGGCTTCCACCAGTTCACCGGGGCACCGTTCCGGCCGGTCGTCACCACTTCGTACCCCACGCTGGGCAACAGCCATGCCTACCGGATGGTCGACGGCGACGCCTCGACCGCCTGGAGCAGCGTCGCCGAAGGCATCACCTTCCCCGGCACCATCGACGTGGACTACCGGCAGCCCGTCAGCATCGGCTCCGTCACTCTGCGCACCGCCTTCGCCACCGGACAGGGCGTCAAGCAGCTCGACGTGCAGACGTGGAACGGCTCGTCGTGGGTGACGCAGGTCGCCGGGCAGCAGCCGGCCTGGTCCGGCAACACGGCGACCGTCGAGCAGCGCACGATCGACCTGCCGCAGCGGGTCACGACCGAGCGCCTGCGTCTGACGGTCCGCGACGCCCATCTCCAGTGGGGCAACTTCGCGGTCTACGAGATCCAGGCCGCCTGACCGGCCCTGATCCGCGGCCGGTCCCGAGCACCGTGAAACGCAGAACGACCTGACGGCCTCCCGGACACGCGGCAGCGTGGAGTCCGGGAGGCCTCCGGGCCTCTTACGCGCGGTGCTCGACGACACCGCCGACCACGACGGTCTCCGCCACGGTGCCGGGTATGTCCTCGGGCGCGGCGCGCAGGATGTCCCGGGAGAGGACCACGAAGTCTGCGGCCTTGCCGACGGTGAGCGAACCGCGTTCGTTCTCCAGGAAGTTGGCGTACGCGGAGCCCATCGTGTACCCGTGGACCGCGGCCTCCACGCTGATCGTCTCCTGCGGCATCCAGGGCTCGCCACCACCCAGCGGGCGCCGGGTGACGGCGGTGTGGATGCCGATCATCGGGTCCATCTCGGCCACGTTCCAGTCGCTGGAGAGCGCGAGCACGGCCCCCGCCGTGTGCAGGCTGCGCATGGGCCATGCCTTGTGCCAGCGTTCGGCCCCGACGTTCTGCGCCCAGTCCTTGCCGGGGCCGGCGACCTCCGGGGCGCTGTGCCGGGGCTGCATGCACGCGACCACGCCCAGGGCTGCGAAGCGCGGGGTGTCCTCGGGGTCGAGGCATTCGACGTGCACGACCTGGTGGCGGGCGTCCCTCGCCCCGTTGACCGCACGGGCCCGTTCGACGGCGTCCAGGACGGTACGGATCCCCCGGTCGCCGGTCGCGTGGACGAAGCACTGGAAGCCGCGGGCGTCCAGCTTCGTCAGCAGCTCGGCGAACTCCTCGGGCGGGTAGAAGGTGTCGCCGCGGTGGTGGCGGCAGCCCGCGTACGGCTCCAGGAGGGCGGCGGTACGCGGCTCGACGACATCGTCGATGTAGAGCTTGAGCGGCCCGACCCGGATCCGGTCGTCGTCGTGGCGGTGGGCCGCGGCGGCGAAGTCGTCGAGATCGGCGTCGGTGGTGCCGCGGGGGTGGAAGAGGGCGGCGACGATACGGGACTTGAGCCGGCCCTCGGCGCGAGCGCGTTCGAAGAGGGAGAGGTCGTCGAGCGAGTTCTGGGGTTCGACCACCGTGGTGATGCCGAAGCCGATGGCGTCGTCGAGGGACTTGGCGAGCCGCCCGTACTGCCGGTCCGGCGAGGCCCACGGCACGCCGAGCTCCCGCAGCGCACGGTGGCCGTCGCGGGAGAGGCCCTTGACCGCGAAGTCCTTGATGAATCCGGTGGGTTCACCCGTGGCGGGGGCGGTGGCGGCTTCGCCGAAGGGCAGCTGGGTGTGGTCGCGGTCGATGCCCAGACGGCGCAGGCCGGCGGTGTTCACCCAGGCGGTGTGCACGTCGTAGCTGAGCACGAAGGCCGGTACGTCGCCGGTGGCCGGGTCGAGGTCGGCGGCGGTGGGCATCCGGCCGTCCGGGATGGCCGAGTAGTCGAAGGCCTCCGCCTCGATCCACTCGGCACCGGGGTTGGCCCCGTGCCAGGCGCGGATGCGGGCGTGTACCTCGTCGAGGGTCCGGGCGCCGGAGAGCTGGACGCAGGCGTCGTCCGAGCCGAGCCGGACATGGTTGTGGGCGTCGATGAAACCGGGGAGCACGAGCTTGCCCCCGGCGTCGATCACCCGCGTCTCCGGCCCCGTCCATCCCTTCGCCTCCTCGTCGGTGCCGAGCCGGGCGATGCGGCCGTCGACCACCGCCATGGCCTGTGCCTCGGGATACGCCGGGTCGACGGTGTGGATGCGGGCATTGCGCAGGACGAGGTGGGCGGGGCTGGCCATATGGGGTGACTCCTTGTGGTGCGGTCGTGCGGTCGGTCGGTGGTTCGGGCGGGGCGTGGCCGCCGGTCAGGAGGACCCGGTGTGCGGTGCGACGGTCCGGCGGGCGAGCAGCCAGTAGACGAGGCCCGAGACGGCGGCGCCGAGCAGGGTGAGGTCGGCGCCGCCCAGGGGTGCGACCAGCGGGCCGGTCCACAGCTCGGAGTCGCAGGTGAGCGCGGCGAAGACCATTCCGGTGAGCAGCGCGGTCATGCCGGCGGGGTGGTACCCGGATCGGTACCAGTAGGCGCCGTCCGGTCCGGCGTGCAGTGCCGGTGCGTCGTAGTGGCAGCGGCGCATGATCATGTCAGCGAGGAACACTCCGCCCCAGGGCGCGAACACGATGATGAGCAGGGAGAGGAAGGACAGCAGCGAGCTGGTGAAGTCGGTGAGGAAGAGCGCGCAGAGGGAGCCCGCCGCGGTGACGGCCGCGCTGATCACGATCGCCTTGGACCGGCTCCAGGGGACGCCCAGCACCTGGAGATTCAGGCTCGACGAGTAGAGCGTGACGATCGAGTTGGTGACCGAGCCGCCGAGGACGAGGGCGAGGAAGAGCGGCTGGAACCATCCCGGCAGCAGCTTCTCGGTGCCCGCCACGGCGTCGGTCATGTCCGTCTGTGTGGCGGCCGCCACCCCGGCCACGCCCAGGGCCACCGAGGAGACGAAGCCACCGAGGGCTCCGTACCAGGTGAGTGAGCGCATCGAGGTCGTCTTCGGGAGGTAGCGCGTGTAGTCGGCGGGCATGGGGACGTACGAGAACGGCCCGGCCAGCATCACGACGAAGGCGAGACTCCACCCGGACGCGCCGGGGTGGACCGGCGCCCCGCCCGTGTCGGCGCCCGGCAGCAGGAACACGAGGAGGGCGGCGAACCCGACGGCGAGGACGTAGGCGATCCAGCGCTCGGCGAGCTGGACCGTGGCATGGCCCCACAGGGCGACGAAGAAGGTCAGCGCAAGCGTGATCAGCAGGGCCAGGGCGCGTCCCGTGTGGCCGGAGGCCCAGCCCAGATCGGCGAGGAACGCTTCGAGGGCGAGCGTGCCGACGACCGTGTTGAGGATCGTGTAGCCGATGCTGACCACCCAGTTGAGCATGCCGGCGGGCCAGTTGCCGCGGACGCCGAAGGGGGCGCGGGAGATCACCAGGGTGGCGGTGCCGGTGCGTACGCCGCTGAGTCCGGCGGCGCTGATGGCGAAGAACGCCAGTCCGCCGATGACGACGACACCGGTCGCCTGCCAGAAGGAGAGCCCGAAGGCGACGGCCAGGGCGCCGTTGATGACGTAGGTGAAGGTGAGGTTGGAGCCGAACCAGAGCCAGAACAGGTCCTTCGCGCTGCCGTGGCGCTCCTCGTCGGGAATCGGGTCGATGCCGTGTGTCTCGACCTGGAAGGCCTGGTCGGTGGCCGTGGTCCCGCCGGGCGCCCTCGCGGTCGTCTCCTGCTGCGTCATGCGGCCTGCCCCTCATCCGTGCGCGCTCCGGGAGTCCCGGAGCAGTACTTTGAATGCCGTTCTAAAAGTTAGAACGGCATTCAAGATGCGTCTGCGGGGGTCCGTCAAGACCTCTGCCGAAATCAGTGGGCCGAGGCGGGCTCGGCCCTGTTCGACGGCAGGGCCTAAGGTCGTCACCGGGGTTCACGGACGAGGAGGGGTGGCGTGGCGGCGACGGCGCGACGGCGGGACGGGCATCTGGCCCGGGAACGCATGCTGGAGGAGGCGATGACGGCCATCGCCGAGGACGGCCTGGCCGCACTCACCATGTCGGCGCTCGCCAAGCGCCTCGGCACCAGCGGCGGCCACATCCTCTACTACTTCGGCAGCAAGGACCGGCTGCTCCTGGAGGTGCTGAGCTGGAGCGAGAGCGCGCTCGCCGAGGAGCGCCGGGCGTTGCTGGCGAGCGGGGCCGGCACCGAACGCGAGCTCGCCCAGTTCCTTGAGCTGTACCTCCCCCGTGGGCCCCGGGATCCACGCTGGACGCTGTGGATCGAGCTGTGGGCGCGCACGGCGTCGAACGAGCCGCTGCGACAGGCCCAGGCCGAGATCGACCGCGGCTGGCAGGAGGACCTCGAAGCACTCCTGGCCAGGGGCGTGCGGCAGGGCCGATTCGCCGCGGACCTCGATACGCAGGTGCGTGCCTCCGAACTCCTCGCCCTGCTCGACGGGTTGAGCACGAGGGTCGTCCTGGGCCAGCGTGGAGCGGACCGGGCGAGTGCGCTGCGCATGGCACTGTCGGCGACCGAGCGGCTGGTGGAACGGAGCTGATCCCTCCATCGCCCCGCCCTGATGCCTCACCCCCCCGGGGACCCTGGGATACGGTGGGTCGGCAACACGGCGTGGAGGGAACCACATTGACGCGGGTTGCGATTGTCGGCGGCGGGATCGGCGGCCTGGCCGCAGCTCTGTTCCTGGGCCGTCGGGGCCATCGGGTGACCGTTTTCGAGCGGGACGGCCACCGGCCGGGGCGTGACCTCGACAGGGACTTCTTCGACTGGAACCGTCCCGGTGTGCCGCAGGCGGTCCAGCCTCACGGCCTTCTGGCCCCCGTCCGGACCGTGCTGCGCAAAGAGGCTCCGGACGCGTACCGCACGATGCTGCGCATGGGAGCCCGGGAACACAACGAGCTCGACTGGTTCGCCGAGCGTCCGTCCGCCCGCCCGGGGGACGACGATCTGGTGACGGTCCGGACCCGGCGCATCGTCCTGGAGGCCGCTCTGCACGACGCGGTGCACCGCGAACCGGGCGTCGATGTGCGGCTCGGGGAGGCCGCCGAGGGGCTCATCGTCGACCGACACGGCGACATCCCGCAGGTCACGGGGGTGCGGTCCGCTTCGCAGGCACACCATGCGGATCTGGTGCTCGATGCCGGCGGGCGCCGGTCCCCGGTGCCCCGGTGGCTTTCCGAGGAGGGCTGCCGGGACGCGGTCGTGGAGAACCACCGCGTCCCGATCGCGTACTTCTGCCGCTGGTACCGACTGCGCGCCGACGGGCCGCGCGATCCCGGACGCATCAGACCGGGCTCGGTCTCGGCCTTCGCGGTGGGCGGGGTGTTCCCGTCGGACAACGGCATCTTCGCGGCGTCCATGACGGTCTCCACCGCCGATCCCACCCGCGCGGCCCTGCGGGACCCCGCCGTGTTCGAAAGAGCCGCCCGGACCTTTCCCGCCATCGCGGCATGGCTGGGCCTGGAGCCCGAGCCGGTCTCCGGTGTACTCACGATGGGCGGCCTGCACAATCGCTGGACCTCGTTGACCGACGCCGCCGGCCCCGTGGTCACCGGTCTCGTCGGCATCGGGGACTCGCTCGCGTACACCAATCCCACGATGGGGCAGGGAGTGGCCATGGCACTGCGGGCGGGACAGTGGGTGGCCCACCATGCGGACACGGCCTCGGACCCGGCGTCGTTCACCGCCGGATACCACCGATGGGCGGCGCGCGACCTGCGCCCGTGGTTCGACGCCCAGGTCGCCGCCGACCGGGCCGATGCGGCTCGACTCGGCGATCCCACGCAGGCGGCGACGGAACCTGCCACCGCGGCCGGTCGCGAGCGGGCCGCCCTCGCCGCCTGCGCCTTCGACGACCCGCTGGTCATGCGCGCACGGGCGAAGGTCCGCCATCTCGTCCTGACGGCCGATCAGGCATACGGCACCGAGGAGATACGTGCCCGGCTGGCGCAGTGGCTCGACGAACATCCCGACTTCTCGCCCGCGTTCGACGGCCCCGCACGTACGGAGTGGGAGTCGGCCACCGGATGCGCGGACCACACTGCCTGAACACCCACAATGACCAGAGTGACCAGAAGATAGGGCCATCCGGTAACGACAGCATCCGGGCGACATGCCGAACACCTTTCGCACCATTTTTGCACTGTTACCACCCTTACGGGTGGTGTATCACTGGGTGTGGCCATATTGTCGATTCAGGAACGACGGCTGGAAGAAGGGCGTCACACCCGGCGACCGCCCCGGGCGGTGTGGGCCCTACATGAGGCAGCCGAGGAGCCGATATGCAACTACGCAACCTCAGGACAGCGGTCATGCTGTGCGCCGCCGCCGCGTTCGCAGCGGCGATTCCCGCTCCGGCATCCGCTTCCGCATCAGCACCCGCGTCCACGGAGTCCCGTACATCGGCTCGCACCGTGGCCGTCGACTGTTTCTCGAACGCACAGGTACGCCCCGGCGACTTCCTGCTCGCCTGCGGGGACGGCAACAATCGCCTCATCGACATCCACTGGTCCCGCTGGGGGCCGAACTCCGCCACGGGCACGGCGCTCGACGCGGTGAACGACTGTCAGCCCTACTGCGCGGCCGGCAAGTTCCACTCGTACCCCGTCATCATCCGGCTGGACCGCCCGGAGACCTGGCAGTCCCATCCCGAACTGCGGCAGTTCACCCGACTCCATCTCGTCTACACCGAAGGCAGGCCGGCGTACACCGAGCGGGTCATGACCCACGAACTCTGGGACTGACCCGCCCCGGACCCGGCCACGACGGGGCACCGGCCGTGAGGTGATGCGCGTGAGGGTTCGCGAATGCACACAGCCTCCCGGTGGGAGGTGGCGGCCGGGCTACGTGGCAGCGGCGCTGGTGTTCGCCGTCGGAATGGCAGGCACCACCCTGCCCACCCCGTTGTACGGTCTCTACCAGGAACAGATCGGGTTCTCCGAACTGATGGTGACCGTCGTGTTCGCCGTCTACGCCATCGCGGTCATCACGGTGCTGCTGGTGGCGGGGAACTACTCCGACGAGGCCGGCCGAAGACCTGTGCTGCTGTGCGCGCTGGCACTGTCGGCGGCGAGCGCGGGGTGTTTCCTGCTGGAAAGAGGTCTGCCACTGCTCTTCACGGGGCGGCTGCTGTCCGGTTGCGCGGCCGGGCTGCTGAGCGGCGCCGCGACGGCGGCCGTCATCGAACTGGCGGGGCCCGGGCACAAGGCTCGTGCGGGGTTCGCCGCCACCGCGGCGAACATGGGCGGTCTGGGCTGCGGGCCGCTGCTCTCCGGGATCCTCGCGCAGTACACGCCCTGGCCACTGACGCTTCCGTTCTGGGTGCATCTGGGACTGGTGACACTTGCCTGCGGCGTCACCTGGCTCCTCCCGGAGACCGTTGCCGAGCCGAAGCGACGCCCGCCCCTGAAGCCGCAGGGGCTGTCCGTTCCCCCCGAGGTGAAGGGGGTCTTCCTGCCCGCCTCACTGGCGGCCTTCGCCGGATTCGCGCTGCTCGGCCTGTTCACCGCGGTCGCACCGAGCTTCGCCGCGCGGACGCTGGGTGTGCACAATCTGGCCGTATCGGGCGCCGTGGTCTTCTCCGTCTTCCTCGCCTCGACCGCCGGGCAGTCCCTGACCGAGCGGATCGGCGCACGTCTCGCGCTCCCGGTCGGCTGCGGCGTCCTCGTCGTCGGCCTGCTGCTGGTCGCGTCGTCACTGCTCGCAGAGTCCCTGCCCCTGCTGGTCCTGGGCGCCCTGTGCGGCGGCACCGGCCAGGGCCTGGCCTTCCGTGCCGCGCTCACCCTGATCAGCGGCGCGGCTCCGGCGCAGCATCGCGGCGGCACCATTTCGGCGTTCTTCGTCGTCGCCTACGGCGGGATCTCCCTGCCGGTGGTCGGGGTCGGCGCCATGGCCACCTGGCTCGGGCTGCGCCAGGCCGGGCTGATCTTCGCGGGCTGTGTGATCCTGCTGGCGGCGTGCGCGGGCACGTACGCGGCCCGCAGGCTGCCGCCCGACCCGGATCCGCAACCTGGCTCACCGCCGTCGGCGTCCTCCCGGCTCTGAGTACGAGGCCGGAACGGGCACCGCCGGCCCGTTCTCGTGCAAGGCGCCGGCACCCGGATCGAGCGGCACCACCCCAGTACGTGCATGGCTCCGGGCCTCACCGTCCGGCGCGACGCCGCCGTTTCCGGCAGTTGATCCATCCCGGTGGCAGCCAAGGCCGGTTCTGGCCAACATGTTCACATGTCGATCGACCAGGGAGATCTCATGTCCGTTGCGGTGCTCGGCGCGACCGGTGGCCAGGGTGGTGCGGTGGTTGCCGCCCTGCTGGAGGCGGGACGCGCCGTGCGCGCCGTGGTGCGCGATCCCGGCAGCGGACGGGCCAAGGCCTTGGCTGCGGCCGGGGCGGAGGTCGTGCCGGGGGATCTGTTCGACGCGGCCTCGCTCGCCGATGCGTTCCGGGGCACCAGCGCCGCGTTCGCCGTCACCACCCCGTTCCAGGACGGTCTGGACGCCGAGGTCGCCCAGGGCGCGGCGATCGTACGGGCCGCAACGGACGTCGCTCTGCCGCATCTGGTGATGGCTTCCGTCGCCAGTGCGGACCGCGACACGGGTGTCCCGCACTTCGAGACCAAGGCCAGGACCGAGAAGCTGCTGGCCGCCTCGGGGCTGCCGGCGACAGTGGTGGCACCGACCTACTTCTACGACAACGCCCTGGGTGCCATGGACGAGGTGGCCGCCGGTCTGCTCACCATGCCGGTTCCCGGCGACACCCCCATCCAGCAGGTGGCGCGACAGGACCTGGGCCGTGTCGTGGCCGCGGTCGTCGCCGATCCGGACCGCTGGATCGGGCAGCGGATCGAGGTGGCGGGCGACGATCCCACACCGGTCCGGATGGCTGCGGAGATCGGGCGGGCCGCAGGTGGCACGGTCGCGTTCCGGCAGTCTTCGCTGGAGGACCTCCGCACCGCGAACCCCGATATGTTTGCCATGTACAGCTTCTTCGTGGACAGCGGTTACCAGGTGGACATGGCGGCGCTACGGACGCAGTTCCCCGCCGTCCCCTGGACCTCCTACGCCGCGTGGGCGGACGCACAGAACTGGCCGAAGCCCGCCTGACACCCGCCCACGCCAACGGCCACTCCTACCAGGTGACGGCGATCCGCCGCGGGCTGCGGGAAGTGGTGCCCAGGTGCCACTCGACCTCTTCGGCAGGCTCGGCCAGACGCAGACCGGGGAATCGGGCGGCAATCCGGTGCAGGGCGAGCTGGAGCTCCAGCCGGGCCAGCCAGGCCCCCAGACAGTAGTGCGCGCCCGCCCCCAACGCCAGGGTGGGCGCCGCCAGGGGTGCGAAGAGGTCGTCGAGCGGCCGGGGCGGAAACACATCGGGATCGCGGTTGGCCGCCCCGCAGTCGGCGAGCACCACCGAACCCGCCGGGATCGTCACGCCGCCGACCTCCGTGTCGATGGCGGCGTGGCGCGCGGTCCCCCGGTCGTCACCGAGCGGAATCAGATGCAGCAGCCGCTCCGCCAAAGCCCCGGCGGCCTTTTCGTCCGCCCCGAGACGGGGCCAGACCTCCGGCCGTTCACTGAGCAGATAGAGCAGCGAATTGCCCAGCATCGTCATGGTGCTGTCATGACCGCCGACGACCAACCCGCATACCAGATCGACGAGTTGTCCCTCCGGGATGCCGCCCTCCTCGTCGGCCGCCCTGACCAGCATGCTGGTCAGGTCCTCACCCGGTGTGCTGCGTCGCTCGGAGAGCAGCTTCGCTCCGAAGGCGGCGAACTCCGACAGTGCGGAGGCCATCTCCTCCTCGGGGTGGGAGCCGTCGGAGAAGGCGTACTGGCTCCAGTGACGCAGTTGCTCCCGGGCGCCAGTGTCGAGCCCCATCAGTCTGCTGATCACCGCGACCGGAAGCGGCAGGGTGAAGCCGGTCACCAGGTCCACCGGCCGTTCGCCGTCCGCGAGTTCGTCCAGGCACTGTTCGACGATCGACTCGATCCAGGGCCGCCAGCGGGCCACGGCCCGCGGGGTGAAGGCACGCCGCATGGTACGACGCAGGCGCAGATGGTCCTCGCCGTCCTGATTGAAGATCAGGTCGAGGCTGCTCACCAGCCCTGATTCGCCCGACAGCGAGGGGGCGTCCGGCGGGTGCAGCCGTGCGCGTCCGAATCTGCTGTCGGTCAGAACCTTGCGGACGTCGGCGTAGCGGCTCACCAGCCAGGCCCGTGTTCCATCGGGTAACTCGACGGGCCGGGGCGGGCCGGGTGGGTCGAACGCCAGACCGTGCAGCGGGGGCATCGGCGGGCCGGGGCTGACGTGGGCTTCGGCGTCGGCGGGGCAGGACACGGGACCTCCTGGCTTGCGCGGGTACGGGCGGGATGCGGAGTTCGCGGGGCGGGCGTCAGAGTTCGACCAGCACCTTGCCCCGGCTGGCTCCGGTGTCCTGGTAAAGACTCCGATAGGCGTCGGGGATGTTCTCGAAGCCGTGGTGAAGGGTGTGTCCGCAGCGAACCTCGCCCCGCCGGACCAGGCCCCCGAGCTCGTCGTGGAGCGCGCGCCAGTTCTCGTCGGTGAACCATTCCAGCGAGAAGATGCCCCGCACATGTGCGCGCGGGAACATGATGTACGGGAGCAGCCGGGGTCCCGTGACGTCACGGCCGACCTGGGTGGCCCACTGCCAGCACACGGCCACCTGGCTGTCGATGTTGAGCATGGAGAACACGGCGTCGGTGACGGTGCCGCCCAGGTTGTCGAAGTACTTGTCGACGCCGTCCGGCGCGGCCCACAGGAGGGCGTCCCGGACGGCCTCGCTGCTGTCTCCGTGGCGGTAGACGATGACCGCGTCGAATCCCAGCCCGTCGAGGTAGTCCGCCTTCTCCGCCGTCGAGGTGGTGCCCACCACCCGGGCGCCCGCGAGCTTGGCCAGCTGGCCGACCAGTGAGCCGACCGAGCCGGAGGCGCCGCTGACCACGACGGTGTCCCCCGGGCGGATCGACATGAACTTGGTCAGGGTGCCCCAGGCGGTCATGCCGGGGCCGCCCATGACGCTGAGCGCGGTGGGGAGCGGCAGCGCGTCGTCGTACCAGCCGGGATCCAGACGGCGGTAGGCCGGGAAGACCATCGGGAACGTCCCGGTCTGCCAGGGGGTGGGCGCGCCGTTGCTCACGAGATGGGTGCGCCAGCCGCCGAACCCCTGCACCAGATCACCGGGGCGATGGGCCGCCCGCGGACCCGCTTCCAGCACTTCCATGATCGAGTCGGCCCCCATGTGCGCCCCGAGCGGGGTGTCCAGCGCGATGCCCTGGAGGTAGGGGTCCACCGACACGTAGCGCGTCCTCAGGAGCATCTCGTCCGGGGCCAGTTCGGTGTCGATCTCCTCCTCTACCTGTCCGTAGACCCTTTCGACGTCGGGGACGCCCTCGATGTGCTCGCGCACCACCCATTTCCTGGCCCTCATCCCGTTCCCTCTCTCTCGACGAGGGCCGGGCGGCCCTCTGCGACGGGCCGTGGCACCGGCCGCGGCCCCACCTCGATGACCCGGTGGGTCGGTGGCGGACCGCTCCGGTCGACGGACGCGGTGAACTCGCGCCCGTCGTCGCGGCAGATGAACTGCATGACGTGCCGGCCGGCCGCCGCCGCGCGGATCAGACCGCCCGTGGTGGCCCAGACACCGGACTGGTAGAAGTTCCGCAGCCCGGGCAGGCCGGGGCCGTGCTTCTTGACGAGCTCCTCCAGCGTTTCCCCGCTCTCCACGAACGGTTGCCAGCCGAGCACCGTGCCGTCGTAGTTGCCCGTGTAGCGGACCTGGGTGAGCGGGCTGGACGCGTCACGCACGGCGATCGCGTCCGAGATGCCGGGGTGCTGCCGCTCCAGGAATGCCACGAGTGTCTCGCGGGCCCGGCGCTTGGCCGCGTAGTAGCCGCGGCCGTGGCGTACCGGAAGCGTGTGGAGCTCCTTCCCGCCTCGGGTCCGGGTCGCCTGTTCCGGGCCCTCGTCCAGGGCACGCCAGGGGGCGATGTCGCAGAAGTAGGTGACGTACGCGACGCTCGTCCCGGGCGGGGAGAGCTCGGGGTAGTGCCTGTTGCGGAACTGGACGTTGATGCTGGGGTGCCGGATGCCGGTCAGTCCGGCCGCTTCGGTCTCGTCGAGCAGATAGGTGGTGCAGGGGTCGGCGTCGGGGAATTCCCGGCGCAGGCCGAGGAAGAGTGTGAAGTATCCCGGGAACACCATGCCGGGCTGTTCGATGGTCCGGGTGTAGAGGCGGTGGTAGGCCTCGTTGAGGTAGCGGCCCTTCAGCAGGTCCATCATCGTGGTGCGTCCGTCGCAGGCCGAGACGATGACGTCGGCGCGCAGCTCACGCCCGTCGCTGAGCCGTACCCCGACCGCGCGGTCGTCCTCGACCAGTACTTCCTCGACCTTGGCGTTGTAGGTCACTTCGCCGCCGAGCCCGCGGTAGCGCCGCTCGATGGACTCGGCCAGTCCGAGCGATCCGCCCTCGGGGACGCCTGCGGAGAGGTTGGCGTGCGAGGCGAGCTGGAAGTGGAACGGCAGTACGGGGAAGGCCGGGTGCTTCTCGTACAGGATGAAGTTGAACGCCTCGCGCAGCAGGGGGTCCTTGAACCTGGCCGAGAAATCGGTCATGAGGACGCCGATGGATTTGCGCACGACGTTGAAGTACGGGATGAAGGAGGCCAGCATCCGCCAGCGCTCCATCGGCGGCATCAGGCCGACCGGTCTGAGGAAGGGATAGACGGCGAGGCATTTGCGGAAGGCGCGCAGTTGTCTGCAGAAGTCCCTGATCAGGGCGGAGTCGGCGGGTGAGAGCTCCGTGAGATGGGCCTGGAGCCGGTCGGGGTCGGAGTAGAAGTACACCGCCCGGCCGCATCTGCCGCGTACGACGTTGAACACATCGAAGTGCCGGATCTCCTTGCCCTGCAGCGCGCCGAGCTCCAGCCAGATCTGGTGCATCTCATTGCCGGGGCCGCTGCCCAGCAGCCAGCTGACGCAGGGGTCCAGCCTGAAGTCTCCGCGGTCCCAGGCGGTGCAGCAGCCGCCGGGCAGTTCGTGCATCTCCAGGACATGGGTGCGGTAGCCGTTCATCCGGGCGTAGCAGCCGGTGGAGAGACCGCCCAGCCCTGCGCCGATGATGATCATCGACTCTCGTTCGGTACGCGGCATGTCCCTGTTCTCCTCGGTGTTCATGTGCGGGTGTCACCACGCCTGGACCACTTGTCGAGCTGGGGCAGCCGGCCCAGCTTCCCGGTGTGCCAGGGCTCGGTGCCCCGGCTCTCGGACGCCGTGAACCCGCGCCCCAGCTCGTCGCAGAGGTACTGGACGACGAATCGCCCGGTGGACGCGGCGCGGATCAGTCCGCCCATGCCGACCCACTGCCCGGCCATGGAGAATCCGCTCAGGCCGGGCAGGCGCATGCGGTCCTTGCCGACCAGCTTGGCAGCGATGTCGTCGGCCTCGGAGAACGCCTTCCAGGCCAGGATGGAGCCGTCGTGGTTGCCGGTGTAGCGCCGGGTGGTCGCCGGGGAGGCGACGTCGACCAGCTCGATGCGCTCCCCCACCCCCGGCAGCCGGCGCTCCAGGAATCCCCTGACGAAGTCGGCCACTTGGCGCTTCTTCTCGCGGTACTCCTTGCGGTCGGCTGCTCGCAGTTCCTTCCAGTACCCGAAGTCGCTGAAGTAGGTGCAGTGGACGACCGATCTGCCGGGCGGGGCGAATCCGTCCGAGTAGTCGGAGCGCAGCTGCACCACCACACTGCTCTGGAGCGCGCCGGGCAGCCGCGCGGCGTCCTGCGGGGTGAGCAGATAGGTGGTGCTGTGGGGACGGCCGGGGCCCAGCTCGCCCCGGATTCCGACGAAGGCGGAGACCACCGCGGGGAACAGGGTGCCGGGGCGGTGCAGCAGTTCGTCGTACAGCTTGTCGATCCGCGGTCCCGTGAACCGGCCCTCCAGAAGGCCGTGGATCGTGGTGTGGCCGTCGCAGGCCGAGACGACGTGGTCGGCGTAGTACCGCCTGCCGTTGCGCAGTTCGATGCCGACGGCGCGCCCGTCCTCGACCAGGATCCGCTCGACGCGCGCCCGGTAGCTGATCCGGCCGCCCAGCGAGGTGTAGCGATCCTCGATCGAACGGGACAGGCCCAGCGAACCTCCCTGCGGGAAACCGGCGTTGTTGTGGTGGGCGCCGGCCATGTTGAACAGGTACGGCAGGAGCGGGAAGCCCTCCGGGTCCTGGAAGAAGATGTTGCGGAACGCCCGGCGGAGCAGCGGATCCTGGAACCGGTCGGCGAACGCGTGCATCGGCGTCGAGGCCGTGCGCCAGAACAGCCGGAACGCGGGCAGGACGGTGCGCAGCAGCGCCGCTCTCTCGCGTACGGTCCGCAGGGCGGGGGCGGTCAGGAACGGGTACAGCTCGATGTCGATGAACCTGCGCAGATCCCGGCAGAATGAGCGGATCAGCCGGGCGTCGGCGGGCGAGACGTCGAGCAGATGGCGTTCCAGCCGGTCGGGGTCGTTGTAGAAGGTCACGGAGCGACCGGTCTCGTCGACGACCCGGTTGAACATCTCGAAGTTGGTGATGGTCTTGCCGTCGAGCGCCCCCAGTTCGCGCCAGACCTGGTTGGCCTCGTTGCCGGCGGCCGTGCCGATCAGCCACTCGATGCAGTAGTCGAAGATATAGCCGTCGCGCGACCAGGCCGTGCAGCAGCCGCCGGGCAGTACGTGCTTCTCGAAGATGCGGGAGCGCATCCCGTTCATCTGCGCGTAGCACCCGGTGGACATTCCCGCCACGCCGGCGCCGATGACGATGACCCGGGGGCCGCCGCCCTCCGCCCGGTCACGGGTGCTCCACTCGTCCGCCGCCTCATCGGGCATCGGCGCCGCCCTCCCGGAGGATGCCGCGCACCAGCTCGGCGTTGCGGGCCGCGTGCTTGGGGTCGAGCATGTCGGCGTGGATCCCCGAGCCGCGCAGCACGGACGTGGCCGTGATCGAGCTGCCGTGCCAGGTGCCGCGTGCGTCGGCGGCGTAGAGGTCCTTCTTCTCCTGGTCGGTGACCACACTGACGGTCGCGGACACCGTTCCCAGGTTCGGTGTGCGGCCGCTGAAGGCCAGGTACTCCGCCGCGTGGTCCAGCGTCTCGCGGGCGACGGCGTCCGATCCGGTGTGCTTGCGCAGGTGTTCGGCCAGTTCCGCCTCGAAGAACTCGATGTGTTCGGGGCCGGGTACGTACGGTTCGAGGATGCGGTGCGAGTCCAGCACGATCACATGGGCGACCTCGCGTCCCCTGCCCTCCAGTTCCTTGGCCACCTCGAAGGCGAGGTTGCCGCCGAGCGAGTAGCCGAGCAGCAGGCATCTGCCCTCGGGCCGGTCGGCCTCGACGAGGTCGGCGTACTGGGCCACCTTGTCGGCGCCGGGGACGTAGTTGAAGGCGATCAGCCGGTACTCGGGCAGCCTGGCGGCGAACTCCCGGTAGACGAGTCCGTGGCCGCCCGCCGGCGGGAAGCAGAACACGGTCCGTTCCTGATCACTGTTGAAGCTGAGGCAGGGCAGGTCCTCGAAGTCCGATCCGGTGGCGATGCGCTCCAGCGACGCGGCCATCCCGTGCAGGGTCGTCACCCGGTACAGCAGGCTGACGGGGATGCCGACGCCGTACTCCTTGCGCAGCCGGTGGATCAGCTCGATCAGTTTGATGGAGCTGCCGCCGACCTCGAAGAAGTCGTGTGTCAGGCCGGCCCGCTCCAGTCCGAGCAGTTCCTTCCAGTGCCGGGCCATGCTCACTTCGAAGGGTGTGCGCGGCTTCTCCTCGGGCTCGTCGTCCGCCTCGAGCCGGGGCGACGGCAGGGCGGCGTGGTCGACCTTGCCGTTGGCGGTCAGCGGCAGTTCCGGCAGGGTGACGAAGTGTGCCGGAACCATGTACCCGGGCAGCCGGTCGGCGAGGTGCCGGCGCAGCGCACGCCGGTCCGGTGCCGCTCCTTCGGCCGGTACGCAGTAGGCGCAGAGGACGTCCTCGCCCCGGGCGTCGGGACGCACCGTGACGACCGCGCGGACCAGGCCCGGCCACTGGGCGAGGTGGGCCTCGATCTCGCCGAGTTCGATCCGGTGGCCCCGGAGCTTGATCTGGCCGTCGACCCGGCCGAGCAGATGGACCCGCCCGTCGGCGTCCCAGCGCGCCGCGTCCCCGCTGCGGTAGAGGCGTACGGGGCTCGCGCCCGGCTCCCGGCTCAGGGTCCGGGTGACGAAGCGCTGCTCCGTCAGCTCGGGGTCACCCGCGTAGCCGAGGGCGACGCCGTCTCCGCCGATCCACAGCTCGCCGGGCACCCCGGGCGGCACCGGTTCACCGTGCCGGTCGAGCACATGGAGTGTGCTGTTGCTCAGAGGCCGTCCGATCGGCACCGTCCGTCCGGGTTCCAGGTCGTCGACGGGCCCTTCGAAGCAGGCACTGTCGATGGTCGCCTCGGTGACCCCGTAGGAGTTGACCAGACGGGTCCCCGGCCCGCACAGATCGTGCAGCCTGCGGTACTCCCCGGCCTTCCACACATCGGATCCGACGACCAGCAGTCGCATGAAGTCCAGTCGCAGGCCCCGGCGTTCGCAGTGGTCCATGAGGCCGCGCACGACGGCGGGCACGAACTCCGCGCAGTCGACGCGCTCCTTGCGCATCGTGGTGTAGAGGCGTTCGGTGTCGAAGAGCAGATCCCGGTCGACCAGCACCAGGCTGCCGCCCGAGCACAGCGCGCGCACCACGTCCCCGGTGAAGACGTCGAACGACGGGGCGGCCATCTGAAGGTGCACCCGCACATCGCGGTCCAGCCGGTACTCCTGGAGCCAGGCTCCGTACGCCGAGGCGAGGTTGCGGTGGCTGACCCGCACGGCCTTGGGGATGCCGGTCGAGCCGGAGGTGTGGATCACGTACGCGGGCGTGTCGGGGCCGGCCGGGGCCTCGGCGCCGGACTCGGTCCCGCTCCGGTCGTCCGTTGCGGGCGGGGCCCCGTGCAGCTCGCGCAGGGTCAGCGTCGGAACCGGGAGTCCCGCCATCCGGTCGCGGCCGGCATCGTCCTCGGTGACGACCAGGGTGGCGCCCGCGGCCCGTACGGTCTGGGCGACGCGGTCGGCCGGATGGTCGGCCGGGACCGGGAGGTAGGCGCCGCCGGCCTTGAGGACCGCGAGCAGCGCGACGACGAGCTCGGGCGACTTGCCCAGGCAGAGCGCCACCACCGAGCCGGCGCCGGCCCCGACGCCTCGCAGCCGCCGGGCCAGCTCCCCGGACCTGCGGTCCAGTTCTCCGTACGTCATCCGGTGAGTCGCCCCGTGGGGAGTCGGGGCCGTGACGGCCACCGCGTCCGGGACCCGGGCGGCAACCTCACTGATCAGCCGGTGCACCGGCCGGAAGGCGTCCGCCTCACCCGTTCCCGTCCCCGGGGGCGGCGCGGTGAGCCCGGCGCCGCTCCATTCGCCGACCAGCAGCTCGCGCTCCCGGGCGTCCAGCATCTCCAGCCGGGAAGTGGGCCGGTCCGCCGGGGCCCGCGTCATGCTGTCGAGCAGTGCGGTGTAGTGCGATGCCATCCGCCGCATGGTTTCCGGCAGGAAGAGGTCGGTGTTGTACTTCAGGACGCAGTGGAAGCGGCGCTCCGCCTCGTCCTCGTAGACGGACAGCGTCACATCGAACTGACCCTCCTCCTCGGGGAGTTCGATGTACTGGAGCCGGTAGCCGTACTTCTCGGTGGCGACCTTGTGGGTGAGCAGGATGAACATGGCCTGGAACACCGCGGAGCGGCTGGGGTCGTGCTGCAGTCCCAGCTTGTCGACCAGCAGGACGAACGGGTACTCCTGGTTGTCCAGGCCGCCCAGCACGGTCGTTCGGACCTCTTGCAGCAGCCGGGCGACCGAGGGGTCACCGGACAGGTCCGCGTGGAGCGGGAGCGGGTTGACGAAGTAGCCGTAGACGGAGGCGAATTCCTGCTCGGTCCGGCCGGTCACGGGGCTGCCGACGATGACCTGGTCCTGGCCGGAATAGCGCTGCAGCAGCAGGTAGTAGGCGCTGAGCAGCACCATGAACGGGGTCACGTCGTGCTCACGGGCCAGGGTGTGCACCCGGTCCGTGAGCTCGGTGTCCAGTACGAAGAACTCCGACGCCCCGTTGTGCGTCTGCACCGCGGGACGGGGCTTGTCGACGGGCAGTTCCAGGGTCGGGACCTCGGCCGGCAGGTGCGAGCGCCAGTAGTCGAGCATGCGCGGCGCGGCGGGCCCGGCCAGGAAGCGGTTCTGGGCGTTGAGGAAGTCCAGGTAGCGGGCGGTGACGGGCGGCAGCGAGGGCGCGCGCCCCTGGCGCAGCCCCTCGTACACCGCGAGGAGCTCCTCGATGAAAGTGAAGGTGGAGATCGCGTCGGAGACGATGTGGTGCACCGCCTTCATGATCACCCAGCGGTCGTCGGCGCGCTTGAAGAGACGGAAGCGGAACAGCGGATCGCGCTCCAGGTCGTACGGCCTGCGGTACTCCGCGACGATCGTGCCGTGGATCTGCTCCCACTCCTGGTCCTGCACGTCGAACAGAGCGACGTCCGCGCTCGCCGCCGGCGACACCTGCTGCATGGGGACGCCGTCCACGGTGAGGAAGTTGGTCCGCAGCGCGGGGTGGCGCGCCACCAGGCAGCGGACAGCCTCGAACATGAGGTCGGGGTCGAGCTCGACCCGGACCTCGACCGCGCCGCCGATGTTGTACGCGTAGCCCTCGGGGTTGAGCTGCCTGAGGAACCACAGGGCCTTCTGGTTCTGCGTCAGCGGGTGGCGGAGTTCGTCCTCGAACAGCTCCACCGCGGCAGTGTCGGCGTCTCCGGCCTGGTGGGCGATCAACTCGGCCAGCGTGTCGTGGAGTTGAGTGATCAGCTCGACAACCGGAGTTCCGCTGAGCAGGGCCACCACGGGCGGGGCGACGCCGAGCTCGGAGCTGAGCCGGGCACGCAGCTCCATCGCCAGGAGCGAGTCGAGTCCCAGCGCGTTGAGCCCCGCCTGCGCGTCGATCCGCTCGGGCCCCGTCCGCAGCACCGAGGCGGTCAGCGCGATGAAACGTCCGGTCACCAGGGACAGTCGTTCCACCGGGTCCGCGTCGCGGAACGTGTCGAGGACGCCCTCACCCGGCCCGGTGGCCGTACCGGCGGGGGCCGCCTCCGCCAGATCGGCGACCAGCGAGGGCGGTGAGGCGTACCAGGCGAGGAACACCGGCCAGTCGACGACCGTGGCGACGAGGAGTTGGGCGCGGTCCTGGCCGATGACGCGTTCCAGCACGGCCATGCCGACATCGGGGGCGAGTGAGCTCATCCCTCGGTTGTGGAGGTAGTGGTCGACGAGCCCCAGCTCCTCGATCATGCCGGTGGCCCACGGGCCCCAGTCCACACTCAGCCCCGGCAGCCCGAGTGCCCGGCGGTGGTGGGCCAGCGCGTCCAGGAAGGCGTTGCCCGCCGCGTAGTTGGTCTGGCCCGCCGTGGTCAGCAGGGAGGCGATCGAGGCGAACAGCACGAAGTGGTCCAGCGGTTCGTCCCGAAGGTGGCGGTGCAGCAGGTAGGCACCGACGGTCTTGGGGTCGTGGGCCTCGGCGAACGTCCGGCGGTCCATGTCCTCGACGAGCGTGTCGCGGACCTGGCCGGCGAGATGGAACACGCCGCGGACCGGGAGCGGGTCGGTGCGCCGGTGGGCATCCAGCCAGGACGTGAACGCCGCTTCGTCGGTGATGTCGAGCGGTGCCAGGACGACCCGCGCCCCGAGCGCCTCAAGCTCCTTGACGAAGGCGGTGGCACGGCCTTCGGTGGTGCCGGGGTCCAGGGCCCGCCAGGTGGAGCGCTCCGGCAGGACGGTGCGTCCGACCAGGATCAGGCTGCGCGCCCCACGCCGGACGAGGGTCCGGCAGAGCAGCCGGCCGAGCGCTCCGAAAGCACCGGTGACCAGGTAGTTCCCGTCGGTGCGCAGTCGCAGCGGTAGGGGGTGCGTCAGCTGTTCGGCCTGCCTGATCCGGCAGGTGAGGCGGCCCGCGCCACGCAGCGCGATCTCCTCCTCGTCGTCGGTCAGGAACTCGCGCAACAGCGCCCGGGCCTCGGCCCGGCGTCCGTCGTCGTCGCACTGCGCGCCGGGGTCCAGGTCGATCAGCTTGCCGGGGTGGGAAAGCAGCTCCTGGTGCCGGAGCACCCGCCCGACTCCCCACGCGGGCGCGCCCAGCGGCTCGACGGTCTCGCCGGGCTCGACGTTCTGCGCGCCTCGGGTCACGATGTGCAGCCGGCCGACCGCCTCGCGGCGCAGCAGCGTGCGGGCGAGCGCGATCAGCGAGTACGCCCCGCTGCCGCCGTGCCGTACGAGGTCCTGCGGTGAGGCCTCGGCGAGGTGGGGCAGGTCGAGGTTCCACAGATGCACGACGTGGCCGACGGCCCCGCCGCCGCTGCCCTCGCTTCCCTCGCCCAGGTCGGCGAAGAGCCGCTCCAGGTCCGTGGCGGATCCCGGGACGACCGTGAACTCGCTGCCTTCGCCGCCTCTTCGGTAGGTGTCACCCGGACGCACGAGGTGGCAGCGCTCGCCGCGCGTGGTGAGCAGGTCGCTCAGTGCGTCGCCGAGGCCCTCACGGTCGGCGAACACCAGCCAGTCGCCGCCGGTGGAGACGGAGCCGTCGCCGTGGACGGCTCCGTCCTCGGCCGCTTCCTCGGCGGACTCGGAGGGGCTCTCGACCCAGACGGTCTCGGCGAGCCAGGAATCGATCGTGCCGAGGCCGACCGTCGTGGACGCCTTCTCCACGTCGGCCGCGTGGAAGCCGTGAATGCCGCCGAGGGGCTCGCCGCTCTCCGCATAGAGGGCCATGTCCCCGACCAGCTCGTCCTCGTCGCCGCGGGTCACCGTCGCGTGCACCCAGATCGCCCGGTCCCCCACCGGGGCAAGGCGCAGTTCGTCGATCGCCAGGGGCAGGCGGATACCGGTCGAGCGCCGGTCCGGTTCACCCGCGCCTTCGGCTCCGGTGTCGGGCAGCTGTGTCGTCAGCAGCGACTGGAAGCAGGCGTCGAGCAGCACGGGGTGGATGTGGTGTCCGGCGGCGTCGTCACCGATCGCAGTGGGCGGACGGAGTCGGGCGAGGACCTCTCCGGAGCCGATCCACACCTCTTCGATGGCCCGGAACGCCGGCCCGTAGTGGTAGCCCAGGCCGGCGAGGGCCGCGTAGCAGTCCTCGCCGCCCAGCCGGCGCCGGGTGCGCGCCCGGAGGGCTTCGGTGTCGGCGGGGGGTCCGGCCGGGCGCGGCTGCCCCGAGCGCACGACGCCGCTCGCATGCACCGACCGGGCGCTCTCGTCCTGACTCGCCGAAGCGATCGTGAATGCGGCGTTCTGCGAGGAGAGGGTCAGGCGTACGGCCCGGTCCTCGCCCTCGGGCAGGAACAGGGCCTTGCGGAACTCGATGTCCGTCAGGACGACATGGGTGCCGCCGGTCAGGGCGCGAACCGCCTGCGTGGCCATCTCCAGGTAGCCCGCCGCCGGGAAGACCACCGTGGACTGGATGCGGTGGTCGTCGAGGTAGGGCAGCCGCTCGGTGTCCAGCGTGGCGTGCCAGGTCGGCTCGGTGTCGTCGGTGCGGCGGCCCAGCAGAGGATGGTCGGCGCGGCCGAGACGGACCTGGGCGACGGGCTCGGGCTCCGTCCAGTAGCGGTCGCGTCGCCAGGGGTAGCGGGGCAGGACCACCGGTCTGCCCGACGGGTGCAGGGTGTCCCAGTCGATGGGGACGCCCAGGTTGTGGAGCTCCGCCAGCGAGGCGGCGAATCGCTCCGGTTCGTTCTCCTGGCGGCGGATCGACGGAAGGGTCCGTGCGGCCGCTCCCCGGCTTTCGAGGCACTCGCGGATGGAGTGGCCGAGCACCGGATGCGGGCCGATCTCCAGGAAGAGCCCGTACCCGTCGTCGGCGAGCCGGTCGACGGCGGAGCGGAAGCGGACCCGGTGACGGACGTTCTTCCACCAGTAGGCCGCGTCCAGTTCGCTGCCGTGGGCCGTGCCTTCCTGCCCGGTCAGGTACACCGGAACCATGGCCGCACGGGGGTCGAGTCCGTCCAGCGAGGTGAGCAGTTCGTCCTTGATCGACTCCATGCCGGCGCTGTGGTACGGAACCTGCACCGTGAGGAACTTGTTGAAGACCTGTTCCGCGCGCAGCCCGTCCGCGAGCTCGGCCAACGCGTCGCGGTCGCCGGCCAGGGTGACCGCAGAGGGACTGTTGACCGCGGCCACGGACACCCGGTCCCCGAACGCCGCCACCCGGTGCTGCGCCTCCGCCTCGGGCAGGCTCACGGCGAGCATGGTGCCGGTGCCGGTGAGTTTCTGCTGGAGCCGGCTGCGGTGCACGACCACCTTCACCGCGTCCTCCAGGGTGTAGACCCCGGCCTCGTAGAAGGCGGCGACCTCCCCGGTGCTGTGACCGACCACGGCGTCGGGCCGCACGCCGTACTGACGCCACATGGCCGCGAGTCCCACCTGGACGGCGAAGTTGGCCGGCTGTGCGAGCCATGTCTCGCCCATGCGCGACCCGGCTTCGTCGGCCTTCATCTCCTCGATGAGGGACCAGCCCGCGATCGAGCGGATGGCCCGGTCGCAGCGGGTGACCGCGTCCCGGAACACCTCGTCGCCCTCCAGCAGCTGGCGGCCCATCCCCCACCACTGCGGCCCCATGCCGGTGAAGACCCAGACCAGGCCGCGCTGTTCGGCATCGAGCTGCCTGCCGTGGACGACCCCGGGGTGCGGCTCGCCACGCAGGAAGGCGGCGAGTGCCTCGTCCAGTCCGGACCGTGAGGAGTACACGACGGAGAGCCGCGACTCCAGGTGCTGACGGCGGTGGGCCAGTGTGTGGCCCAGGTCGGGAAGGGACACCCCGGGCCCGTCCACGCCTGCCAGTTCGCGGCGGATGCCGGCCGCGACCTCCGGCAGGGCCTCCGGGACACGGGCGGTCAACGGGAGGAGGTTCCAAGCCCGTTCGCCGGTTGCGGCCGGGAGTGCGCCCCGCTCCGGTGCCTGTTCCAGCACGACGTGCGCGTTGGTGCCGCCGAATCCGAACGAGTTCACCCCGGCCCGTGCGGGTCCTTCGTGCTGGGGCCACGCGGTCGGCTCGGTCGGGATGCGGTACGGGGAGGAACTCTGGTCGATGGCGGAGTTGAGCTGCTCCAGGTTGATGTGGGGCGGGATGAGGCGGTGCTTGAGGCAGAGCACGGTCTTGATCAGCCCGGCGATGCCGGCCGCCGATTCCGTGTGCCCGATGTTCGTCTTCACGGAGCCCACGTAGCAGGGGGCGTCCGGTCGGCGGCCCTCGGCCAGCGCCCGGCTGAGTGCGTTCGCCTCGATGGGGTCGCCGACGGGCGTGGAGGTGCCGTGCGCCTCCACGTACTGGAGGTCGCCGGGCGTGATGCCGGCTTCGCCGCAGACACGCCGGATGAGCGAGACCTGGGCGTCCGCATTGGGCACGGTGATGCCGTTGGTGCGGCCGTCCTGGTTGACCCCCGCGCCGAGGATCACCGCGTGGATGGGGTCGCCGTCGCGCAGGGCGTCGTCCAGCCGCTTGAGCGCCACCAGACCGACGCCCTCCGCCCGTACGTAGCCGTTGGCGTTGGCGTCGAAGGCGCGTGAACGGCCGTCGGGCGAAAGGAATCCGCCCTTCGTCTCGGCGATGGTGTACTGCGGCGCCATGTGCAGCAGTACACCGCCGGCGAGCGCGAGGTCGGTCTCCCGGTCGGTGAGGCTCCGGCAGGCGAGATGCACCGCCACCAGGGAGGAACTGCACGCGGTGTCGATCGAAAGGCTCGGCCCGCGGAAGTCGAAGCAGTACGAGAGACGGTTCGAGACCATCGTCATCATGGTGCCGGTTGCGGTGTGGGCGGCGAGTGACGAGAAGCCCAGGTCGGAGAATTGAAGGATCTTGTAGTCCAGCGTGAACGCGCCGACGAACACGGCGGTGTTGCTGCCTGCGAGCTCCGCGGGTCGCTGGCCACCGTCCTCCAGCGCCTCCCAGGCGACCTCCAGCAGCTTGCGCTGCTGGGGGTCCATGTGGTCGGCCTCGCGCGGACTGATGCCGAAGAAGGCGGGGTCGAACTCGTCGAAGCCGTCGATGTATCCCCCGCGTCCGCCGATCAGGCGTCCGGGTTTCTCCTTGTGTCTGCTGCCGAGGCTGCCGACGTCGTAGCGGTCGGCCGGTGTCGGTGTGATGCAGTCCTTGCCCTCCATGAGATTCTGCCAGTACGCGCGGTGGTCGGACGCACCGCCGGGCAGTCGGCACCCCATGCCGATGATCGCTACTTTGTCGCTCACAGAGGCACTGTTCACGTCGGGCAAGGCTGTACTCCTAGAGTCGTGGCGCCGCGGCACGGCATATGGAAGGGCAGTTCAGGCAGAGCCGGTCCCGGGCCCCTTCGCGCGGCGCAAGGGGTGGAGAAGGCTGGAAACGATCTCCCCGGTACGGGGGAAGGACGCGGGGTCGCCCAGGCCGACCGCGGCCGGTTCACGGCCGGGCCGCCAGGTGTAACTGCCGAAGAAGTGGTCCCAGATCGACAGGTCCGAGCCGTAGTGGCCCGCCTCGGACAGTTCGGTGCTGTGGTGCAGACGGTGCTGCTCGGGGCTGGCGAGAACATGGTTGAGCCGGCCGATACGCACGTCGATGTTGGCGTGGACGAAATAGCCCTGGGCAGCCACGAAAAGGCCCACGACGAGCACCGAGCCACGGGAGAAGCCGACCAGGGCCAGAGCCAGCTGGACGGTTCCCTGCGCGAGCACGATATCGAGTACGTGGTTGACGCCGTTATTGGCGACGTTGACCTTTTCCGGCACATGGTGCACACCGTGCACACGCCACAGTATCGCGTTGGTATGGCCGAGCCTGTGTACCAGATAACTGGCCAGTGAGCCGGTCAGCAGAGCCGCGGGGATTTCCGCCCAGAGATTGAGTGCCGGCTCGCTCGGCGACACCACGGAGACGACCGCGGAGACCAGATATTGCGCAAAGGCACTGGCCACCATCGTCAGCAGGAAATAGATGCCGTACCAACGCCACTCACCGGCGTTCGGGTGCCAGGACCGCCGGTGCGGAATCAGGCGTTCGAGCGCCGTGAGATAGGAAATGACACCGAGCAGGAAGAGCGGGCTCACACGATCGGGATCCCAGTCGAGACACAACGCCGCCGCGGCCACCGAAACCGTACCCATCAGCAGGAACGGGTACGCCGATACGCGCACGACAGCGCGCACGGAGGGCATCGGTGCCCCATACCTCCGGGCCCGACCGGAATTCACCTCCGGATCACCGCCGGGCAGCGGCTCGCAACTTTCCACTCAAGCACCTTCACGAAAGGAACCAGCACGGAAACGTGCACGGCAGAGCGCACGGACCGTGAAAGAGAAACTGATGAATACCTGCGGACGCACGGGACCGGGGCACTGGACGCCACCGGTCACGTGCGGGGAATGTGGGATGAAGTGTGGTGCGAGCCGTCTCGTGGGCCCCGCGGACCCCAGCTGCTGTCGCCGTGGGCCCGCTCTACTAATTTTTCCCTACCCGGCGACCTCAACCGTCGAATTCAAGCCTCGTCGCGATACCCGGCGATGGGCAGCGGCGACCACGGCAAGAATAGCGACTGACAGCCGAATCGCCCGATCCGCCGTGAATATGAATTACTAGTAATACCGACGAGTCCTTTTGATTCTTCCGGGCGCCGATCACCGAACAGCGAGGAACGGCGGGGAACGCCCGGGGCCGCACCCGGCCACTCAGGCCACCAGGGGCCGGTCCTCGGGTGTGATCGGGGCCGGAAGCACCGTGGAACCGCTCAGGTAGCGGTCCGTCGCCGCGGCGGCGGACCGCCCCTCGGCGATGGCCCACACCACGAGGGACTGGCCCCGCCCCGCGTCTCCGGCGATGAAGATCCCTTCCGTCCGGGTGTGCGCCGGACACCCGGACAACTCCCTCGCCTCGGCCCCGAAGCCGGCGTTCCGGGCGAAGTTTCCCCGGTCGTCCAGTGCGAGTCCGAGCTGTCTCATCAGCCCGGTGCCGTGTTCGGGGCCGTAGAAGCCGAGGGCGATCAGCACCAGGTCCGCCTGGATGCTCCGCCCGGTCTCCGGGCGGGGACTTCGGCCCTCGGGTTCCACTTCCGCGAGGCGCAGCGCCCGCACCCGTCCGGAGCGGTCGCCCTCGAAGCGGAGAGTGGCCGAGGCGAAGACCCGTGGGTCTCGCCCCTCCCGCCCCCGGGCCTCCTCATGGGCATGGGATATCCGGTAGACCTTCGGGCGGACGGGCCAGGGTTCGCTGTCGCACCGGGTGTCACCGGGCTCCGGGTTGATGTCCAACTGCACCACGGAAAGGGCCCCTTGGCGCAGTGCGGTCCCCATGCAGTCCGAGCCGGTGTCCCCTCCCCCGACGATCACCACATGCTTGCCCTCGGCGGTGACGGCGGGCGCTTCGCAGTCGCCCTCGGTGACGCGGTTGGCGAGGGTCAGATAGTCCATGGCCTGATGGATGCCGCACAGCTCACGGCCGGGGACGGGCAGTTCCCGTTGTCCTCGCGCGCCGACCGCGATCACGACCGCGTCGTGCCGTTCGGTGAGCTCGGCGGCGTCGAGGTCGTTGCCGATGTCCACCCCGGTGCGGAATTTGGTGCCCTCGGCCCGCATCTGCTCGATGCGGCGGTCCAGATGGCGCTTCTCCATCTTGAACTCGGGGATGCCGTAGCGGAGCAGTCCGCCGATGCGGTCGGCACGCTCGTAGACGGCGACGGTATGGCCGATTCTCGTGAGTTGCTGCGCCGCGGCCAGGCCCGCGGGACCGGAGCCGACGACGGCGACGGTCTTCCCGCTGAGCCGCTCGGGCGGCCGCGGTGACGCGTACCCGCGTTCCCAGATCTGGTCGGCGATGGCCTGCTCGACGTTCTTTATGGTCACCGGGTCGGCGTTGATGGTCAGCACGCAGGCGTCCTCGCACGGTGCCGGGCACAGCCGGCCGGTGAATTCCGGGAAGTTGTTCGTGGCGTGCAGCCGCTCGGCCGCGGCCCGCCAGTCGGCCCGTGCGGCGTACGTGTTCCACTCGGGGATGAGGTTTCCCAGCGGGCAGCCGCTGTGGCAGAACGGGATCCCGCAGTCCATGCAGCGCCCGGCCTGCTCGGACACGAGCGGGAGCCTCGCCTGTCCCGCGTAGACCTCGTTCCAGTCGCGCAGCCGTTCCTGGACCGGCCGTGCCGGGACGGGCCGGCGGGGGAATTTGAGGAAGCCGTGCGGGTCGGTCATGGCCGCCTCCATCGCTCACTCGCGGTGTGCAGGCGTTTTTGTCAGCATACGCCTGCTTTGCCGACCGGCCCAGTGTGCCGCTGGCGCCCCAGCGGTCCGGCCGGAACGGTTACCGGCGGGTCGCGCGGCGGCGCATTGCTGGTATGGACATGACCAAATGTCCTGGCTAATCTCGCAGTTGGTCTAGACCTAGTGCGGTGGAGCGCCCACCCCACTCGTCTCGCAGCGCCCCCACACCTCCCTCAGGAGCGAAGCATGCGCAGAAGGATCACCTCGTTAATACTCGGTCTCGGAATCGCCGGGGCCTCCCTACTCGTCACCACCGGCAGCGCACAGAGCCATGGCTACACCGACGCCCCCATCAGCCGTCAGCAGCTCTGCGGCAACGGCACCGTGCGCAACTGCGGCCAGATCCAGTGGGAGCCGCCGAGCGTCGAGGGCCCGAAGGGCTTCCCCGCCCGGGGCCCGGTCGACGGCACCATCTGCGCCGGTGGCAACGGCCGGTTCTCCGAGCTCGACGACCCGCGTGGCGGCGCCTGGCCCGCGACGCAGGTGACCGGCGGGCAGAGCTACACCTTCCGCTGGCGCATCGAGGCCCGGCACGCCACGACCGACTTCCGCTACTACATCACCAAGGACGGCTACGACCCCACCAAGCCGCTCACCCGGGCCGACCTGGAGCCGCAGCCGTTCCTGACCGTGCCCTTCGGGGGCCGTCTGCCGGGGTCCACCGTGACCCATGCCGGAGTCCTGCCGCAGAAGTCCGGCAAGCACCTGATTCTCGGCGTCTGGACGATCGCCGACACCGGCAACGCGTTCTACGCCTGCTCGGACGTCACCTTCTGAGCCCGGTACGCATCCGCATGGTGTCCGATGCCCGGGGTGGGCCCCCGCCCCGGCATCGGGACCGTCCGGTGATCACCGGCCGATGAGGGCCTCGGTGATCTGGCGGGTGGTCTGCGCGGCGATCCGGGGGTCGTCGTCGGCGTACGAGGTGTAGGCGTTCAGGCCGGTGGTCAGCGCCCAGCCCCGCCCCCGGGTCCAGGTGGCCTCGTCCACGTCCAGTGCCTCGCGGAAGACGGCCCGGCTGCCCGCGGACATCAGGGTGAAGGCGATGGTCAGATCGCAGGACGGGTCGCCGACCCCGAGCCCGCCGAAGTCGATGACTGCGCTGAGCCGGCCGTCGGTGGTCAGCAGATTGCCGGTGTGGAGGTCGCCGTGGAACCAGACCGGCGGGCGGTCCCATCCGGGCGCGTCGAGCGCCGCGTCCCACAGTTCGGTCATGGCCGCCGCGTCGAACGTACCGTCGGCCTCCGCGATGGCGGCCCGGGTCGCACCGTCCCGGTCGGCCAGCGACTGCGCGGCCAGGCCCTCGCGATCCTCACCCGGCTCGGTCCGCTGAAGCGCGGCCAGGAACCCCGCCAGCCCGACGGCGGCTTCCGCCGAGTCCGCGAGGCCCTCGACGGTCGCCACCTCGCCGTCCAGCCAGCGGGACACGGCCCAGGGCCACGGGTAGCCGAAGTCCGGCTCCCCCACCGCCATCGGCACGGGGACGGCCAGCGGCAGGCGCGGGGCGAGCCGGGGCAGCCACGTGGATTCCTTGCGGGCCTGCCCGCTCGCCCCGGCGCGCCGGGGCAGCCGGACGGAGAGCCGCTCGCCGAGCCGGTGGATCACATGGTCCGAGCCGGCCCGGTCGAGCCGTTTCAGCGGCAGCCCCGCCCACCGGGGGAACTGTGTGTCGACCAGACGCCGGACGAGTGCGGTGTCGATCGTGGGGTGGATGTCCACCGTTCGCTCGGCGGTCAAGGCCGGCTCCTGCCTCCGGCCCGCTCCGTGCGGCGGGCAGTGCCGGCCATCACAGCGTGCCCGGCACTCGTCTGTCGACTCGTTTTCCCTGCCGGTCTCACTGCGGAGTCACGGCTCCGACTCCGGTCACGGGGCCCTCGACGAACACCGGGGACGGGCCCGCCTCCAGGGTGAGACGGCCGTCCGCCGGCTGCCTGACGGTGCGTCGGCCCCAGGAGTCGACCAGGGTGACCGGACCGGTCGCGGACACCGTGAGGTCGCGGGCGGTGGTGGCCCAGACAACGCGGGTCGTGCCGCTGCCGGTGAAGCGGAGGGAGTAGGCCGGTGCGGAGAGGCCATCGGTACCCGCGTAGGTCCTGCCGCCGAGCATCCGGGCCACCACGGCCTGGGCGACCGCGGCCGGTTTCGGGGCGTTGGCGGTGACCGAGACGGGGTTCGCGGTGGTGGCGGTCACGGGCTGCCGGAGCATTCCGAAGTTCTGTTCCTTTTCGGCGGGGTCGCTGCCGTCGTCGACCAGGTCGTACCAGTAGACCCGGGTCACACCGTTGGCCAGGCCGATCGCGTAGAGCCGGATCAGGTTGTCGGCCTGCTGGCGTTCGGTGGTGCCGTGTGCGGTGTCGGTGGGCCAGCCCATCTCGCTGAGGACGATCGGCTTGTCCTTGCCGCCATTGGCGGCGCGGATCCGCTGCCGCAGGCCGGCGACGGTGTCGCCGGAGCCGCCCAGCCACTCCGGTCCGCCCGGGTAGTGGTAGGGGTGGACACTGTAGGCGTCCATCGAGTTCAGTGCGCCGCGGTCGATCAGGTCCGGCGCGAAGCACTTGGTGCCTTCGGCGGCCACGCAGTTGCCGATGCCGATGGTGGCCGGGCCGACGACCGAGGCGCCCGGGTCCGCGGCCTTCACCGCCCGGTACACCCCTTCGAGTACGTCCAGGTAGCAGGCGGCGCTCTTCCCGCAGGCACTGTTGTTGAAGGTGCCCGCGTTGTACTCGTTCAGCACCTCGACATTGCTCCGGCCGTACTGCTTCAGCACCGCTGCGGCGAACTTCCCGAAGGCGGAGATGCCTTCGGGGCTGCTCGGCGTACGGCCGTTGTCGTACAGGGGATTGGCGCCGTTCGCGATGATCATCGGAGTGATGCCCAGCGCGCGGGCGCGCGCCATCTCGGCGGAGAAGGCGGCCGGGAAGGTGTAGCTGCCCTTCGTGGTCTCGAACCGGTTCCACCAGGCGTCCTCACGGATGTGCGCAATGCCTGTCCTGCGCGCCTCGTCCAGTACGTTCAGGCCCCAGCCGGCGCGTCCGATGTGCACGGCGGCGCCGAACGGGGAGGAGGGGCCGACCACGTCGTCCGGCACCGGCTCGATGACGGCGAACGAGGTGCGCAGGTCGGTCGGTTCCGTGGAGGAGCCCGCGTGCAGGGAGAGTTCGAAGTAGCCGGGGGCGAGGTCGGCGACGGGAATCGTGGCCTTCCCGCCGGAGAGCCGGCTGGTGCCGCCGCGTACCCGGGTTCCCTGTTCATCGGTGATCGCCCAGGACACCGAAGCCGCCGATGAGCCGAACTCCACTCCTCCCTGACCCTGTTGGAAGATCAGGCTCGGGGAGGTGACCGACAGGGTGTGCGTCGCGGCGGGGGCGGACGGGGGAAGGGCCACGAGCAGGGAGAGTGCGAGGGCCGACGCGACTGCGAGGGCCGGTATGCGGGCGGAGCGTGAGCGCCGGGGTGGACCTGGCCGGTTGCGGCGTCGGGGGCCGGACACGTCGTCGGTGCCGATGGCAGTGCGGGTCATGGTGGTCTCGCCTCTCGCTGCTGATGGTGGACGTCACGGTTGCCGGGAACGACGGCCGGTGGGCGCGGCCTGTCGCGGCGCCCACCGGCCGGGTGCGGGTCAGCGTGTCAGCTGCACCTGCTGATAGCGCACCAGCTTCCAGTTGTTGAGCCCGTCGCCCCAGGTCTGCCATCCGTCCAGACCGAGCGAGCGGTAGTTGTTCTCCCGCTGCACACCGTCGTTCTTGTTGACCGTCAGGGTCAGCGTGTTTGTAAGCACTTCTTTGGGCTCCACCGCACGGAATGAAAGTGGCTCCAGGGCGTAAGAAGTTGATCTGGCTCCACTCTGCGCTCATAGTGATGCGCGGATCTTGGACGTTGGACAGGGGTGTGGGGGATGAGTTTCCGGCTGGCGGCGTACGCCGTGTGCGTCGAGGACGGGCGTGTGCTGCTCGCCCGTTGCGTACAACCGAAGAGTGAGAGCATCTGGACCCTTCCGGGCGGTCGGGTCGAGCACGGGGAGGATCCGTTCGATGCGGTGATCCGGGAGGTCGCCGAGGAGACCGGTTGCGACGCGGTGGTTGAACGCCTGCTGGGCGTGGACTCGAGGCTGATCCCCGCGGTCGCCGCGCGTAGGGGAATCGAGCACCAGAATGTCGGCATCTACTACCAGGTCCGCATCACCGGCGGCCAACTGCGGCCTGAGCCGAACGGCGATATCGCCGAGTCCGTCTGGACTCCGATCCCCGATGTCGCTTGCCTGCGCCGGTCATCGCTAGTCGATGTCGGCCTCGACCTAGCACAGACCGTTCCGGCAACCGGCCACGTCGCTCCTGTCCCGGTCGGCGGCCTGATCCAGAACTGAGGCACCACTGTTCGCGAGTGGGCCGGAGGACAGGTCTGCGACGTGCTCAAGGCCAGCGGAACCACTCGGTCGAAGTGGAGCCAGATCACCTTGCTACAGCGGCGTGAATCACACCGCCTCACGCCCCTCCAGCCTGCCCATGGAGCCAAAACAGATCCGTGCACTGGAGCCAAAACAAGTGCTTACAGACAGGTCAGCGAGAACGAGGGGTGCCGGGCGGCAGCGGGGCGATCCGCTTCCATGGCACGGCGATCAGGCAGGTCGTCGTCCCGGCCCCGACGCCGCGGGCGACCCGGACGTCGGCGCTCTCCGCGGACCCCACCGGACAGTCCTTCGGCAGGGATTCAGCGAATACACCCGGCCCTCCGCCACGGTGTCACCGGCGTAGAGCATGTACCAGTGCGCACCCCAGGCACCCGGACCTTCTCCGGGTTCGCCCGGCTGTACCCCGATCCCGATGCTGTCACCGGCGGGCAGCCAGGCGATCTTCCGCGCCGTCCGGTGGTCGCTCTCCCGGACGACCGCGGACACGTAGAGGCTCTTGTCGTCCCAGGTTGCCCACATGTCGCCGTCGGCGGCAAAGGGTTCGATGCCGTTGTACGAGCCGACTTCGGAGAGGTCCGCCTTCGGGACATTCTCCAGTCCGGTGAGCCGGCCGTCCACCGCGGCGTGGCCCTGGCGATCGGGCTGAGGCCGAAGGAGTCGCTGTCGTGTGCGGTGCGTTTGTCCGTGAGTCTCGCGGTCACCTCGACGGGCCGGGCGGCGTAGGCGGAGGCTCCGTCGACGGTGGCACGAAAAGTGCGGGTGGCCGGCGGCGGGACCGTATTCCCGCTGGCCGGATTGGGCGCCGCCGCCGCGTCCCAGGTGGCCGACGGACGCGACGCACCCGGGATGCACGCCCACCCGTGCACACTGGTGGTCGGCGCGACGACAGCCGGGAATCAGCCCCGGATCTGAGCCGGTCCCTCCTCCGCCGGTGCCCGTTCCGCCCGCGCCGGTCCCGGTGCGTCCCCCGGCAACCGTCCCGCGGTCATTCGGCGGTGGCGAGTCGGGCCTGTGGCTGGACGGTGACCAGCGCGATCCCGCCGCAGCACACCGCGAGGAGCAGCAGCTCGGCGGGAGAGGGAGCGGGCGCGGTGTTCAGCGCCCAGTCGCCCAGTCGGACGGTGAAGGGAACGGCCAGTTGCACGGCGGCCGTGAAGACCGGACCGCGGACCAGGATGAGCCGGTGCTGCACGAGATAGGCGGGTGCGTAGACGGCCGCGCCCAGCACGACGATGCCCCCGGTCGCGGCAGGGGTCGGCGGGTGGGCGATCAGCGCGGGCAGGGCCATCGGGAGCAGCAGACAGGTGGCGGCCGCGAGCAGCACGGGCAGCACGGCGAGCGGCGGCAGTCCCGACAGCCGCGCCCGGTACAGGAATCCGTAGACGGCGAAGGCCACGGTCGCCGCCGCCACGAGCAGCAGCCCCACCCCGTCCGCATCGCCCGCGTCCGCGCCGAGCGCCGCGTATCCGGCGGCCGCCGCGCAGGCCAGCACCGCCCCCGCCGCCCTGCGCGGCCCGGACCGTTCGGCGAAGAACAAGGCGCCGACCGCCACCGAGGCGCACGGCATCAGCGCGACGACGAGATTGGTGAGCGAGGTCCCGATGCGCGGGATGGCGAGGAGGGTCCCTGCCGCGTACCCGGCGAATCCGAGCAGGCCCAGCAGCCACACGGTGGCCGGCCGGGCGGCGGCCCGGCGCAGGTCGGCCCGGCCGTCCGCGGTGGAGACGGCGACGGCGGTGAGCACCGCGCAGCACACGGCGGTCCGGCCCACGGCGACGATCAGCGGATCGGTTCCGGTGACCAGGGCACCGGAGAGCAGCCAGGTTCCGGAGAGCAGCAGGACGAGGACGGCCGGCATCGCGTGGCCCTTCCGTGGGTGGCGGAGGAACGGCGAGAGGGGCGAGGGGCGTGGCGTGGCCGGACTCGCTGATCCCGCACGGCCCTCCTCCGCACCGTCACTTTCCTGTAGGCGCCAACTATAACGACGGGTGCCGTCTCCACCAGGGCGCGAGTCCTGTTCGTTGCCGTCACTCGGGCCGGGCGGAATCCAGTATCGTGCCCACGGAGTTTCCGCGCTCGAACCCGGGCACGTAACGCTCCGACCGGGTTGCCGCTGAGGCCGGTGCGGTGTCGGGAACCGGCAGGGCGGTGGACGTGGGGAGACCGGCGCTGTCGGGCCTGAGAACTGCCATGTCGTACGGCACTTCGGCCCTGCTGCCCTGATCCGCCGGGCGGGCCCTACTCCCTGACCGCCGGGGAGAGATGGAGATGGGCCAGGTCGTGCGGGACCGGTCCGTCGTGACGGAAGAGCGGTGCGCTCTCGCCGTCGGCCGCCGTGGCCGGGGCGTCCGTGAGGCGGAGGCGGGTGCGCAGCCGTCCGTAGAAGTCGTTCGGGCCGAGCCTGATGACCCGCAGGCGGCTCGGTGCCGCGTACACGCCGAGCCAGTCCCCGGCGGCCAGTACGCCGCGCAGCTGGCCGTCGATGGTCACCGCGCCCTGTCCCGAGTGCGGCAGGACCCGTACCGCGATGGGTTCGTCGGCCGCGGCGACCACGGTGCGGTCGAAGGTCATGTGAGCCGCCACGGGCGTGAAGAGGACGGCGTCCATGCGCGGTGAGACGACCGGGCCGCCCGCGGCGAAGCTGTAGGCGGTCGAGCCGGTGGGGGTGGCCATGATGACCGCGTCGGCGGAGTACGAGGCGAGGAGCCGGCCGCCGATGTACACGCCGAGGCTCACCTGCCGGTCGCGGGCGAGCTTCTCCACGACGACATCGTTGAGTGCGGTGACATCCAGTGCCACGCCCCAGCCCTCCGCCGCGGCCTCCTCGTCGAGGGCGACCTGGGGAGGCGGCAGCATGGGGCGCTGTCCGTAGCCCATCAGGGCGTCGATGTCCGGGGGCACTTCGAGTACGCGGGAGGCTCTCATGGTCAGGGTCATGCGCTCCTCGACCTCCGCCCTGCCCCGGTGGACGGCGTCGAGCGCCCGGACCACGTCCTCGACGGGTACCTCGGTGAGGAAGCCGACACGGCCCAGATCGATCCCGAGGACGGCGCCGTCGTTCTTGGCGGCGATCCTGGCACCGCGCAGGAAGGTCCCGTCGCCGCCGAGCGTCACGATGAGATCGGGGTTGCCCGCGACATCGGCCTCCTCGCGCCCGCCGCGTCTGCGTTCGTCGTCGCGCCATACGTCGATGTCCGTGCACGGGATGCCCTCGCGGGCACACCAGTCGCGTACGACTCCCGACGCGACGAAGGCCTCGGGACGGCCCTGGTGAACGACGACTCCGACCCGCTCGACACTCATCCCGCCACGACTCCCCGTGTTCCGATGACGTCCCTCACTCCACTGTGAGGGCATCGGGGGTGTCTTCGCCCGTCGGCGGCCGCTTTTCGCCGACGGGCCGGACACCGCGCGGAACGCGTCCGGGGAGGGTCAGGACTGCGCGTCCTCCGGAATGCTGACCAGCCAGCGGGTCTCCCGGCGAGGCCGCAGGTAGAACGCCCAGTAGAGCGTGGCGACTGCCGTGATCCCGCCGGTCCACAGCAGGTACTCGGTCTCCTGCTGGGTGAGGATGTACGTCAGCACGGCGATCAGCAGCACGGGGATCGCGGGCCACAGTGGCATCCGCCAGGCCGGCGCCTCGCGGTGCGTACCGCGGCGGCAGAGCAGGGCCGCGACCGCGACCAGCAGGTACATGGCGGTGACGGAGACGCCGGTGACGCCGTACAGCGTGTCGAGGTTGACGAAGCAGAGCGCCGCGCCGGGGATGCCGACGACCAGGGTCGCCACCCATGGGGAACCGAACCGACCGAGCCGGGCGAGGGCGTTGTTGATCGGTGCGGGCCAGGCCTTGTCACGGGCGGAGGCGAAGAGCACCCGGGAGTTCTGGATGACCATCACGATGCCCGCGTTGATGATCGCGAGGGCGACGCAGAGGCTGACGAAGGTGCCGACGGCCGAGTTGGACCAGGCGGCCACCATCGTGTTGAGGTCGCCCGAGGTCAGGGCCTCCAGGTCCGGGGCGCCCAGGGTGATCGCGATGACCGGGACGAGGATGACCGCCGTGGATATGGCGAGGGTGGCGAGCACGGTGCGGGCCACGTTGCGCCGCGGGTTCTCCAGTTCCTCGGAGAGGTAGACGGCCGTGGAGAAGCCCTGGGTGATGAAGAGCGCGATCGCGAGCCCGGAGACCACCATCATCGCGGTGACGGTCGAGCTCGTGCCGCCGGAGGAGGCGACCGACCCGTGCACCAGCGCCGATCCGCCTCGCTCGGAGTGGGCGAAGCCGAGAACGGCGACGACGCCTGCCGCGATCACTTCGAGTACGAGGAAGATTCCGGTGATCCACGCGTTGGCGCGCAGGTCCAGGAGGCCGGCGAGGGTGGCGAGCAACATGACGCCGGCACCCGCGACGGGGGCCGGGATGTGCACGATGGGCGCGAGGTAGTCGGCCGTTCCCATGGCGATCACCGGGGGAACGATCATCACGACCAGCAGCGAGAGCACGAAGACGAGCCACCCGGCGAGCCGCCCCGCCATGGTCGACACCATGGCGTACTCGCCGCCGGCGCTGGGGATGAGCGTGCCCAGCTCCGAGTAGCAGAAGGCGACCGCGATGCAGAGCAGCGAGCCGATGGCGATGGTGAGGGCGGTGTACGTGCCGAGGGTGGAGAACAGGTCCGGTACGACCACGAAGAGGGTCGAGGCGGGCGTCACGCAGGAGAGCGTGAGCAGTGTGCCGCCCACGACGCCGATGGAACGCTTGAGCTTCTGGGGGGTGGGGCCGGTCGCTGGGGCGAGCGCCTGGGGAGCGCTGAGCGTGTCGGTCATCGTGCGGTTCCGATCAACAGGTGCGGTGTCTGAGCACGGGAGCGGTATCGCCTCCAGACGAGGACGTGGTGAGTGGTTTCGTCGCTCCCAGCGCGATATGCAATCCCGACGTGTTCCGCAGGTCAAGAGGCGTTCACCTTCGGAATTCGTTGTTCGGAGGGCCGAATCCGACGGTTTGGCGTTAACAACGCGTCATAGTCCGGGGATCGGGGGGTGCGGGAACCGCAGCCCGGGCAGACGGAAAGTTTCGCCCGTATCCAGCATCCGGAAGGCGGGGCCGCCTTCCGCACGGACGGGGCGGCGAGCCCGCGGGTCGCGCATCCTCGGTGTTGATGCCAGCCTGGAGTCATGGCTTGGGCGTCATGGACGACTCGCGGTGTGTTCTCCGGGCACGGTGGCGTGCTGACGGAGGAGGTCGGTGTCCTGTCCGGGGACCTGACCGTTCACACGACCTGGGCGCAGGACATGGCCCAGGTCACTGTGCAGTACACCGGCGCGATCGACTGGTTCACCATGTCGGGCAGCCCCGTCGCGTGCCGTTCGGAGGAGGACAGCCGTCGCCTGCACGACGCGGTGGTGCAGGCGGTCCGGGCCGGGGCGGCGGCGACCGTTCCCGTGATGCCCCGCTCAGGACCGGCGAAGCCGGTGGAGCGCGCCCCGGAGTGAGGGTCCCGCGCGGACGAACCGGTGCGGGGAGGTGCCCGCGCGGCGATGGTCAGGCGCCGCGCAGCGCCGCGGCGACCAGTCCCGCGATCTCGTCCCTCGGCACTTCCCCGCCACCCACCAGCCGGTCGAACACCAGCCCGTCCACACAGGCCAGCATCGTGAGCGTCCGGCCCTCCGCGTCGGCCACGCCCCGCGCGTCCAGGAACGCCCGCACGGCCTCGCGTGCCGCGTTCTCGCGCGGTTACGAGAATCTCGCGCAACTCCGGGTGGCGCAGGCTCAGCCTGCCAGGCACTGGAGGACGCGGCGACGCCGGCCGCCGCGCTCCGCGCCGGACCCACCGTCGAGTCGGCGCTCGGCCGCTACGACGCCGAGCGCCGGCCCCGCAGCCAGTCGGTCGCCCGGGCCGCCCGCCGGGCCGGCCGGATGGGTCAGCAGCTGTCCCGTCCGGCGGCCGTCGCGCTGCGGAACACGGCACTGCGCCTCGCACCGTCCCGCGTCACCGTCCGCACGATCCTGCGCCATGCCGACTGGACGCCACCGCGGCTGGATTCCGTACCTCAGTAGGCCCCGAAGACGTTGTCGATGGAGCCGTACCTGTGGGCCGCGTAGTTGCACGCCGCGGTGATGTTGGCGACGGGGTCGTAGGCGTCCATCGCCGTTCCGGGCACGTGGTAGGCCCGGAAGGTCGGGTCGATGATCTGGAGGAGACCCTTGGACGGCGTTCCGGCGGCGGCGTTCGAGTCCCAGTTGTTGATGGCAAAGGGGTTGCCGGAGGACTCGCGCATCACGTTGCGGTGGATGCCGTCGTAGCTGCCGGGAATGCCGTGCTTGGCCATGACGGCCAGCGACTCCTTGATCCAGCCGTCCAGATTGTTCGTGTACGTCACGGGCTGCGCCGCGGGCGCCACGGCGCTGACGGACTGCGCCGGCGCCGCGGAGGCCGTGGCGGCGCCGGTCAACGGCAGCAGGAGGGCGGCCGCACCCGTGCCCACGGCTATGAAGCCCCGGGTCAGCGAGGTGGACCTACGACGACGGCAGGTAGGCGTTGCGGACATGATGAATTCCTCTCCGTCGCCTGCGAGGTGAGCTGTCGGGTTCAGGCTGGAGATGCCTGGCCGCGCTGAGCGCGGCTTCACCCCAGGGGCCTTTCGTCTGGATCAGGCCGGATCCAGACGAAAGACCCCAGCCGTTCCGGATACCGGGCCGGCGGCTTACCTGGGTCCCCCGCTCCTGCCGTACACGAGTGGGTCGGATGTCCGGGCGGCGGCAGGATTCGGCGTTCCGTCCGGATTGACGGTGACCGTAGGCGAGAGGGACCGAAAGGGACAAGACCCTGATTTCCACACGCAATTCACTTACAAGATCAAGTCACGGGAACAGTGGTAATCCAGCTCACATCGAGCACTCCCCCCTCCTTGCGCGGAAAGGGCTCCGCATCGCGTGACGCGACTCCGGGAGGATGGAAAGTGACTCGCGCCACGAATTCACAAAAGGTGCATTTCGCCAAGCATTTAAAAGGGCAATTCGCTCGAACCACCCATAACGGGACGGATATATCGCGACGGGGAGCTCACCTCGCCGGCCCTGCCCGACGCCCGGAGGCATTGCCATCCCTCCCCCTCCACCGTTATGGTGCTGATGTCCTGTTGTCTCCGATAGAGGTGGACGTTGCGCATCTGAGGTCTGCGAACATCACGCCGTACGGCACCGCCCGTACGCCTGTCACGCCGTAGCAGTGCTCCGCACTGCCCGTGACCCCGCGTGGATGCGACCTCGGTGCATGAGCCGTCCCTCGATCTCCAGGGCCGCCGTACCTTCCTCCGCTGCTCGGTCGCCGCGTGGTGCTCGCATACGAAGCCCCCACTCACCGCGCTTGCGAATGCGAGGAACACCATGGCGACACCCATCACCCCCGGCGCTTCCCTCACCTGCTCGGCCCTGTCCTTCAGCCGGCCGGACGGCACGACCGTCTTCGAAGGACTCTCGCTCGCCATCGGCCGGGGCCGCGTCGGCCTCGTCGGTACCAACGGCGCGGGAAAGTCCACACTGCTGCAACTGCTCGCCGGTCAACTCCGCCCCTCCCAGGGGTCGGTGACCGTCAGTGGTAGCCTCGCCCACCTTCCGCAGAACATCACCCTCGACACCACACTGCGGGTGGACCGGGCCCTGGGCATCGCCGAGCGGCGCGAGGCGCTGCGCGCCATCGAGTCCGGAGACGTCGACGAGAAGCACTTCGAGACGATCGGCGACGACTGGGACGTCGAGGAACGGGCCCTGGCGACCCTGGGCCAGCTCGGGCTCGGGGACATCGGACTGGACCGCACGGTCGGCCAGTTGTCCGGTGGCGAGACCGTGCTGCTGCGCCTGGCCGCACTGCTGCTGGACCGTCCCGACGTGCTGCTGCTGGACGAGCCCACCAACAACCTCGATGTGTTCGCCCGCCGGAGGCTCTACGAGGCCGTCGACTCCTGGCGCTCGGGCGTGCTGGTCGTGGTCAGTCACGACCTCGAACTGCTGGAGCGTGTGGACCGCATCGCCGAACTGCGCGCCGGATCCGTGAACTGGTACGGGGGTGGCTGGTCCGCGTACCAGGAAGCCGTGGCCACTGAACAGGAGTCCGCCGGGCGGACGTTGCGGGCCGCGGAGGCCGATCTTCGCCGCCAGAAACGCGAACTGGAGGAGACCCGGGTGAAGCTGGCCCGACGCCAGAGAAACGGGAGGAGGACCGAGGCCGAAGGAAGCCTCCCGAAGATCCTGGCCGGCCGCCGCAAGCGGTCCGCGCAGGAGTCGGCGGGCAAGCTTCGCGGCGTCCACGAGGAGCGGCTCAGCGAGGCGCGCGAGCGCCGTGAGGAGGCCGCGGAGGCCATCCGTGACGATGCCGAGATCCGCGTGGACCTTCCCCGCACCGCGGTGCCCGCCGGACGCACCGTGCTGAGCCTGCACGAGCTGCGCCCGCGGTTCGGGAGGCTCCGTGAGGGCAGCCTCCAGGTACGGGGGCCCGAGCGGATCGCGCTCGTCGGCCGCAACGGCGCCGGGAAGACGACGCTGCTGCGCACCCTCACCGGTGAGCTGTCCCCCTTGTCCGGCGAGGCCAGGACGTTCGTTCCGACGCGGTTCCTTCCGCAGCGGCTCGACGTGCTGGACGAGGAGCTGAGCGTCGCGGCGAACGTGGCCCGGATGGCCCCCGGGGTCACCGACAACCACATCCGTGCCCAGCTCGCGCGCTTCCTGTTCCAGGGGAGACGCGCGGAGCAGCCGGCGGGCACCCTCTCGGGCGGAGAACGCTTCCGTGCCGCCCTCGCGGCGACGATGCTCGCCGCACCGGCGCCGCAGCTGCTGATGATGGACGAGCCGACCAACAACCTCGACGTCGCCAGCGTGCGGCAGCTGACCGGTGCGCTCGAGTCCTACGAGGGGGCGCTCCTGATCGCCAGTCACGATCTGCCCTTCCTCGAATCGCTCGGCATCACCCGGTGGCTGCTGGTCGGGGAGGAACTCCGGGAGACCACCGCTCAGGAGGTGGTCGCTCTGCTCGCGGCTCCGGAACACACGAGCCCGGTGTGATCCGAACGCAAGGCCCAGGGGATGCGGGGCTTCGCACGACTCCCTCCGGAGGGCCGTGCGAAGGCCCGCACCCGCGCTGCGATCAGAGCCTGTCGATGATCTTGTTCATCTGCTCGATCTCGGCGGTCTGAGCGGTGACGACAGCGCCGGCGAGCTTCTTCGCGTCGGCGCTGTCGCCCTTCTTCTGCTCCTCCTCGGCCATGGTGACCGCACCCTGGTGGTGGCCGATCATCAGCTGGGCGAACTTCTTGTCGAAGTCCTTGCCCTTGGCGGCCGACAGGTCGCTCATGTCCTTGTCGGACATCATTCCGGGCATTCCCGAACCGTCCGTGCCGTGGTCCATCCCGGGCATGTCACCCATCGAGGACGAGTCCGAGGGCAGCGGCTCGCCCCACGAAGTCAGCCACCCCCTCATCGTGTTGATCTCGGGGTCCTGGGCCTTCTCGATCGCGGCGGCCAGCTTCTTGATCTCGGGGTCCGCAGCGCGGCCATCGGCCAGCTTCGCCATCTCGATGGCCTGCTGGTGGTGCGGAATCATCTGCTGCGCGAACTTCACGTCCGCGTCGTTGAACGTCCCGCCGGGCGTGACCGGTGCGGAGGCACTGCCCGAGCCGTGGTTCATGCCGGGCATGGACGAGCCGTCGGACTCCGAGCCGTCGGAGGTGCCGCAGGCCGCCAGTGCCAGAGCGAGGGCGGCCACGGTTGCGGCGGCCGCGAGCGGGCGGCGGCGGGCGGCGAGGGACAGGGAAGCGGACATCACAGGTTCTTTCCAGGTGGACGCGCCACATCCATGGCGCGCGAAAGGTACAGGGCCGTCCGGCCGGTCCGGGCCCGAAAGTCCGTGGACCGGCGGATTCCTGTCACGTCCGCGCGACGCACACCTGGAGCAGCAGATCCCTGCCGGCGAACGGCGGTCCCCGCCGGGCCGGACCGCGTACGGCCGTGCGGTGCCCGGCGAGCATCCCGACGGCCAGCAGCACCAGGCCCGACGCCATCAGCAGCGGCAGTACCCGGTCACGGGCATGGGTGAAGACGCACGACTCCCCGTTCGTCGCGGGCACGGCGGCGGCCACGCGCGCGGAGCCGTGCTCGCCCCGCACCACGAAGTGGCCGTCGGCGGTCGTCATGGACATGGGCGTCGCCGCGCTCGTGCCCATCACGTCATGACAGCCCTCCGCGGCGCTCGCCGGCGCGCCGTGCATGAGGAACAGCCCGCACAGGACGGCGCACAGCACGAGCAGCCGGGACGTGCCCGGTGTGCGTGTCCGTCCGCGATCCACGGCTGCCTCGAATGCTCGGTCGTACGGGTCGTGCGGTGCGGGCCCGACGATACCCCCACCGGGTTTCCCGTGGCGTGGCGCCCCGCCTCCGTGCCGGTGTGGGGCTCAGGCGTCGCCACCGGCCCGCGTCCAGGCGGCGTCGCGCAGCAGGCGCAGGCCGTTGAGGCCGACGATGACGGTGGAGCCCTCGTGCCCTGCGACACCCAGCGGGAGTGGCAAGGTGCCCACGAGATCCCAGATGACGAGGCCGGTGATGAAGACGGCCGCGATCACCAGGTTCTGCACGACGAGGCGGCGGCACCGGCGCGAGAGCGCCACCGCGGTGGGGACGGTGGCGAGTTCGTCGCGGACGACCACGGCGTCGGCGGTCTCCAGGGCGAGGTCGGAGCCGGCCCTGCCCATGGCGATGGCCGAGTGGGCGGCGGCCAGTGCCGGGGCGTCGTTCACTCCGTCCCCGACCACGAGCACCTTCCGCCCGGCGCTCTCCATCTCCTTGACCGCGTGCACCTTGTCCTGCGGCAGGAGTCCGGCCCGGATGTCGACGATCCCGGCGTCGGCGCCCAGGCGGGCGGCGGCTCGCGGGTTGTCCCCGGTCAGCAGCACCGGGGTGCTGCCGGTGAGTGCGCTGAGGCGGGCGACGGTGGTCCGGGCATCGGGGCGCAGCCGGTCGGCGATGCCCAGGACGCCGACGGGCGTGCCGTCGAGTACGACGAGTACGGCGGTGCGGCCGTCCTCCTCCAGCCGGGCGGCGAGCCCGGCGGCCGCTCCTTCGGCGCCGGTCCGGGCGTCCCGCAGACGGGCCGGGCTGCCGACCGCGACCCTTTGGCCGTCCACGGTGGCGGTGACGCCCATGCCCGGGGTGGAGTCGAAGTCCTCCACCGGGGGCAGGACGAGGCCACGGGCCCGGGCGGCTCCGGTGACGGCGCGTGCGAGGGGGTGTTCGCTGGGGTGCTCGGCCGCCGCCGCGAGGGTGAGCAGGGCGTCCTCGGTCAGGCCCGAGGACGTGAGCGGACGGATGTCGGTGACATGCGGGGTGCCCTCGGTCAGGGTGCCGGTCTTGTCGAGCGCCACGGCGTCGATCCGGCCCAGCCGCTCCATCACCACGGCGGACTTGATGAGCACCCCGTGCCGTCCGGCGTTGGCGATGGCTGACAGCAGCGGTGGCATCGTGGCCAGGACCACGGCGCACGGCGATGCGACGATCATGAAGGTCATCGCCCGGAGCAGTGTCGGCTGCAGTGCCGCACCGAAGGCCAGCGGCAGGGCGAACAGGGCGACGGTGGCGGCCACCATGCCGATCGAGTACCGCTGTTCGACCTTCTCGATGAAGAGCTGGGTGGGGGCCTTCGTCGCGGAGGCCTCCTCGACCATGGCGACGATCCGGGCGATCACCGAGTCGGCCGGGTCGCGCTCCACGGCCACCCGCAGCGCCCCGGTGCCGTTCAGGGTTCCTGCGAAGACCTCGTCGCCGGGCTCCTTGGGCATCGGCAGCGGCTCGCCCGTGATGGTCGCCTGGTCCACCTCGCTCGCCCCGTCGAGAACCCGCCCGTCGGCCCCGACGCGCTCGCCGGGACGTACCAGGATGACGTCCCCGACTGTCAACTCCTCGGTGGGCACGGCCTCTTCGGCACCGGCTGCGCCGATCCGGGTGGCCATGGCGGGTGCGAGGTCGAGCAGTCCGCGTACCGAATCCGCCGTGCGGGCGGTGGCGAATGCCTCCAGGGCGCCCGAGGTGGCGAAGATGACGATCAGCAGGGCGCCGTCCAGCACCTGTCCGATCGCCGCCGCGCCCAGAGCCGCGACGACCATCAGCAGGTCGACGTCCAGCGTCCTCCGGCCGAGCGCCCGCATCCCTTCACGGCCCGGCTCCCAGCCGCCGGCGAGATAGGTGAGTGCGTACAGCGGGCCCCACGCCCACCACGGGGTGCCGAGCAGGTGCAGCGGCAGCGCCGCCAGGAACAGCACCAGCGCGGCCGCGGCCCAGCGGGCCTCCGGAAGGGCCAGGATCCGGGTGCGCCGCTCGGCCGCCCCCGCGCCCCGGACCGGGCCGGTCGAGGGGGCCGGGCGGGTGACGGTGGATGACATGGGGGGGTGATCCTTCACGCGAGAAGGCGGAGTGCTCGGACCCTCTCACGATACAGGATCACATGAACACGCATTCATGTATACATCTCCGTAGGATGAGGGCATGGGCCACGGAGTTGACGCGAAGACCGCTGCCACCGCGCGCGAGCGCCTCGACGCGGTGGGGGCCACCGACGTGGCGTCCACCCTCCAGGCCCTCGCCACCCCGTCCCGGCTCCGCATCCTCGCCCGCCTCCAGGAGGGCCCCTGCCCCGCGACCGAGCTCGCCGAGGCGGTCGGCATGGAGCAGTCCGCCTGCTCCCACCAGTTGAGGCTGCTGCGCAACCTCGGCCTCGTCACCGGCGAGCGGCGCGGCCGCTCAGTGATCTACGCGCTGTACGACAACCACGTGGCCGAACTCCTCGACCAGGCTCTCTTCCATGTGGAGCATCTGCGTCTCGGCCTCCACGACGCCCCGGTGCAGGGAGCCGCCAAGGCCGGTGACACGGTGTCCGCCGTGCGCTGAGCCCCTGGGGCCGTGCGTCACACGGCGTCGGCCGCCCGGGCGGACACGTCCGTCAGGAAGTTCCCGAGGATCTCGCCGAAGGCATCCGGCCGCTCCATGTTGGGATAGTGCGCCACCCCTTCGACGCTTGCCTCGCGGCCGTCGGCGACGGTCCGCGCGAGGCGCCGGGCCATGGCGAGGTGGTCGTCGCAATCGATGCCACCCGTGACGGTCAGCACCGGGACGCCGACCTTCGCCGCCCGCGCCCAGGTGTCGGGGACGGGCACGAGCAGCTCGGGTTCGTCCGCGGTGTGCTTGGCCAGCGTCCGTTCGGTCATCGCGCGCAGGCGTCGCACGACGGTGCCGTCGACGTCGTCGAGTGTGCGGTGCGGTCCCGCCGCGAAGAGCATGAAGGCGTCGATCCAGCCCGCGATGTCACCGGCGGCCAGGGAACGGGCCTGCTCGGCCAGGACCCGGCGGGACCAGGAGTCGTGGAACTCGGGCTCGCTCGTCCCCGCCCCGCTGACGACCAACGCGCGCACCAGACCCGGATGTTCGAGCGCGGTGTCGAGCGCGGTGGCCCCGCCCATCGACACTCCGACCAGGACGGCGGGGCCCGCGTCGAGCCGGCGCAGCAGGGCGGCCAGGTCGTCCGTGTGACGGAAGGGCCTGCTCGCGTTGGACGATCCGCCGTGCCCGCGGGCGTCCGGCACGATCACACGGTGGTCCCGCGCGAGCTCCGGCACCTGGTCGTCCCACATCCCATGGTCCAGGAATCCACCGTGCAACAGCACCACCAGCGGGCCCTTGCCGGTGTCGCGGTAGACGAGGCGGCCGTCGTCGGTCTCGAAGAACTTCAACTCGGAGGCAGCATTCATGACAACCAAGGTGCCATCTACTCGCCACATTGGCAACCAAGGTGTCATGATGACCGTATGACCGACACCGATCCGCCCCTGGCACCCGAGGAACTGGCCCACCGGCTCACGGAGGTCTTCGCCCTGGTCGGCCCGCTCTACCGGCGTGTGCAGCGCAAGGTGGAGCAGGCCGCCCCGGTCGAGGGCCTGTCCGTGGGAGTCCGCGCCGTACTGGACCTGCTGCGTGAGCACGGCCCGATGACGGTTCCGCAGATGGGCCGGGCACAGGCACTGAGCCGGCAGTTCGTGCAGCGGATGGTCAATGACGCCGTGGCCGGACAGCTGGCCGAGACCATCCCCAACCCCGCGCACCAGCGGTCCTCCCTGGTCCGGCTGACCGAGGGCGGCCGGGCGGCGATCACCGCCGCCCTGACCCGCGAGCAGTCCCTGCTGCGCAGGGTGGAGGGAGATCTGACCGACGCCGAGGTGACGGCCTGCGTACGGGTGCTCGGCAGGATGCTGGACCTCTTCGACCAGGTCGACGTGGACTGAGACCGCACGGGGCACTCCCCCGGCACCTGCGGAAACGGCGCGTCCGCCACCGCATGCGGAACCAATTCCCGCCGCTTACGCTCGGATGTGGATCTATGCCGCCAGGAGTCGTCGGTCGACAGGAAGCGAGATCTCCATGGAGCGGCTCAAGAAGTCCGGAATCGCCGGGGAACTCTCGGCGGAGTTCCTCGGCACGATGATTCTGATCCTCTTCGGCTGCGGTGTCGTGGCGCAGGTCGTGGCCGGCGGTGCCCTCACCGACCCGCCGGGCGGCCTCGGAAATCACGACAGCATCGCCTGGGCCTGGGGTCTCGGAGTCACGCTGGGTGTCTACGTGGCGGCCAGACTGAGCGGAGCTCATCTCAATCCCGCCGTGACTCTCTCACTCGCCGCGTTCAAGGACTTCCCCTGGAAGAAAGTGGCGCCCTATTCCCTCGCGCAGGTCGCGGGGGCGTTCGTCGCGGCCCTGCTGGTGCGCTGGAACTACACGGAGGCGCTGGCCAAGGCCGACCCCGGACACACGATCAAGACACAGACCGTGTTCTCCACCCTGCCCGCCAACGGAAACCCAGCACTTCCGGTCCACGAGTGGGGAGCGTTCCGGGACCAGGTCATCGGCACCGCCATTCTCATACTGCTGATCTTCGCGGTCACGGATCTCCTCAACACCCCGCCGGGCGTCAATCTCAGCCCGTTCATCGTGGGCCTCATCGTGGTGGCCATCGGCATGGCGTTCGGGACGAACGCGGGGTACGCGATCAATCCCGCCCGTGACTTCGGCCCCCGGCTGGCGAGTTTCCTCACCGGTTACGGAGGGGCGTGGCGGGACCAGTACGGGAACTTCTACTTCTGGGTGCCGATCGTGGGCCCGTTCGTCGGCGGCCTGGTGGGAGCATTCGTCTACAAGGCCTTCATCGGCCGTTTCCTGCCCTCGGCGGAGGAGGAACCGGAAGGCACCATCCCCGTACTCCCGGAGAAGTGACGCCCGGCCCCATCACCGAGCCCGGACTCAGGAGAGGCAGCATGCCATGGCGGACTTCATCGGCGCAGTGGACCAGGGCACCACCAGCAGCCGCTTCATGATCTTCGATCACGGCGGCAACGAAGTGGCAAGACACCAGTTGGAGCACGAGCAGATCCTGCCCCGGCCGGGCTGGGTGGAGCACGATCCGGTGGAGATCTGGGAGCGCACCAACTCGGTGATGCAGACCGCTCTGCGCACCGGAGGTCTGAGCGGCACGGATCTCGACGCCATCGGTATCACCAACCAGCGCGAGACGACGGTCGTCTGGGACCCCCGCACCGGCCGGCCCCACTGCAACGCCATCGTGTGGCAGGACACCCGCACCGACTCGATCGCCAAGGCCCTGGAGAACGAGGGGTACGGCGAGGTCATCCGGCGCAAGTCGGGTCTGCCTCCGGCCACTTACTTCTCCGGCGGGAAGATCAAGTGGATCCTGGAGAATGTCGAAGGGGTCCGCGCGGCCGCGGAACAGGGACACGCCGTGTTCGGGAACACGGACTGCTGGGTGTTGTGGAACCTCACCGGCGGCCCCGACGGCGGGATCCACGCCACCGACGTGACCAACGCCAGCCGGACGATGCTGATGAATCTGGAGACACTGGACTGGGACGACGAGTTGCTGGACATCTTCGGCGTCCCCCGGGCGATGCTCCCGGCCATCCGGCCCTCCTCCGACGCCGAGGCGTACGGCCGCACGCGCACCTCCCGGCCGCTGCGCGCGGCGATCCCGGTCACCGGCGTGCTCGGCGACCAGCAGGCGGCCACGGTCGGGCAGGTGTGCTTCGAGCCGGGCGAGGCGAAGAACACGTACGGCACCGGCAACTTCCTCGTGCTGAACACCGGCACGGAACTGATCCGGTCCGAGCACGGCCTGCTCACCACCGTCGCCTACCGGTTCGGGCAGAGCCCGCCGGTCTACGCCCTGGAGGGCTCCATCGCGGTCACCGGGTCCGCGGTGCAGTGGCTGCGGGACCAGATGAAGATCATCTCGAACGCGAGCGAGAGCGAACACCTCGCACGGACGGTCGAGGACAACGGCGGGATGTACTTCGTACCGGCGTTCTCGGGCCTCTTCGCCCCGTACTGGCGCTCGGACGCCCGGGGTGCCATCGTCGGCCTGGCCCGGTACAACACCAACGGCCATCTGGCGAGGGCCACCCTGGAGGCCATCTGCTACCAGAGCCGGGACGTGGTGGAGGCGATGGAACAGGACTCCGGCGTCCATCTCGACGTGCTCAAGGTCGACGGCGGGGTCACGGCGAACGACCTCTGCATGCAGATCCAGGCCGATGTTCTCGGCGTACCCGTCAGCCGTCCGGTCGTCGCCGAGACGACCGCGCTCGGTGCCGCCTACGCAGCCGGGCTGGCCACCGGATTCTGGCGGGACCAGGACGAGTTGCGGGAGCACTGGCAGGAGTCGAAGCGGTGGGAGCCCCGGTGGAGCGAGGAGCAGCGGTCGGATGGCTACGCCAACTGGAAGCGGGCGGTGGAGCGCACCCTCGACTGGGTCAGCGTGGAGTGACGGTCGACGCGCCGCGCGGGAGCGGGCTCAGGCGCCGGTGGTGCCCGCCGAGCGGAGGATCACGAAGGGGACGAGCGCGCCGAGCAGCAGAACACCGGCGAGTGCGATCCAGCCGGCCGTGCCGAGGGCGAGGACGACGCCGGTCATCAGCACCGGGCCCGCGACCCGGTTGGCCACTGTCCGGCTGGTGTTGAACAGCACCAGGTAGGCGCTGCGCGCCTGTTCCGGTGCCAGGTCGAAGGAGAGGGTCCACGAGGCTCCGACCTGGAGCAGCTCGGCGAACGTCAGCAGGACGACGGCCGCGCCGAGCACCAGCAGTGCCTCCCGAGTCCCGAGGCCGGGCGCGGCGGCGAAGGCCAGGGCGCCGCAGCTGAGCAGCAGGGCCGCGGCCGCGTACGAGAGCCAGGCCCGGCGCGTGGTGCCGTAGCAGCGGTTGAGGGGGTACTGGAGGGCGATGCAGAGCACGGTGTTGACGGCGTACAGGATGCCGACACAGCGCTCCGGTACGTCCGTCTCGGTGACGAGCCACAGCGGGAAGGCCACGTTGAGCACCGGCATCCAGAGCGACACCAGTGCGTTGTACGCGGTGAAGCCGAGCAGCCGGCGGTCCTTGAGCAGGTCCGCCACCCGGGCGCTCCCGACCGCCGTCGCCGCCGTTTCCTCCTCCCGCCGCGCGGTGGCGTACACCGCGGCGACCGCCACGTAGGCGACCGCGCCCCCGATCAGCAACGGCCGGAAGGCTCCCGGCGCGCCGGAGCCCAGGGCGACTCCGGCGATCAGCCCGCCCAGGCTGATCCCGAGGTTGACCACGGTGCGCTGCACGGCCATGACCTTCGCGCGCAGGCTCTCCGGGGTACGCGCCCCGACGTACGCCTGGACCAGTGGGGGTGAGGACTGCTCGGTGACGGCGATGACGGCGACCACGAGGAGAAAGCTCCACCAGCTGTCCACCAGGAGGTAGCCGACGGTGGCCAGTGCGCGCAGCAGCATCACAACGATCAGCACGGGCTTCGGCCCGAAGCGTCCGGCCAGGCGGGCGATGGGCACGGCTGAGGCGACGGCGGCGGCCCCGCCGATGGTCAGGCCGGTGCCGACGGACGAGGTGCTGAGATGGGCGACCTTGACGAAGTAGATGGTCGAGACGGCGAGGAAGAGGCCCGTTCCGGTCCATTCGATCAGCGTGGCGCCCTGCACCAGCGGCAGGTACTGCCGGTGGCCGGAGACCAGTTCCACACGGGACACTGCTTCCCCCCTGCGCGATACGTCGACCGACTCGGCGATGCGTCGACCGGCGGGCCCCAGCAGCGCGCCATCAGACCTTAGGCGGGTGGTCCCGGTGTCACCACGGCACTCGTGCGCGCGCTCGCCGCGCTTGGCCGGAACGCGCTTGACGCTCCGTCGTCCCCGTCCTCCGGCCGTCGCCGGGCCCGGCCGGTCGCGGGAACGGCCCGGTGTGCCGGCGGGCACGGGCGGGCACGGTGAATCGAATTGGCCGGTTCGATGCCGGGTGGCCCGGACGGCAGAACGGCCGATGACCGGGCCGCTGCCACGAGCAGAGCCGACCCGGCAGGAGCTCTCCCGGCGGCCTGTTATCTTTACGTGACTTCGCGCCGGAACTCTCGGTCAGGCTTTGGCCTTTACTCCGGTGGAGTCGACGTGCCGGCATGTGGCGGCTGACGCTCAATGACCACTGCACGGGCACGGTCGCGGTCTGCGGCCGGCCCGGCCTGTCATGGCTGGACGGAATGACACAGCACAACATATTCAGCAGGACGGCCCGGGCCGCACGAACGGTGCTGGTCCCGGGAACGGGGCGCCGGAAACAGACGAAGCGCCCGTTCACCCGCCTGCTGCGCAGACCGGACTTCCCGCGCGCGGGCCGGCAGGGCTGGCGAAGATGGGTGCCCTCCTGGCGGCTGGTCCTGGGCTCGGTCCTGATGTTCACCGGCACACTGGCGACCGTGGTGGGCATCGCCTACGCGCGTACGGACATACCCGAGGACCTCAACGCCTTCGCCACCCAGCAGGACACCGTCTACTACTGGGCCGACGGCACACCGATGGCCCGGACCGGCTGGGTGAGCCGCCAGGAGATGCCCCTGTCGAAGATCCCCGACCACGTCCGTTGGGCCGTACTCGCGGCGGAGAACGCCAACTTCTACTCCGACCATGGGATCTCGACGCAAGGGATCACCCGCGCGCTGTGGCGCACGGTCGGTGACGGTGACACCCAGGGCGGCTCCACCATCACCCAGCAGTACGTCAAGAACGTCTATCTGTCGCAGGACCAGTCCTTCTCCCGGAAGTTCACCGAGATACTGATGGCGGTCAAACTGGACCGCCGCCTGAGCAAGGACAAGATCCTCCAGGAATACCTGAACACCAGCTGGTTCGGCCGCGGCACCTACGGCCTCCAGCGCGCCTCGCAGGCCTACTACGGCAAAGAGGTCACCCAACTCAACGCGAGTGAGGGCGCCTTCCTCGCCTCCCTGCTCAAGGGGGCCTCGCTGTACGACCCGGCCGTCAACCCGCGCAACCGCGAACGGGCCGTCGAGCGGTGGCGGTGGACGCTGGACCGCATGGTGGAGATCGGCAGGCTCAGCCCGGCCGAGCGGGCCACATACACCACCTTCCCCGAGCCGAAGCCCCCGCACCGGCCGAACAGCGCGGGCGGGCAGGACGGCTATCTCGTCCAGCTCGCCGAGTCGTACGCCAAGCGGGCCGGACACATCTCCGACGCACGCTTCGACCTCGGCGGCTACCAGATCTACACGACGTTCGAGAAGCCGCGGATGACCGCCCTCACCCGGGCCGTCCGCGACGCACGCGGCGCACTCGACCCCGACGAGCGCAAGGCCGACCGGTTCGTGCGGTTCGGAGCCGCCTCCGTCGCCCCGGACGGCCGGATCCTCGCCGTCTACGGCGGACCCGACTTCGAGCGGCAGGCGTTCAACGAGTCCAACGCGGGTACCGTACCGGCCGGTTCGGCGTTCACCCCCTTCGTCTACGCCGCCGGGCTCCAGCACGGGGTCACGCACGGACGCAACGGTCCACGCTCCACCGTCACACCGTCGACCGAGTACGACGGCGACGACGACATCCCCGTCATGACACCCGAGGGCCCCTACTGGGACCGCAGCGGGAAGATGGTCAAGGGCCGCAACGACGGCGACGCCTCCTACGGCCGCATCAGCCTGCACGACGCCATGGCGAAGTCGGTGAACTCCCCCTTCCTGCAACTCGGCATGGACACGGGCCTGAAGCTGGTCCGCGGCACGGCCGAGGCCTCGGGGCTGCTCCCCTCCAGCTTCGGCCCGCCCGTCCCGGCGTTCGCGATGGGCAACTCCACACCCAGCGCCATCCGGATGGCCGACGCGTACGGAACGTTCGCGGCCCACGGCGTGCACACGGACCCCTACTCGGTCCGCAAGGTCACCCGCAACGGCGAGCCGGTCCGGCTCGACCTGCCCCGGCCCAGGCGCGCCGTCCGCTCCGATGTCGCCGACGAGGTCACCGCGGCGCTCGACCGGTCCGACGGACGCAAGGGTGCCGCCTCCGCCGCACCGGTCGCCGCCAAGACCGGAACCACCGAGGACGACACCGCCCGCTGGTACGTCGGATACGGCCCCGCCGCGTCCACCGCCGTCGTCGTCTACCGCATGGACCTGACGAAGAGCCTCGCGCCACTGCCGCTCAAGGGGCTGGCCGGTGGTCCGGCGGACGACGGGAAACTCCCGGCCCAGATCTGGACCACATACACGGAAGCCATGACGAAGTGACAGACACCAGAGGTAAGTCCACTGTTCGCCGTATACGGGCCCGGCTCACGCCCCGGGTCGTCCTCGGGATCGCGGCATGTCTCGTGGTGTCGGGTTCCGCGGCACTCCTCCCGCTGATGTCCGACGAGGACACGGACGGCCGGACCCCGCAGCAGGGCACACGCACCGTCGCCGCGCCGAAGCCGACCGCCACCGAGCACCGCGGGGACAAGGCGGATGCGGAGGAGGAGAACTGGGACGGGAAGGTCAAGATCCTGGGGGACGGCTCCACGTCCTACACCGGGCCGCAGCCGAACCGGCTGAAGGCCGAGCGGCTCAAGCCAGGTGAGCGGCCTCCGCAGTTCGTGGTGTTCTCGTGGGACGGCGCGCTGGAGGGTGACGACCACATGTTCTCGCGCTTCCGCCGTGCGGCGAAGGAGAGCAATGCCCACATGACGTTCTTCCTCACCGGCATCTACCTCCTCCCGAAGGAGAAGCGGGACCTCTACCAGCCGCCCCAGCACAGGACCGGAGCCGCCGCGATCTCGTACCCGACGCGCGAGCACATCCGGATGACGCTGGACCAGCTCGGTGGTGCCTGGAAGGAGGGCAACGAGATCGGGTCCCATTTCAACGGCCACTTCTGCGAGAAGAAGGGCGGTGGGGACTGGAGCAGGAACGAGTGGATCAGCGAGATCAGCCAGTTCTACTCCTTCGTGCAGAACTGGAAGACCAACACCGGCTACAAGGACCTCGACCCGCTCCCCTTCGACCCCACCCGTGAGGTCGTCGGTGGCCGTGCGCCCTGTCTGGAGGGCCAGAAGACGCTGCTTCCGGCGACCAAGCCGTTCGGCTGGCGCTACGACGCGAGCTCCCCGGGCGACTTCCAGATCTGGCCCTCCAAGAAGGACGGTGTCTGGGACTTCCCGCTCCAGATGCTGCCGTTCCCCGGCAAGGACTTCCAGGTGTTGTCCATGGACTTCAACTTCCTCTACAACCAGTCCGGGGGCAGCACCGAGGGCGACCCGGCGAAGTACGCGACCTGGCGCGAGGAGGCACGGAACGCGTACGTCGCGGGCTTCGACCGGGTCTTCCACGGCAGCCGGGCGCCGCTGTTCATCGGGAACCACTTCGAGGACTGGAACGGCGGCATCTACATGGACGCCGCCGAGGAGACCATGCGCGAGGTCTGCCCCCGCAAGGAGGTCCGCTGCGTGTCCTTCCGCGAACTGGCCGACTGGCTCGACGCGCAGGACCCCAAGGTCCTCGCCCAGTGGCGGACCCTCGACCCCGCCCAGCCCCCGAACTGGAAGCAGTAGCCGTACGCACGGGCAGCGCGGCTCCGGCCGGAGTCGCGCTGCCCGTGGGAGCGGGTGCCGTCGGCCCGCGGTCAGTTCGCCTTCTCGACGAACTCCGTGGTGTACGTCTTGGCGAGGTCCACCTCGGCATCCTTCAGGTTCGGGTTGAAGGCCTTCAGGACCCGCTCGACGGTGGCGGGACCGTCCGCGGGCATCACGCCGTCCTTGGTGAACATGGGCAGCGTGCTCTTGATGGCCTGTGCGTACAGGGCCTTGCCGCCGCCCTGGGCGTAGTCGGCGGGCATCTTCGCGGCGATCTCGTCCGCGCTGTGCGTGGACATCCACTTCAGCGTCCTGACGAAGGCGTTGGCCAGCTTCTGGACGGTTTCCTTGTGGCTGTCGACCCACTCGGTCTGCATGTAGAGGCTGGACGACGGGTAGAGCCCGCCGAGCGCCTCCTTGGACCCCTCGGGTGTCCGCATGTCGATGAGGATCTTGCCCAGCTTCTTGTCCAGGATGGTGGCGACCGTCGGGTCGGTGGTCATGCCGCCCTGGATGGAACCCTGCTGGAGGGCGGAGATGAACGTCTGCCCGGCTCCCACCGCGACGGGCGTGAACTCGCTGGTCTGCACATCGCTGTTGACGGCGAGGTATTTCGTGAGGAAGTCGGTGGAGGACCCGATGCCGGTCACTCCGAGCTTCTTGCCCTTGAAGTCCTTCGCCGACCTGATGTCGTCCGCCGCCTGGTTGGACACGATCTCGACCTCGCCGGGGGCGTGGGAGAACTGGACGACGGACTCGACCTGCTTGCCCTTCACCTGGAGGTCGAGGGTGTGGTCGTAGAAGCCCACCGTGCCCTGGACGTCGCCGGAGACCAGCGCCGTCTCGGCCTGGACGCCGGCGGGCTCGGTCAGGAGCTGGACGGACACGCCCTCCTCCTTGAAGTAGCCGAGCCGTTCGGTCAGCATCGCGGGCAGGTAGATGACCTTGTCCAGGCCCCCGACCATGATCTTGACCTTGTCGTCCTTGCCGCCGGAGGCCGAGGTCGAGTCGCCGCCACAGGCGGTGAGGCTGGTCAGGGCGAGTACGCCGACGACGGCGAGGGCCGGGATCCGGGTGGATGTACGCATCTGATTCACGTCCTTGTGAGGAATGGGGCGGGGGTGCGGAGGGCCGCGGGGCGTCAGCGGGCGCTGTCGGCCTCGGCCGGTTTCCAGCGGAACAGCCGCTTCTCCAGGAAGGTCAGCAGCCCTTCGGCCAGCAGCGCGACGATCGCGAGGATGACCATCGCGGCGTAGACACCGGCGGCGTTGAACGTGCCCTGGGAGGCGGCGACCAGCAGTCCGAGTCCCTTGGTGGCCCCGATGTACTCACCGACGATCGCGCCGATGAGTGCGAAGCCGAAGCTCACATGCAGGCTGGTGAAGATCCACGACGTGGCGGAGGGGATGACCACCTGGAGGGTGACCTGGCGGTTGCTGGCACCCAGGATGCGGGAGTTGGCCACGAGATTGCGGTCGACCTCCCGTGCGCCCTGGAAGGCGTTGAAGAAGACGGGGAAGAAGACCAGGACGACCGCGGAGGCGACCTTCGACGCCGGGCCGAGACCGAACCAGATGAGGAAGATCGGCGCGAGCACGATACGGGGCAGTGCGTTGAGCACCTTGATGTACGGCCCGAGCACGTCGGCGGCGAACCGGACACGGCCCAGCGCGATGCCCAGCACCACACCGGCGAACACACCGATGACCCAGCCGAGCAGTGCCTCGTAGAGCGTGTACCAGATCTGCTCCCAGAGGGAGCCCTGGGCGGTTCCGTCGACGACCCAGGTGCGGATCTGGTCCCAGATCTTCGACGGCATGGAGAAGTTGAACGGATCGATGACCGCGGTGCGGGCCAGCCATTCCCACAGTCCGACGACCACGAGGAGGACCGCGATCCGGCTGCCCGTCACCAGGTACGTGCGGTTCCTGGCGGCCCGCGCCCTGGCCCGGCTCCGCTCGGTCTTGGTGACGGCGGAGCTCGCGGTGATGGTGTCAGGCGACATCGAGGGCACCCCTCTCGCGGGTGATGCGGACCTCTTCGCCGAGCGAGGACCAGATCTCCCGGTAGATCTCGACGAACCGCGGTTCCAGCCGCACCTGTTCGACCTTGCGGGGACGGGGCAGATCGATCTCGAAGACCTCCTTGACCGTGGCGGGCCCGGCGGTCATGACCACGACCTTGTCGGCCAGCGCGATGGACTCCTCCAGGTCATGGGTGACGAAGACGACGGAGGCGCCGGTGCCGGCCCACAGCTCCAGCAGTTCGTCCGACATCAGGGCCCTGGTCTGCACGTCGAGCGCGGAGAACGGCTCGTCCATGAGCAGGATCTCGGGGTCGTTGACGAACGTCGCCGCGAGCGCGACACGCTTGCGCTGACCACCGGACAGCTGGTGGGGGTATCGGTCCTCGAAGGAGGAGAGGCCGACCCTGGCGAGCCACTCCCGGGCCCGCTCCTTCGCCTCGGGCTTGGCCACGCCGCGGAAGCGGGGACCCGCCATCACATTGGACAGCACGGTCCGCCACGGGAAGACCGCGTCCTGCTGGAAGACGAAGCCGATCTTGTCGCCGATGCCGCGCACCGGCTCCCCGGCCACCAGCACCTCGCCCTCGGTGGGTTCCTCCAGGCCGCTGACCAGGGTCAGCGTGGTCGACTTGCCGCATCCGGTGGGACCCACCACGGCGACGAACTCGCCGCGTCCGATCGTGAGGTCCAGATCCCGTACGGCGGTGTGGAGCGTCCCCGACGGGGTCCGGAACGCTTTGCTCGCCCCCCGCAGCTCGATGGCGGGGCTCGTTTCGCTGTTCATGGGGCGGGACGCTAGAGCCGCCCCGAGGACGCGGGCGCCCTTGCGCCCACAACTCCTGGTTCTGCTCATAACGCGGGGTTCTGCTCGTTCTGCTCGCGTTCCGGCAACGAATGCGACACGGGGACTGGCCATCGGCGACCGTGACGTTTACGTTGCGTTCACACAAGGACGAAACGGAGCATCATGTTCCTGGCCGGCGGAAGGCAGAGGGCGAGCACATGCGCATTCACTGGCCCCGCCGTGTCTTCGCCCAGGTGCTCCTCACCCAGGTGGCCATCACCACCGGAGTGATCATGCTCATCACGGGGCTCTTCCTGGCCCCGCTCAGCCACCAGCTCGACAACCAGGCGATGCACCAGGCCCTCTCCATCGCCCAGACCACCGCCGCCGAGCCCGGACTGGTACGCGATCTGAGGAGCACCGACCCCAGCCCCGGCGGCCCGGTGCAGGCCGAGGCGGAGCGGATCCGGCGGGCCACCGGAGCCCTGTACATCGTCGTCATGGACACCCGCGGGGTGCGCTGGTCGCACACCGACACCGCACAGATCGGCAGGCATGTCTCGACCGACCCCAGCACCGCTCTGGGCGGCCGCGAGATCATGCAGATCGACGACGGGACCCTGGGCCGGTCGGCTCGGGCGAAGGTTCCGCTCCGCGACGGGCACCAGGACATCGTGGGCGCCGTGTCGGTGGGCATCGCCTACGACAGCGTCCACGACCGGCTGCTGGGGACGATTCCCGGACTGCTGCTCTACGCCGGTGCGGCGCTCGCCGTGGGCGTGCTGGCCGCGCTGGCGGTCTCACGGCGGCTCCAGCGCGGCACGCACGGGCTCGCCTTCGCCGACATCTCCGCGCTGCTGGACGAGCGCGAGGCCATGCTGCACAGCATCCGCGAGGCGGTGCTCGCCCTCGACGCACGGGGCCGGATCCGGCTGCTCAACGACGAGGCACAGCGGCTGCTGGAACTGGACCAGGGGGCCGTCGGGAGCCCGCTGGGAGAGGTGCTGCCGCCGGGCCGTACGACGGAGGTGCTGGCGGGGCGGGTCGACGGCGCCAACCTGATCACCGTCTGCCGGGGCCGGGTACTGATCGCCAACCGGATGCCGACCGGGGACGGCGGGGCCGTGGTCACCCTGCGCGACCGTACCGAGCTGGAACTGCTGGGCCGTGAACTGGACTCCACCCATGGGCTGCTGGACGCGTTGCGCGCCCAGGACCACGAGCACGCCAACCGGCTGCACACCCTGCTCGGGCTGCTGGAGCTCGGCAGGCACGACGCCGCGGTGGAGTTCGTCGCGGAGGTGACCGACGGTCACCGGGCCTCGGCGGAGCAGGTCGCCGAGCGCGTCAACGATCCCCTGCTGTCGGCGTTGCTGGTGGGCAAGTCGGCCATCGCGGCGGAACGGGGCGCGTCCCTGCGCATCTCGCCGGGCACCCGGCTCCCGGACGTGGTGGTGGACCCGCGCGATCTGGTGACCGTTCTCGGCAACCTCATCGACAACGCGCTGGACGTCGCCACTCTCATCGAGGTGGAGCTGCTCGCGGAGGGCAGCACGGCGGTCCTGCGGGTCAGCGACAACGGTCCCGGTGTGCCGCCCGCGATGCGTGAGCAGATCTTCACCGAGGGCTGGTCCACCAAGGAGTCCCCCGCGCACCGCGGGCGCGGTCTCGGTCTGGCGCTGGTGCGCAGGCTGGCGGAGCGCTACGGTGGCGCGGCCCGCGTCACGGCCCGCGCCGGCGGCGGCGCGGTCTTCACCGTCGTCCTGCCCGAGGCACTCACCGTCCGGCCGCTGACAGAAGTAGGAGAGTCGCGATGATCGATGTCCTGGTGGTGGACGACGATTTCCGGGTCGCCGAGATCAATGCCGCGTACGTGGCCAAGGTCCCGGGCTTCCGGGTCATCTCCCGTGCGCACACCGCCGCTCAGGCGCTGTCCTTCCTGGAGCGCGACCATGTCGACCTCGTACTCCTCGATCACTATCTGCCGGACGAGACGGGGCTGACGCTGGTGCGGCGGCTGCGTCAGCTCGGCCACCCGGCCGATGTGATCATGGTGACCGCGGCCCGCGACGTGTCGACCGTCCGGGCCGCCATGCGGTACGGGGCGCTGCAGTACCTGGTCAAGCCGTTCAGCTTCAGCGGGCTGCGGTCCAAGCTGGAGAGCTACGCGGCCCTGCGCCGGACCCTCGAAGGCGTGGGCGGCGGCCGCGGCGAGGCCGGGCAGGAGCAGGTCGACCGGATCTTCGGCGCCCTGCGCACCACGGATTCCGGCCCGGCCGGTGGGCTGCCCAAGGGACATACCGCGCCGACCGCGGAAGTCATCCGCCATGTCCTGTCCGCCGCCGAGGGGCCTCTGTCCGCGCACGAGGTGGCCGCGCGGGCGGGGCTCAGCCGCTCCACCGCCCAGCGGTACCTGAAGTATCTGGAGGGCGCGGGCCGGATCAGTCTCAGCCTCAAATACGGCGACACGGGCCGCCCCGAGCACCGATACGCGTGGGCGGACCTCCGTCCGGAGCCGCTGCGATGAGCCCGTCGGGCGCGTCGCCGGTGGAGCTCACCCCCGCGGCCGCGGAGTTGCTGCGGCGGCTGCGGGAGGTCCATGGGCCGCTGATGTTCCATCAGTCGGGCGGTTGCTGCGACGGCAGCGCTCCCATGTGCTACCAGGACGGCGAGTTCCGCACCGGTGGCTCCGATGTGCTGGTCGCCTCGCTCGACGTCGAGGGGGTGGCGGAGAGCATCCCCTTCTGGATGTCGAGGAGCCAGTTCGACGTGTGGGCGCACACCCGGCTGATCGTCGACGTGGTGGAGGGGCGGGGCAGCGGCTTCTCGCTGGAGGCCCCTGAGGGGGTGCGGTTCCTGATCCGTTCGCGGCTGGCCGGCCCGGACGGGGGCTGACCAGCCGCTCACGGTCGCCAGGCAGGTCGCCGGGGTCAGGGCGTGAGGTTGCTGACGACGTCGGCCGTGGCGGCCAGGCTGTCCTGGATGGTCGGCGCCATACTCGTACCCGCGAGGAAGAACCCGAGCATGGCGCAGACCAGCGCATGCGAGACCTTCAGCCCGCCATTGCGGAGGAAGATCACCGCAAGGATCAGCAGAAGCAGCACCAGTGAGATCGAAATGGCCATGGCCAACCTCCTCCGCCGCGCCGGAATGCGGCATTTGGCCGCCAGTGTGGCGTAGCGAAGGAGCCGTCCGGCGCACTGGCGTGTCCGCCATCCGGGTGTTGACTGGCTGTCACGCTCGGGGCCGCGCGTCCGGTCAGCCGCCGAGGCGGGCAGCCCCGGTCCGGGTGTCGCGGTCGTGGGCACGGAGGAAGCGTTCGAGCCCTGCCAGGTCATCGGTGTTGAGGTGGTCGACCCCGGCGGCCAGCAGCTCCGTCCAGACCGCCTCCCGCTCGGGTCCCGGCGCGTCCGGCGTTGCCCAGAAGCGGACGCGCCGGCCATCGCGGTGGGCCCGGGCGACGTGCGCGCGCAGTTTGTCCCGCTCCGCGGCGGGGAAGGGTCCCGCGCCCAGCCAGCCGAAGTCGTCGGTCCAGCTGCTGCTGATGAGCGGGATGAACGAGGCGGTGGCCGAGGTCCCGAGGTCCTCGGGGCGGCCGTCGTAGAAGGCGTGGCGGGTGTGCTGCGCCTCCATCGGGGCGCGGGCGGCGCGGTCGCCGGAGATCACGGGGGTGACGGCGCCGGGGCGTACCCGGCCGTGGTGGTACGACGTCAGCATCGACCGGTAGTGCCGCAGTTGCCGGTCGAGTTCGAGGTAGGCCGCGGCGCCGTCCGTCTTGATGTCGATCAGCAGCTGCACGGGTTCGTGGTGGCCGGGGTGGACCGTGCCGTGATTGGCCCGGACCCTGGCCAGCAGCGGGTCGAGGTAGAGCGAGGCGAGGGTGCGGGCGGGGTCGAGGTCGGTGGCCTCGTGGGCGACCAGCAGTTCCCCGTCCACCAGGAAGATGTCGGCCTCGACACTGGTGAATCCGTGTCCGAGCGCGTCGTACAGGGGGCGCGTGTGCAGGTAGTCGTTGTGCGCGTGGGCCCGGCGCAGCGGCTGCGTGCGGTGGCGCCGTGCGGCCGGGGACGCGGTGGCCGCTTCGGACGCGACGGCCGTCTGCGGGGACAGCAGGGCGCCCGCGGCCGCGGTGGCGAGCGCGGTGGTGACGACGGTTCGGCGGGTCGGGAACGCCATGGATTCTCCCGGGGCGAGTGGTGGACCGGACGGGCGGACGCGACCGAGTATGCGGCGGAGCCCGCCGCAACGGGCGTTCGCCGCACAAGAGTTGACCGGTTCGTCGTCCGCCCGTCGGCTGCCGTTCCCCCGGTCAGGCCGGAAGCGTCCAGCGCTGGTTGGCGCCGCCGGTGCAGGTGTAGATGCCGAGCGGGGTGCCGTTGGCGCTGCCGCCCCCGTAGGCGTCGAGGCACTTCCCGGTGGCGGGATTCACCAGGGCCGCTCCGTCGCTCCGCCACTGCTGGGCGGCCGAGCCGTCGCAGACCGCGGTTCCTGCGGTGGCGCCGCTCACGGTCAGGCAGTGGAACTGCGCGCGGAGCGTGCCGTCGGATGCCCGTACCCAGTTCTGGTTGTCGCCGCCGTTGCAGGCCCAGAGGTTGAGCTGCGTTCCGGTGGTGCCGCCCGGGATGTCGACGCAGGCGCCGCCGATGCCGGTGAGGGATCCGGACGACGAGTTGCCGATGCCGTCCTCGTGCACGCTGCCGCCGCTCCGACCGCTCACCCCGGCACCGCTGGAACAGGTGCTGCTGACGCTGGTGGAGCCGAGGGCGGCGGTGACGGCCTGGCTGCCCGCAGTGCCGGCGGGCAGGTCGAAGAGGGCCTGGGAGTACGGGGAGTCGGCACAGGTCGCGGCGTTGTTGTTCCAGTCGAAGTACTCGACCCAGTCGACCATTCCGCCGGTGGCGATCTTCGCGCCGGTGCCGGTCCGGAGGCTGCCGAGGACGAACGAGGTGCCGGCCGTGTCGTCGGTGATCGTGGCCCGGTACCAGTCGGCCGTGGTGTCGGGTGCGATACGGAAGCGGTAGTGGTGCCCGGCCGTGAACCGTTCGGCCAGGCGGCAGGTGTAGCCGGTGCCGCCCTCGGCGAACGTCTGGCAGTAGGTGCCCGTGCTTCCCGGCCGGCCTCCGGTGGAGTCCCAGAGCGAGAAGAGGAACAGGCCGCCACCGGCGCGGTTGCGCTGCATGCCGATGTAGCCGCCGACCCCGTTGGTGAAGCCGAACTGGTGGGACCAGAAGACGTTCGCGCGGCCGGGGTCGGACTGGACGGTCGTTCCGAAGGTGACCTCGTCGAGTGCGGTGGTCCCGGCCGGGAAGGTGTAGTTGCTGTACGAACCCGGGGTCTGGCCGGCCGCGGCGGACGGCCCCGCCAGCCCCAGGCAGGCGGCGACGGCGAGGATCACCACCATGACGATGGCGCGTGTACTGCGCATGTCCCACTCCTTGTCCGGACGGATCCGACCGCCCTTTGGTCATGGACTCGTCAATAAGAGTGGGGGTGTGCCACGCACCAGGGGCATGGACTTATCCGGTCGGGCTCATGGACTCCTGCGGTGCGCCCGGCCCGGTGCACTCCTGCCAGCCGACCGTGCGGTCGCACCAGCGTTCCAGCAGCACCCGGTCGTGGCCGACGGCCAGCAGTCCGGCCCCGGTCTCCCGCCGGTAGGACTCGACGACCGCCACCAGCGCGGCGGTCGTAGACGCGTCGAGCATCGCGGTCATCTCGTCGCAGATCAGCCAGCGCGGCCGCAGGACCAGAGCCCTCGCCAGACAGGCGCGCTGCAACTGGCCGTCGCTCACCTCGTGCGGGCGCCGGCCCAGCAGCTCCGGTGTGAGCCCGACCGCCGGTGCCAGCCCGGCCACCCGGTCCGCCACCTCCGAGCGTCGTCCGGTCGCCCGCAGCGGCTGGGCGATGAGTTCGCGCAGGGTGAGCCGGGGGTCGGCGGAGAGCCGGGGCTGCTGGAAGACGACGCCGACGGCGGTGCGCTGCGCACGCGGGGCCCGGTGCCGCCAGCCGCGTACCGGTTCGCCGTCGAGCACCACCGTGCCCGTGTACGGGCGGTGCAGCAGGGCCGCGACCCTGGCCAGGGTGGACTTGCCACAGCCGCTCGGGCCCAGCAGTCCGAGGGACTCCCCCGGCACCAGGCTCAGCGAGACCTCGCGGACGACGGGATCACGTCGGTCGTATCCGGCGGTGATGCGGGTGAGTTCAAGCACGGACCGGCTCCTCCCCGCTCGCCCGCACACCGTGGTGGCAGGCGAGAGCGCCGTCGAACAGGGGCAGTACCGAACACCGGTCGTCCGCGCGGCCGCAGCGGGCCGCGAACGCGCACCCCTCGGGAAGTGCCCCGAGCTCGGGCGGCATTCCGGGGACCGGTACGAAGGCGCGCTCCGGCAGGGCGTCGAGGAGGCCGCGCGCGTACGGGTGGCGCGGTCCGGGCTCCCCGAAGAACCCTTCGGCGTCGGCGAGTTCGACGATGCGGCCCGCGTACATCACGGCGACCCGGTCGGCGATCCGCTCGGCCGCCGCGAGGTCGTGGGTGATGATCAGCAGCGCCCGGCCCCCGTCGGTGTGGCGGCGCAGTTCGTCGACGGTCCGCTCGACCAGCTCGCGGTCGAGTCCGGTGGTGGGCTCGTCGGCCAGGAGCAGGGGCGCGTCGCCGATCAGGGCGAGCGCGGTCGCGGCCCGCTGGGCCAGACCGCCGGAGAGTTCGTGCGGGTAGCGGTCGAGGTGCCCGGCCGGGAACGAGGCGCGTGCCGCGGCCTGTTCGGCCGCCGGGCGCAGGGCGGGCCTGCGGGCGCCGGTCAGTTCGCGGAGGGTCTCCTCCAGCTGGGCGCGCACGGTGCGGACCGGGGTGAGGTGCGCGGCGGGGCTCTGCGGTACGAGTCCGATGCGGCGGCCGCGTACCGTACGGGCGAGGCTCCTCTCATCCAGGCCCAGGAGATCGGTGCCGTCGTCGAGCAGCGCCGAGCCCGAGGTCCGCGCGTTGCCGGGAAGCAGTCCCAGCAGCGCCGAGGCCAGCACAGACTTGCCGCAGCCGCTCTCGCCGACCAGTGCCAGGCACTCCCCCGCCGCGAGGTCGAAGTGCGCGTCGGCGACGGCGGCGATGTGCCGGCCGCCCCGCATCCGGAAGCGCACGGAAAGGCCGCGGACGGAGAGGACCGGCGCCTTCGGGCCGGGGTCGTTCTTCACAGCATCAGCTCCGATCGGCGGCGCGGGTTGATCCGCTCCCGCCAGGCACCGGCGAGGCCCGCCAGCGCGAGGGTCGGTATCACCAGGAACAGGCCGGGGAAGAGCGTGGGCCACCAGTCCCCGGCGAGGAGCGAACCGCGCGCCGTCTGCACGAGGTTGCCCAGGCTTGCCTGGTGGGTGGGCAGCCCGAGGCCCAGGAAGGAGAGCGCGGACTCGTGCCACATGGCGTGCGGCACCATCAGCACGGCCGCCAGGCCCGCCTGTGGAAGCACCGCGGGCAGCAGATGCCGGACGACGACCCGTCCGCGCGAGGCCCCGCCGGAGATCGCCGCGTCGATGAACGGTCGCGAGCGCAGCGACAGTACTTCGGAGCGGACGATCCTGGCCGTGGACAGCCAGTGGGTGAGCGCGACGGAGACGATCACCGGGCCCACGCCGGGCCGGAACATGGCCACGATGAAGATGCCGAGCAGCAGATGCGGTACGGAGGAGAAGGTGTCCACGAGCCGCATGACGACGCGGTCGGTCCATCCTCCGAAGGCCGCGGCCAGCGCGCCGACCGCGGTCCCGATCACGGTCGCGGTGAGCCCGGCGACGACGCCGACGAGCAGCGAGACGCGGAGCCCGTAGACGCAGCGCAGCAGCAGATCGCGTCCGACGTCGTCGGTGCCGAACGGGTGCTCCCAGGACGGTGGCCGGAGCCTCGCCGCGAGGTCGACGGCCTGCTGGTCGAGCTGGACCAGTGGCGGCACGAGCAGGACCGCGAACAGCACCGCGGCGACGATCCCGGCACAAGCGATCACCCGGATGCGACGGGTGGTGCGACGGGTGGGTCCAAGGACGGTTTCAGCCATCGAAGCCCACTCTCGGGTCGGCGATCGCGTACAGCAGGTCGGAGAGGAGGTTGCCGAGGACGACCGCCACGGTGGCCAGCACCGTGAGCGCGGCCAGCAGCGGGAAGTCGACGGAGGTGGCGGCCTGCACGGTGGCGGCGGCGATGCCCGGCCAGCTGAAGACCGTCTCGACGAGCAGGGCGCCGGTGATGAGTTCGGGGACGCGGGAGCCGATCAGGGTGAGCATCGGCAGCATCCCGGAGCGCAGCGCGTGACCGAGCAGTACGGTGCGTTCGCGCAGTCCGCGGGCGCGGGCGCCGCGCACCGGGTCCTCGCCGAGCGCGTCCGCGACACCCTGGCGCACGTAGAGGAAGAACCAGGGCAGCTGGGAGACGCCGAGCACAGCCGCGGGGAGCACCAGATGCACGGCGACCTGACCGAAGGTGACGGTGTCGCTGGCCGCGTCGGTGAGACCGCCGGCCGGGAGCACGTCGAGCTCCAGGGCGAAGAACCAGATGGCCAGCAGTCCGAGCCAGAAGGCCGGGGCGGCTTCGAGCGTGTACGCGGCGGAGCTGACGCACCGGTCGAGCAGGCGGCCGGGCCTGCGGGCGGCCAGTACGCCGAGGCCCGTGCCGAGCAGTACGGCGACGGCGAAGGCGGTCGCGGCGAGCAGCACGGACCAGCCCAGGCGTTCGCCGATGACATCGGCGACCGGCTGGCGCATCGTTGCGGAGTCGCCGAGGTCGCCGCCGAGCGCGGAGCTCAGCCAGTTCCACCAGCGGCCGACGAGCGGCTGGTCGACACCGAGGTTGGCCCGCAGCTGGTCGAGGTTCTCCTGCGACGCGGTGAGCCCGGCGGTGCCCGCGTATGCCTTGACCGGGTCGAAGGGGGAGGCGGCGGCGACGGCGAAGACGCCGAACGTCACCACGGCCAGGACGGGGACGGCGAACAGCGCCCGCCGTCCCGCCATCCTGCCCATCGGCCCCCAGGGGAGGCGCCGGCTCACTTCTTCGGCGTCCAGTCCTCGACGTTCCACCACGGGCCGGAGGCCAGTCCGTGGTCGTGCGGTTCGACCTGGGTGGTGAGGGCGCCGAAGCGGTCCTTGACGACGTAGAGGTGGTCGATGTGGGTGAGGAAGGTGTAGCCGGGGTTCTTCGCCAGTTCGCGCTGGACGGTGTCGTAGGCGGCCTTGCGTGCGGCGCCGTCACCGCTTCTGCGGCCCGCTTCGAGGGCCCGGTCGACGGCCTTGTTGTCGTACCACGCCATGTTGTTGAAGCCGTCGCCCGCGAGCGAGGACTTCAGCAGGGCGTACTGGTCGAAGTCGGGGTCGGCGGGCGATCCGCCGCCCGCGAGGACCGCGTCCCGCTTCATCCGGGGCTCGATGACCTCCCAGGTCCCGGCCTCGGTGGTGATGTCGATGCCGGCCTTCTTGGCGTCGGAGGCGTAGGCGAGCGCGTGGTCCTGGCGCAGCTTGTCGCCGGTGAGGTACCAGAGCGGGAAGGCTGCGCGTACGCCGTTCCTGGTGCGGATGCCGTCCTTGCCGGGCTTCCATCCGGCGTCGTCGAGGATCGTCTTCGCGGCGGCGAGGTCGTGGGGGCGTTCGGTTCCCTTGGTGAACCACTCGCTGTCGGTGGGCACGGGGCCGTAGGCGGGCCGGCCCTCGCCGTTGAGGATGGAGTCGACCATGGCCTTCCGGTCGACGGCGATGTCGAGGGCGCGCCGGACGGCGAGGTCGCCGGTGACCTCGTTGTGCGTGGGCAGCGTCACGGTGCGGTAGTCGTACGTGGTGGCGGCGTACGTCCGGGTGCCGCCGGTGCGGGCGAAGCCCTTGGCGAGGTTGGGCGGCAGGATCGCGCCGTCGAGTTCGCCGGAGCGCAGGCGGGTGGCGCGTACGTCGTCGTCCTTGATGATCGCCATGGTGAACTTCTTCACCTTCGGCGCTCCGCCCCAGTAGCCGGGGTTGGCCTTGAACGCGATCTTCTCGCCCTTGGACCACTTGGTGAGCAGATACGGTCCGGTGCCTATGGGGTGGGTGGTGAAGTCGCCGGTGTTGACGTCCTGCTTGCCCGCGATGTGTTCGGGTGCGATGGGCAGGACGGTGCGCTGGGCGAAGGGCGCGTAGGGGTAATCGAGTGTGAAGACGACGGTGTCGTCGCCGTCCGCCTCGACGCTCTTCACCGCGTCGAGTTCGGTGCGGGAGGCGTTGTTGGTCTTCTCGTCGAGGATGGTCCGGTAGGTGAAGACGACGTCCTTCGCGCCGAACGGCTCGCCGTCGCTGAACTTCACGCCCTTGCGGAGCCTGTAGGTGTAGGTCAGTCCGTCGTCGCTCACCTCGGGCAGGGCGGTGGCGAGTGCGGGCCGCAGCTTCATGCCGTCGTCGAGGGCGAGCAGCCCGTCGAAGATCTTGGAGTTGCCGTCCTTGCCGTAGCCGAGCAGCGGGCTGAGACTGTCGGGCTCGTAGGCGATGCCGACCACCGCCGAGTCCCCCGCACCCGACCCGGAGCCACCGCCGTCCGGGCCACCCGGCCGGGAGCAGGCCGCCGCGGTCAACGACAGCACGGTCGCCAGTGCCCCGGCGACCGCTCCCCGTATCGATCGGGCCGTCATACTCTGCACATCCTTTATTGAAGATCAGATGTTATTGCGAAACTCTCGCAATTAAACAGCAGGTAAAGGGGTGCCCGATACCCCACCCGACGCGGGAACGCAGGAGCGGAGGCGCGTGTTCACGCGCCTCCGCTCCCAAGTCCCCCGACTCAGCGGGCCGTTCCCGCTCCCCCGCTACGGCGCGGGCAGTTCCACGAGCCCCGCGATGGTCTCGCGGTGCCGCCCGGCCGTGCCGTACGCGATCGAGTCGGCCTTGGCCCGTTTGAGATACAGGTGCGCCGGGTGCTCCCAGGTCATGCCGATCCCGCCGTGCAACTGGACGCACTCCTCCGCGGCGTGCACCGCGACCCCCGAGCAGTACGCCTGCGCGACGGCCACGGCCAACGCCGTATCGGGGCTGCCGGTCGCGAGGGCGTCCGCCGCGTTGCGCGCGGCGGCGCGGGCCGACACGACCTCCAGCCAGAGCTGCGCCATGCGGTGCTTGAGTGCCTGGAACGAGCCGACCGGCCGGTTGAACTGGTGCCGTTCGCGGGTGTGGCGGACCGTTTCGCTCAGGCACCACTCGGCGATTCCGAGCTGTTCGGAGGCGAGCAGTCCGGCGCCGGCCAGCAGCCCCCGGCGCACGGCGGCGACCGCTGACGCGCCATCGGCCAGGCGGGTTCCGGTGGCCCCGGCGAGGGTGACGGTGGCGAGCGGGCGGGTCAGGTCGAGCGGCACCAAGGGCTCCACCGCGACCCCTTCGGCACCGGTCTCGACCGCGTACAGGCCGTCGGTGGTCGGCACCAGCAGCACATCGGCGGCGGCCGCGTCGGCGACGCCGGCCACCGTCCCCTCCACCCGCCCGGCCACGACACCGGCCGGCTGAGCGGCGTCGGGCGCCGGGGCCGCGAACGGCACCGCGAGGACCGCGACCCGGCGCCCGGCAGCCAGGTCCCCGAGCAGTGCGGCAACCGGTCCGTCGGGCACCCCCAGTGCGAGGAGCGTCTCCGTGGCGACGACCGCACCGGTCAGATAGGGCGCGGGCGTGACCGCGCGGCCCAGCTCCTCCAGCACCACCGCGGCCTCGCGATGGCTCGCGCCCTGCCCGCCGAACTCCTCCGGCACCAGCAGCCCCGCGGCGCCGATGCCGGCGGCGAGGGCCCGCCAGAGCTGCGGGTCGTACGGCGTGCCGGACTCGACGCGAGCGAGCACCGCCGCCGCGTCGCCCCGGTCGGCGAGCAGCGCACGCACCGCTGCCCGCAGATCCTCCTCGGCCTCCGAGTACAGCAGATCGGGTGTCTGGGTCTCTTCGGTCGGTGCGGTCATCGGGCCAGGTCCTTCCAGGCGACGTCCTTGTCGGTGCGCGGCTCGGCGGGCAGACCGAGGACACGCTCGGCAACGATGTTGAGCAGCACCTCACTGGTGCCGCCCTCGATGGAGTTGCCCTTGGAGCGGAGGTAGCGGTAGCCGGCGTCCCGCCCGGTGAAGTCGACCAGCTCCGGCCGGCGCATGGTCCAGTCGTCGTACAACAGCCCTTCCCCGCCGAGCAGTTCGACCTCCAGCCCGCTGATCTCCTGGTTGAGCCGGGCGAAGGCGAGCTTCATTCCGGAGCCTTCGGGGCCGGGCTGTCCGGCGACGAGCTGCTGGCGCAGCCGGGTGCCGGTGAGCCTGGCCACCTCGGCCTCGACCCAGAGGGTCAGCAGACGCCGGTGTAGGTCGTGGGTGCGCAGTTCGGGGCGTTCGCGCCAGGTGCGGGCGATCGGGCCGATCATGCCGCCCTCGCGCGGGACGCGTGCCCCGCCGATGGAGACCCGCTCGTTCATCAGCGTGGTCTGCGCGACCTTCCAGCCCTCGCCGACGGGGCCGAGGCGCCTGCTGTCGGGGATGCGTACGCCGGTCAGGAAGACCTCGTTGAACTCGGCCTCGCCGGTGATCTGGCGCAACGGCCGCACCTCGACGCCGGGGTCGGTCATGTCGCAGATGAAGTAGCTGATGCCGCGGTGCTTGGGCAGGTCCGGGTCGGTGCGGGCGATGAGGATCGCCCAGCGGGCCAGATGGGCGCTGGATGTCCAGACCTTCTGCCCGTCGACCACCCAGTCCTCGCCGTCGCGGACGGCGCGGGTGCCGAGGGCGGCGAGGTCGGAGCCGGCGCCCGGTTCGCTGAAGAGCTGGCACCAGACCTCCTCGCCGACCCACAGCGGCCGCAGGAAGCGCTGTTTCTGCTCGTCGGTGCCGAAGCCGAGGATGGTGGGGGCGGCCATGCCGAGACCGATCCCGATCCGGCGCGGGTCGTTGTCGGGGGCGCCGGCCGCGGCGAGTTCGGCGTCGACGACGGGCTGCAGGGAGCGTGGCGCGGCGAGGCCGCCGAGTCCGACGGGGTAGTGCACCCAGGCCAGCCCGGCGTCGAAACGGGCCTTGAGGAAGTCGGTGCGGCCGGTGGTGGCCGGGGGGTGCGCGGCGAGCAGGTCCTGGGCGCGGCGGCGGAGCTGGGCCGCGTCGGGCGCGGTCATCGGGCGGCTCCTGCCGGGAGGACGACGATCCGGCCGGTGCTGGTGCCGCCGGCGACCCGCTGGACCGCGTCGGCGGCCCCGGGCAGCCCGACGCGCTCACTGATCAGCGGCTTGATGGCGCCCTGCGCGGCGAGCCGGGTGAGCTCGTCGTGGCAGGCGCGTACGGCGGCCGGGTCCTTGCTGTTGTACAGACCCCAGTGGAGTCCGACGATCGAGTAGTTCTTGACGAGTGCGTGGTTCAGCGCCGGGGAGGGGATGACGCCGCTCGCGAAGCCGACGACGAGGACCCGGCCCTCGAAGGCGACGCACTTCACGGACTTGGCGTAGGCGTCGCCGCCGACCGGGTCGTAGACCACGTCGGCACCGCGTCCGTTGGTGGCTTCCTTGACCGCGGCGACGATGTCCTCGCTGTGGCGGTCGATGACCAGGTCGCAGCCGAGCCCGGTGGCGGTCTTCGCCTTCTCGGGACCGCCGACCACACCGATGACGGTGGCTCCGGCGGCCTTGCCGAGCTGGACGGCGGCGCTGCCGACCCCGCCGGCCGCCGCGTGGACCAGGAGGGTCTCGCCCGCCCGGAGGTGCGCCCTGCGGTGCAGGCCGAACCACCCCGTCTGGTAGCCGATGTGCAGGGCGGCGGCCTCGGCGTCGTCCAGGGTGTCCGGTGCGGGCAGCAGCGCCGCCTCGTCCGCGACCACGTACTCGGCGAACCCGCCGTACGGCAGGGCGGGGTTCGCGAGCACCCGCCGCCCGTCCGCCGTCCTGCCGCAGATCTCCACACCGGGGGTGAAGGGCAGCGGCGGCCGCACCTGGTACTGACCCCGGCAGAGCAGCGCGTCGGGGAAGTTGATGTTCGCCGCGAGCACCTCGACGAGCACCTGCCCGTCGCCGGGCGTGGGCCGGTCCGTCTCCTCCAGCCGCATCACCTCGCTCGGCTCGCCGTTCCGGTGCACTCGCCATGCCTGCATGAGGGGCCTCCACAACACTGTCGGCATTACCACTGCTCCGGCGCATACTAAGCGGTCGCTTGCCTCTCTGGGAACAACTCGCCGGTCCCGGTTCCGGCCGGAGCCGGACATGGGTACGCCCGGTCCGGCCCGAAGGGGCTTCGGGCCGGACCGGGCGCGGGTACGGACCTCAGTCCTGGCCGGCCACCACCACATCGGCGATCTGCGGTGCCGCCTGCCCGGCGCGCCAGACGAGCCGCACCGCGTCGGCCGTACGGCCCGCCGTGTCGACCCGGGTGTACGGGCCGTCGAGCGCGCCGACGGTCCGCCAGGCTCCGTCGGTCCCCCGCAGCTGGATGTCGGCGCGGCCCTCGGACCCGGCCGGCCGGAGAACGGTGACGGAGGGCACGGCCCGCGCGGCGAGGAGCCCCAGCTCCAACGCCTCCCCGGCCTCCGGGGCACGGGCCGCCCGGTAGACGGTGCCCGGGTCCCCGTCGAATGCAGCGCGCAGCGAGGATCCGGCCGCGGCGGGCGGCCCTCCGGTCACCGCGCCCTCGTCCGTCGGGATGCTGAACTCCCGCACCACCAGCCAGTTGTCCTGGCCGGCGGTCGCCCGTGCCCGCACGTAGCGTGCCTTGGTTCCGGCGGGTGCGGTCGCGGTGACGTCCGGCTTCGCGGAGAAGGCGGTGAGCTGCTGCCAGTTCTGCCCGTCGGCCGAGTACTCCAGCACCCCCTGGTGGAGGTAGTCCTCGGTGCTGCCGGGCTTGGCCATCGCGAGGGTGACGGAGCCGATGTCCCGGACCCGGCCGAGGTCCACGGTCACCGTGTCGCCCACGGCGGGCGCCCCGTCGCTCCAGAAGTAGGTGGAGTCGTCGCCGTCCAGCATCCGGGCCGCGGTGTTGCTCTGGTACGTGCCCAGGTTCGTCGAGGCCGTGGACCTGCCGCTCACGCCGAGGATCCGGTCGTGCTCGGCCTCGGCCGCGTCGACGAACCGGTCCAGGACGCCGTCACCGATGAGGACCGGCACCGCGCGTCCGTCGAGCCCGGTGTACGTGAAGGACTTCGCCGCGCTGAGCTGTGCGGGCAGCTGCTGGCGCAGCTCCCAGGCCTGGGCGCCCTTTCCGGCGCGGGCCGCCTCGACCATGCGCAGGGCGGTGCGGGCGGCGGTGGCCCAGGCCCCGGTCGCGTCCAGCCAGGGGGCGGCGTCGGCGACGAAGCCGCGGTCCGGGAGGCCGGCGCGCAGCCTGCCGGGTGCCGAGCCGAGTACGCCGAGCACGGAGGTGAGCCGGGCGGCGTCCCCGGACTTCCAGTAGCGGGCGAACTCCGCCGCGAGCTCGGGGGCCTGGTCCTTGTTGAGGGCCGAGCTGTAGTTCACGTCGGCGAAGGCCCGCAGCGCCTGCTGGGTGCGGGGGTCGTCGCCCGCGTACTCCTTCAGGCCCTCGCCCCATGAGGTGCGGGGGTCGTACGCGGCGTCGTTCCACGCGTAGTCGGCGACGGTGTACAGGGCGATCTTCGAGGCGTACGGCTGGATCATGGGGTTCGCCGTGATCCCGGCCAGCTCGCCGGGCAGCCCCTTCTCCCGCCCGCTGAACGGGCCGAGCAGCAGCCGGTTCGTCGCGTAGTCGTTGACCGGGTAGTTGTCCCAGGTCAGGATCGGATGGCCGAAGACCGTGCGGGCGGCCTGCGCCTGCGCGACGGTCATGGTCGGCGCGACGACGCCGACACCCGTCCACTCGACCAGGACATTGGGGTCGAGCTGCTCGGACAGCGCCTTCTTGTACGGGGACGCGGAGACGTTGTAGTACTCGGTCGGGACCATCTGGAGCGGCTGGGCGCCCGGGTGGGTGGCGATGAACTCCTTGTTGACCCGGTTGAGCAGATACGCCTGCGCCGCGCCCGCGGCGCCGCCGCCGGTCCCCCACTTCGCCTTGTCCTCGGCACAGTTCCAGTCGGTGTAGCTGATGTCGTCGAGCGGTACGGCGAAGGTGCGTACGCCGATGTCCCAGATCGTCTGGAACTTCTCGACCAGCGCCTTGGCGTCCGCGTCCGAGCTGTAGCAGACGGAGAGGCCGGGCGAGAGCGCGTAGGTGAACTCCACGTGCCGCTGCGCGGCCCGGTCGGCGAGCTCCTCGATCCGGCCCAGCTGGTCGGCCGGGTAGGCGTCGCGCCACTTCGCGCGGAGGTACGCGTCGTCCTTCGGCGAGTACACATAGATGTTCATCTTGTGCTCGCCGTAGTAGTCGAGCTGGTCGAGCCGGGCTTCGTGCGACCACGGAGTGCCGTAGAAGCCTTCGATGACGCCGCGCAGCGCGGTGCCGGGCCAGTCACGCACCGCGAGCCCGTCGACCCGGGCACCCGGATGCTTCACCTGCGGCAGGATCTGACGCAGTGTCTGCGCGGCGTAGTACGTGCCCGTGGTGTCCTTGCCCGCGAGAACGATGCGACCGGCGCCGACACCGAGCACATACCCCTCGGCGGGCAGCGCGGACGGGCCCTCGATCCCTTGCGCGGCGAGCGCGGCGGCATCACCGACATGGACGGTGAGCCCGCTCCGGGCGGGTCCGTCGCTGCGGACGACGCGCTGGGCGCCGGCCCGGCGCAGCGCACCCTCCACGACTTTGAGGGCGGATTCGTCGGAGGTTCCGCCCGCCACCACGGTGACGGTCGGACTGATGGTGATCCGGTCGGCCCGGGCCTTCACGGACTGCGGGGTCGGCGTGATGGCGGGGGCCGGCCGGGCGGCCGCGGCCTTCGCCGGGGTGTCGGTGCGGGCACTGCCTGCCGCCTGGGCGGACGGCACTGCGGTCAGCAGACCTCCGACGAGCAGGGTCGCCGCCGTACCGAGCGCGGTGAGACGGGGTGGGCGAGGCGTCACTAGTCCTCCATTGATCACTCAAGTCACCAGAGTCGCGCAACACAACAACACCGAATTCAACAGCGTGGCGCTTACATGTCAATGGTCTGGACAACATCAACACGCGGACCTGCGGTTTTGCCTCCAGAAGCCGTACCCGTGCGAGCACGACGCCGAACATGCAATCCCGGAATTCCGAGCCGGAACGCCGGATGGCGCCCGGACCGGCCCCGGACCGGGCTCAGCGGGTGAAGAGTTCGAACGTGACGGCCGGGCGTCCGCCGAACCGCTCCCCCTCGGCTCGCGCGTGGTCGGCCAGGAAGGTGCGGCAGTACGCCTCGGGGTCCTCGTCCGTCAGCCCCTCGATGTACGTACGGTGGGCCAGCAGCGACTTCACCGAGCGCTCCAGCCCGACCGTCGCGTCGACGGCATGGGTGGGGGCGCTCGACCCGGCGACCGCGACCCACCGCACCCCGTTCCACGGCTGGAGACCCGCCTCGGCCAGCTCCGGGAAGATCCAGCGGTTGCCCGCGTCGCCCGCGGCGTCCAGGGTGGCGCGGCCGACCGCCCGGTGGTCCGGGGTGTTCCAGGCGACGCCGCCCCAGGTGTCCCGGTGGTTGAGCGTCACGACCAGCTCGGGGCGGTGCCTGCGGATGGCCGCGGCGATGTCGCGGCGCAGCGGGAGGCCGTACTCGATCATGCCGTCGCGGTGGCCGAGGAACTCCACGGTGGACACGCCGACGACCGCGGCGCTCGCCCGCTGCTCCCGTTCACGCAGCGCAGCGGCCGCTTCCGGCGTCAGCGTGTCGATGCCGGCCTCGCCGCGGGTGGCGAGGAGGTAGAAGACCTCGCGGCCTTCGTCGGTCCACCCGGCGATCGCCGCCGCACAGCCGTACTCCAGGTCGTCGGGGTGCGCGACCACGGCGAGGGCGCGCCGCCAGTCCGTGGGCATGGGCGTGAGCTGCTCCGTCATGTCGGCAGGCTAGCGGCCCGCGCCCGGCCCCGCGTGGACACCTTCCCCGCCGTAGCGCATGTCTCACCCAGCCCGTGAATACCCCTGGGGGTATGAGTGTTAGCCTGAATGAGAGATACCCCCCGGGGTAAAGCATCAGGGAAGGAGCCGTGTCGTGTTCTTCGTCGACACCATCGAGACAGCGGGCCTCGGAAACCGCAGTTATCTGGCAGGCGGGCAGCGGTCCGCCGTGGTCGTGGACCCGCCGCGCGACATCGACCGGGTCATCACCGCTGCCGCTCTGCGCGGCGTGCGGATCGCCCTGGTGGTCGAGACGCATCTGCACAACGACTACGTGACGGGCGGCCTGGAGCTGGCGCGCGTCACCGGGGCGCGGTACCTGGTGCCCGCCGCCGCGCAGGTCGCCTTCGCCCGCGTCCCGGTCTCGGACGGTGACATCACCCCGGTCGACGACGGCCTCGCGCTCCGTGCGCTGGCCACCCCCGGGCACACCCCGCACCACACGTCCTACGTACTGACGGAAGAAGGCCGCGACGCGGCCGTCTTCACCGGCGGCTCGCTGCTGATCGGCAGTGTGGGCCGGCCCGATCTGGTGGAGCCCCGGCTCACCGCCGAACTGGCCCGCGCCCAGCACGCCTCCGCGCACCGGCTCGCCGACGAGCTCGCGGACTCCGTGCCCGTGCTGCCCACCCACGGCTTCGGCAGCTTCTGTTCGTCCTCGCAGGCCGAGGGGTCGGCCACGACGATCGGCGACGAGCGCAGGCACAACGACGCGCTGGTCAAGGACGTGGACACCTTTGTCGCGGAGCTGCTCACCGCCCTGGACGACATCCCCGCCTACTACGCGCACATGGGCCCGGCCAATGCCGCGGGACCTGCTCCCCTGGATCTGACCCCGCCCGGCCCGGCCGACGCCGAGGAGATCTCCCGGCGGCTCGCCGCGGGAGAGTGGGTGGTGGATCTGCGCAGCAGGGTCGCGTTCGCCGAGGGGCATGTCGCCGGATCGTTCAACTTCGAGGGCGACGGCGCCCTCGCGACCTATCTGGCCTGGCTGATCCCGTGGGGCAAGCCGGTCACCCTGCTGGCGAGCACCGCCGCCGGCATCGCCGATGCCCAGCGGGAACTGTCCCGCGTCGGCATGAGCCGTCCGGCCGCGGCCGCCACCGGCGGTCCCGAGGACTGGGCGGGCACGGCGACGGCGCTGCGCTCGTCGCGCAGGTCCGACTTCGCGGGCCTGGCGGCGGCCCGGGAGCGGGGCGAGGACCCGGTCGTGCTCGATGTGCGCAGGAACTCCGAACACCGCACGGGTGCGATCGCGGGGGCGGTGCACATTCCCCTGCACGAGCTGCCGAAGCGGCTCGGCGAGGTGGAGCCGGGCGTCGTGTGGGTGCACTGCGCGGGCGGGACGCGGGCGGCCATCGCCGCGTCGATGCTCGACGCGGCGGGGCGCGAGGTGGTGGCCGTGGACGACGGTTTCGGCGCTGCGGCGGAGGCCGGCCTGCCCGTCAGCACCCCTGCGCCGGCCCCGTGACCGCGCTGGTCGTGGCGCTGGCCGCCGGTGCGGTGGTCGGCCTGGCACTCGGCGGACTGGGCGGCGGCGGAAGCGTGCTCGCGGTCCCCGCACTGATCTACCTGCTCGGTTTCGATCCGGCCGCGGCCACCACCGCCGGGCTTCTCATCGTCATCGCGACATCCCTCACCGGCCTGGTCGCCCATGCCCGGGAGGGCCGGGTCCGCTGGCGTACGGGAGGGCTCTTCGCGGCAGCAGGGATCATTCCGGCCGCCGTCGCCGGAGCGCTGTCGGTGCGGGTACCGGCCGGGGTGCTGACCGCGGGGTTCGCCGTGCTCGCGCTGGTCGCCTCGGTACGGATGCTCCGCCCGAAGGGCGGCCCGTCACCGCAGGCCCCGGACGGTGCGGGCGCCCCGCCCGCCGGACGGGTCGCGCGGACCGGTGCCGGGCTCGGCGCGGTGACCGGGTTCCTCGGCGTGGGCGGCGGGTTCCTCGTGGTGCCCGCGCTGGTCACCGTGGTCGCCGTCCCGATGACCGCGGCGGTCGGCACCAGTCTGCTGGTGATCACGGTGAACTCCATGGCCGCGCTGGTCACCCGGCTCGCCACGCCCACCGCACTGGACTGGGCGACGATCGCCCCGTTCACGGCGACGGCGGTGCTGGGCGCCTGGGACGGGCAGCGGCTCGCCGCGAAGGTGTCCACGGCCGCCCTGCAACGGATCTTCGGCGCGGTGCTGCTGGCCGTGGCGGCGTTCATGCTCGTCGACGCCGTGACATGAGACGCCGGCATGAGACGCATGAGCCGCCGTGACATGAACCACGGTATCCGCGACGCCCCCGGCCGCCCGGCGCGTGCTCAGGCCAGTGAGAGAAAGAGCTTCTCCAGCCGTGCCCGCATCTGGTCGCGGTCCTCGGGCTCATGGCCGCCGTCGGCCATGCAGTGCTGCAGACCCGTCGCGATGATCGCGAAACCGGCCCGGTCGAGCGCCCGGGACACGGCCGCCATCTGCGTGATCACGTCCTCGCAGTCCCGGCCCTCCTCGATCATCCTGATGATCCCGGCGAGCTGGCCCTGCGCGCGGCGAAGGCGGTTGAGGACCGATTTCAGTTCGTCGGCCGCCATGTCCAGTTCCACAACATCCTCCTCCTGATACCCCAAGGGGTATTCTAGCCTGACCGGGGAAGGGGGGACCGCATCCCTCCCGAGCCCCGGTGAACGAAAGGAAACACTGCTCGTGACCAGCCCCGTCTCCCTCTCCCCCGCCCAGGCCGCGGCCCGACTCGCGGAGTTCACCGTGATCGATGTGCGCGCTCCCGGCGAGTACGCCTCCGGACATGTCCCCGGTGCGCTGAACATCCCGCTGGACCGCCTCTCCGAGGCCGTGCCCGCCCTGAAGTCCGCAGCGGCCCGCGGCTCGCTGCTCATGGTGTGCGCCTCCGGCGTCCGCTCCACCCGGGCCTGCGACATCCTCGCCGCCGCCGACATCGAGGCCACGACGCTCTCCGGCGGAACCTCGGCCTGGGAGGGCGAGGGCCGCGATCTCGACCACCCGGCCGGGGCGCGCACGACCTGGCCGATGGAGCGTCAGGTCCGGTTCGCCGCCGGTTCGCTCGTGGTGGCCGGTCTGCTCGCCGGGGTGCGTTTCCCCGCGGCGCGCTGGATCTCCGCCGGTGTCGGCTCCGGTCTCGTGTTCTCCGCCGTGACCAACACCTGCGGCATGGCGGCGGCCCTGTCGAGGCTTCCGTACAACCGGGCCCCCCGCTCGGCCACCAGCCTGGACGCCACGCTGCACGCCCTGCAGGGCTGACATCCGGGGTCCCGTGAGCGGGGTGGAGCCGGACGGCCGGCTCCACCCCGCTCACGGCACGGTCAGACCTCGTCCCGGACCAGGGCGAGGAGCCGGTCCAGCACCCGCTCCCCGCCCGCGCGCAGGCCGTCGTGCTCGTACTCATTGGTCACCCAGGTGCGCAGGCCCCGGATCGCCGCCGCGGTGCGCAGCGCGTGTTCCGTGTCCACGTACATGTCGTCGTGGTAGACGGCGGCCGCGACCGGCACCTGATTGGCCGCCAGGCGCCCGGTGTCGTACAGCGGCGCCCAGTCGGTGCGGGCGGCCAGCAGTTCGGCGGTCTCGCGCAGCGGGCGCAACGCCGGGTCCACCTCGAAGTGCCAGGGGTGGATGCTCTCACCGGTGAAGAGCACCGGACCGTCGCCCTTGAGCGCCCCGGCGGCGTCGAACTGCGGGAACTCGGCCCGGACCCGCTCGGCCGCCCAGCCGGTGGGCTGCTCGCCCTGGCCGTAGATCGCCTCGTGCATCAGCGCGTACAGCGGGTGCCCGGCGAACGAGGTGGCGGTCCGCACGGCCTCCTGGAAGGTGTCGGAGAGCTCGGTGCCGTGCGGTGTACGGACGAAGGCGTTCTCCAGCAGGTAGTGCAGCTGGTGGCTGCCGCTGCCGCCGCCCAGCATGATGCCGAGGGACTGGAACCCCTCGGGCGTCAGCCGGTGTCCGGCACCGTCGGTGGGGTGCTCCAGCAGATGGGCGGTGATCTCCCGGGCGCGCTCGACGTCCTGCGGGTAGCGGGCGTAGTGGGCGGCGACCTTGCGCTCGATCCGGGGGTAGGCGGCCCGGTACACGTCGTCGGCGTGCGCGTCGAGGGAGGGCAGTCCACCGGTGATGAGGACGGCCTTGAGCCCTTCGGGGGCGGCCGACAGATAGCGGACCGCGCAGAAGCCGCCGAAGGACTGGCCGAGGACCGTCCACGGTTCGCCGCCGGTCAGCTGCGGGCGGATCAGCTCGCAGTCGCGCACGATGTTGTCGGACCGGAAGTGGGCGAGGTAGTCGGCCTGCTCGCGCGGGCCGCCGCGCAGCGGCAGGGTCTGGCGGTTGGCCGGGGTGGAGAGACCCGTGCCGCGCTGGTCGAGCAGCAGTACCCGGAATTCCCGCACGGCCCGCCCCAGCCAGGCCTCCGCGCCGACGAAACGCCGGGCGCCGAAGCCGGGGCCGCCCTCCAGGTACACCAGCCAGGGCAGCTCCTCGCCGGCCCCGCCGCTCGCCACGGCCTGTCTGCCGAAGACTTCGATCTGCTCGCCGCCCGGATCGCTGTGGTCGAGCGGGACCGTGAAAAAGCGGTCGGTGAAGACGATGCCGGGCTGCCGGTAGCTGCTCACAAGGTGCTCCTGAATCAGATGTGCCACGGACAGTTCAGCACACGGCGGTGACCCGGTCGGTCGCGGCCCGTGTGCGGGGCGCCCGGGTGCCTCCTACCGTGCAGGCATGATCCGGTTCGAGCAGGTCGGCAAGGTGTATCCGGACGGCACGGCCGCGGTCGACGGTCTCTCCTTCGAAGTCGCCGAGGGGGAACTGGTCACCCTCGTCGGACCGTCCGGCTGCGGCAAGACCACCACGATGATGATGGTGAACCGGCTGATCGAGCCCTCGTCGGGCCGGATCCTCGTCGGCGGCGAGGACGTCTCCGGTGTCGACCCGGTGCAATTGCGTCGCCGGATCGGCTACGTCATCCAGCAGGTCGGCCTCTTCCCGCACCGCACCGTCCTCGACAACACCGCGACCGTGCCCGCGCTGATCGGCTGGAAACGGGCCAGGGCCCGGGAGCGGGCGGCCGAGCTGCTGGATCTGGTGGGCCTCGACCCGAAGACGTACGGCGCCCGCTACCCCGCGCAGCTCTCCGGCGGTCAGCGCCAACGGGTCGGCGTGGCCAGGGCGTTGGCCGCGGATCCGCCGGTGCTGTTGATGGACGAGCCGTTCGGCGCGGTCGACCCGGTGGTGCGCGAGCGGCTGCAGAACGAATTCCTGAGCCTCCAGGCGACGGTCCGCAAGACGGTCCTGATGGTCACCCATGACATCGAGGAGGCGGTCCGGATGGGCGACCGGATCGCGGTGTACGGGGCGGGGCGCATCGAGCAGTTCGACACCCCCGGCGCCGTGCTCGGGGCTCCCGCCACCCCGTACGTGGCACGGTTCGTCGGCGCCGACCGGGGGCTGAAGCGGCTCTCGGTGACCACGATCGAGCCTGCGGACCTGGAGAAGCCGCCGGTCGCCCGGCTGGACGAGCCGGCCGGCGCGGCGGCGGCACGGCTGGGCGGCGCGGGCGCCCGCTGGGCGGTGGTGCTGAACGCCGAGGGCGATCTGCACGGCTGGGTGGCGGCTGACGCGCTGCGGAGCGCGGGCGGGCACGGCACGGTCGGCGAACTGGCCCGCAGGATGGATGCCTGGGTGCCGGTCGGGGCCCCGCTGAAGCAGGCGTTCAGCGAGATGCTCCAGCATGACGCGGGGTGGGTCGCGGTACTGGACGGGTCCCGGTTCCTCGGCGTGCTGACCCCGGCCAAGCTCCACGAGGCGCTGCGCCGCTCGGTCGACGCGGACGCGCGGGGCGTGGGCCGGGCCGAGGTGCCCTTCGACTCGGTCGCGGACGCCTAGGGTCGCGGACTCCCGCCTCCCGGCGCGGGCGGGAGCCCCTGCACCTCTCGGGCCGCGGCGATGGCCCGGACGAGGGTGCCCGCGATGCCGGTCTCGTTCAGCAGCTTGCCGAGCCAGGAGCAGGGTGGCGATCATGGTGGCGGCGAGAGCCTGCGCGCCTTCTTGGAGGACCGTGTCCAGGACGCTGTACTCGCCGGTGAGCGGGGCGCCCGCGACGAGGACGTCCGGTTCGGGTATCACCGGTCTCCTTGAACTGCGCGTACGGGTGGTGCGGTCGGTCGGTGGTCGGCGGGCGGTGGGCCCGAGGTCGCGCCGGGCCGGAAGGTGCAGCCGACCAGGGGTTCGGTGGCCTCCTCCCCCGCGACCAGGGTGGCGAGCATGCGTACGGCGGCGGCGCCGAGCCGGGTGCGGGGGGTGTCGAAACCGGTGGGTTCGGGCCCGTCCGCCAGGTCGGCGGGCGGACTACCGAGCAGCGCCAAGGACGCCTCGCGCGGGCAGTCGGTCCCGGCCTCCGCGACGGCGCGGCGCAGGGCGCGCCAGGCAGCCCCGGTGCCGGTCTCCTCGGCGACGAACGCGGTGACGCCGTCGGCGAGCCAGCTCCGCAGCCGCTCGGGGGTGAGGTCTCGTTCCGGGTCCGCGGGACGGAAGACGGCCCCGGGACCGCCGGCCGGGCCGGCCGCCTCCAGGACCCGTCGCCGGGTCTCCTCCGAGATCGCGGGGCCCTGTCTCTTGTCCGCGAGCACCAGCGAGACCGTGGCCTGCGAGACCCCGGCGAGCCGTGCGACCTCCACCTGGCGCGGGCGGGCCGTGCGGCCTGCCGGTGCGGGTGCGCGGCCGGGCCCGGCCCGCTTCCCGGGTTCCTCCACCATGGCTCCTCACATCGATTGATGCGCATGAGAATCCGCGTGGACGAGCACTGTGAAGGCCGGCCGGGCGCCGGTCCAGAGGCCGCGCACAACTTCTTCACCGCCCCCCGTACGGTGTGATCAACCATTCCCGCGGAGAAGGCGGTCCCACATGTCCCTGTTCGATCTGCCGCTCGACCGGCTGCGCGACTACCGCAGCGGGTCGGTGGAGCCGGAGGACTTCGACGCGTTCTGGTCGAAGACGCTCGACGAGGCCCGGTCCCACGACCTCGACGCCCGTTTCGAACTGCGCTCCGGCACGGGACTGCGGACCGTCGATGTGTACGACGTGACCTTCGCGGGCTTCGGCGGTCACCCGGTCAAGGGCTGGTTCGTCGTCCCGGCGGGCACCGCACAGCCGCTGCCGGTGGTGGTCGAGTTCATCGGTTACGGCGGCGGGCGGGGGCTGGCGCACACCCATCTGCTCTGGGCGTCGGCCGGTTTCGCCCACTTCGTGATGGACACCCGCGGCCAGGGCAGCGGCTGGCTCGTCGGCGACACCCCGGACCCGGTGGGCAGCGCCCCCGCGTACCCCGGCTTCATGACCCGTGGCATCGAGGACCCCGAGTCGTACTACTACCGGCGGGTGTTCACCGACGCCGTGCGTGCGGTGGAGGCGGCGCGCTCGCACCCACTGGCCGACGCGGCGCGCACCGCGGCCATCGGCGAGAGCCAGGGCGGCGGCATCACGCTCGCCGTGGGCGGGCTGATACCCGACCTCGTGGCGATCGCGCCGGACGTCCCCTTCCTGTGCGACTTCCCCCGCGCCCTCACGGTCACCGACCGGACCCCGTACCGCGAGGTGGGCAACTACCTCAAGACGCACCGCGGCCGGGCCGAGCGGGCACGGGCCACGCTGTCCTACTTCGACGGGGTGCACTTCGCCGCACGCGGGCGTGCGCCGGCGCTGTTCTCGACCGCCCTGGAGGACATGACCTGCCCGCCCTCGACCGTCTTCGCCGCCTTCAACGCCTACGCGCACCAGGACAAGACCATCGAGGTGTACGACTTCAACGACCACGAGGGCGGCGGACCGTTCCAGCAGGCCGTGCAGCTGGACTGGCTGCCCGGGAAGCTGACGGCCTGACTGTGCGAGGCGGCGGTCAGCCGCGCGGGACGAGGTTCTTCGACTCCAGATAATTGCGCGCGACGTCCTCGGGCAGCCGCCGCCAGCTGTCGACCTGCTCGTCGAGCCGGGCCAGGTCGGCGGTGGTCAGCACGGTGTTGAGCCTGCCCAGCGCGTTGCGTACGCCGACGCTGCCGGCCCGGGACCGGTTGACGACGGGGACGAGGTAGTCGGCGTTCTGGAGGTGCTTGTCGTCGGCGAGCAGGACGAGGCCGAAGCTGTCGAGCGTGGCATCGGTCGTGGTGGTCAGCACCATCTGGTCCTGCCCCCTCTGGACAGCCTGTTTGGCCTGGGTGGTACCGACGCCCTTGGGATCCACGGCGGTGACGCGGATGCCGTACGTCTTCTTCAGGCCGGGTGCGCAGTAGGGGCGCTGCACGCATTCGTCACCGGCCGCCAGCCGTACGGGCAGGCCGGACCTGCCGAGGTCGCTGAGGGTCCGGAGGTGATGCCCGGCGGCGTACGGGGCGGCGACGGCGAAGGCGTTCTGGTCGACGGCGCGCCCGGGGTCGAGGACGGTGAGGCCGCGGGGCGCGGCCAGCGCGCGCAGGGCCTTCATGGTGGCGGCGAGGTCGGGTGAACCGGCCGGGGCGGCGTCGGCGCCGTTCTCCTTGGCGTTCAGCCAGTCGGCGAAGGTGGCGGCGTACTCCGGCACGACGTCGATCTGGCCGCTCTCCAGCGCCGGTTCGTAGATCTCCCGGTTGGTGACCGAGATGATCTTCGTGGAGTAGCCGGCCCGGTCCAGCAGCAGCGCGTACATCTGGGCGAGCAGATCGCTCTCGGTGAAGCCCGCGGAGCCGATGGTGAGGTGTTCGCTGTCGCCGGGCGGTGCGGTGACCTCGCCCCGCTTCTCCAGGGAGGGGCCGGTGACGCACGCGGCCGCCACGAGCAGCACCAGCAGTGCGGGGACGACGGTCCACGGCCTCATCCGGATCCCCCGCCGCGGAACCGGCCGGGCACGAGCAGCCGGCCCGCCTCGAAGAGTCCTTCGACGATCAGCGCGAAGACCGCGACGAGGACAGCCCCGGCGACCACCTGGGCTGTGGAGGCGAGGTTGAAGCCCGCGGTGATGATGCGGCCGAGGCCCCCGCCGCCCGCCAGCGCCGCGAGGGTGGCGGTGGCGACGAGCTGGACGGCGGCGATCCGTACCCCGGTGAGGATCAGCGGGAGCGCGAGCGGCACCTCGACGCCCAGCATCAGCTGTCTGCCTGTCATGCCCATTCCCCTGGCGGCGCGCACGACGTCCCGGTCGACCTCCCGCATGCCGACGTAGGCGTTGGTGAGCAGCGGCGGTACGGCGAAGAGCACGAGGGCGATGACGGTCGGCCACTCGCCGTGCCCCCCGATCGGGGTGAGGAGCAGCAGCACCAGTACGGCGAAGGTGGGCACGGCCCGGCCGATGTTGGAGATGTTGACGGCGAGTGCGCCGCCCTTGCCGAGATGACCGAGGACCACCGCGACGGGCAGTGCGATCAGGCAGCTGATCAGCAGGCAGACGACGGTGAGGAACAGATGCTGGCCCAGCCGCTGCCGGATGCCGCCGTCACCGGACCAGTTCGCGGAGGTGGTGAGCCAGGACCAGGCGTCGGCGAGGGTGTTCACGGCTGTCTCCGGGTCCATGGGGTCAGCAGTCGCTGGGCGAGCAGGAGCAGCAGGTCGGCGGCGACGGCGATGACGACGCAGAGGACGGAGGCGGTGAGCACCTGGGCCTTGAAGTAGGTGTTCATCCCGGCGTAGATGAGGTTGCCGAGTCCGCCGTAGCCGACGATCGCGCCGACCGTGACCAGGGAGACCGCGGAGACCGTCGCGATCCGCAGTCCGGCCATGGCGGCGGGCAGCGCGAGGGGCAGCTCCACGGCGAGCAGCAGCCGCAGGGGCCCGTACCCCATGCCGCGCGCCGCCTGCCGGGTCTCCTCGGGCACCGCGCGCAGTCCGGCCAGGATGTTCCGGACGAGGAGGGTGAGCGAGTACAGCACGAGACCGGCGACGACGAGCGAGGCGGAGAGCCCGTACACCGGCAGCAGCAGCGAGAACATGGCGAGCGACGGCACGGTGTAGAGGACGGTCGTCACGGCGAGCACCGGGCCCGCCGCCCAGCGCCGGTGCCGCGCCGCGAGGGCGAGCGGAACGGCGAGGGCCAGGCCGATGAGCACGGAGACCGCGGTGAGCTGGAGGTGCTGCACGACGGCGTCCCAGAGGATCTCACGGCGACTGGAGAGATAGGCCCCACAGAGCCACTCGTTGCGCGCTAGGCAGTCGTCCGGGGGCGCGGTCACCCGTCCATTGGAGCGCGGGAGGCCGGGTGGACGCGCGTCGTGATCGCCCGTCCGGGGCTACGCCGCCCCCGGCGCTCCGGGCCGCTCCACCTTCCGCACGGTGACGTCGTCCGGTCCGAGCGGCCGCCCGTCGTCCGCGTGGACCTCCAGCGCTCTGGGCGCACGGCCGTGGCGCAGGTCGACCATCTCCGAGTGCGGTTCACCGGGCTCGAAGTAGTGGCCCTCGCCCCACTGTCTCAGCGCCACGATGACCGGGAAGAGGTCCCTGCCCCTGGCCGTCAGCACGTACTCGTGGCGGGCGCCGCCGTCCGCCGCCGGAACCATGTCGAGAATCCCGCCCCCGACCAGCTCGCGCAACCGCGCCGAGAGGATGTTCTTCGCGACGCCCAGGCTGCGCTGGAACTCCCCGAAGCGGCGGCTGCCGTCGAACGCGTCACGGACGATCAGCAGCGACCACCAGTCGCCGATCGCGTCGACCGAGCGGGCCACCGGGCAGTCGCTGTCGTCGAGACGCGTCCGCTTCACCATGCCGTTCCCCTTCACCTCATCGGTTGCAACATGCTACCAGCTGGCGCTAACGTCCATTCGGTAGCAACTTGCAACCGAATCGATCGAGAGGCACCCGTGACCGACGACGAGACAACGACCATGACCTCGGACACGAGCGGCGGGACACCACCGTCCGCCCTGTCCGGACGCACCACCGCGCTCTTCGCGGTCGCCTCCGGAGCGGCGGTGGCCAACGTCTACTTCGCGCAGCCCCTCCTGGTCACCCTGAGCCAGGACTTCCGGATCGGTGCGGCCGCCATCGGCATCGTCGTGACCCTCACCCAGATCGGCTACGGCCTCGGCCTGTTCCTGCTGGTGCCGCTGGGCGATCTGGTCGACCGGCGGACCCTCGTCGTGGCCCAGCTGGCGCTGCTCGCGGCAGCGCTCGTAGCCGTCGGTACGGCTGCCACCGCACCGGTCCTGCTCACGGCCCTGGCCGCCGTGGGCTTCCTCGCCGTGGTGACCCAGACGCTCGTGGCCTTCGCGGCGTCGCTGTCCGCCCCGGACCGGCGTGGCCGCGCGGTCGGCCTGGTCACCAGCGGAATCGTCATCGGGATCCTGCTCGCCCGCACGGTCTCCGGCGTGCTGGCCGACCTCGCGGGCTGGCGAACGGTCTACCTCGCCTCGGCCGCACTGACCCTCGCGCTCACCCTGGCCCTGTACCGCGTACTGCCGCGCCGGTCGACACCCCCGGTCTCCATGCGGTACGTACGACTGCTGCGTTCGACGCTCACGTTGTTCGCCGAGGAACGCGTGCTGCGGGTCCGCGCCCTGCTCGCCCTGCTCGTCTTCGCCGCGTTCAGCACCCTGTGGAGCTGCGTCGCACTCCCGCTGAGCGAACCCCCGCTCTCGTTGTCGCACACCGCGATCGGGGCGTTCGGCCTCGTGGGAGCCGCGGGCGCGCTGGCGGCCGCGCCGGCCGGACGCCTGCACGACCGGGGTCTTTCCGGGTGGACGACCGGCACCGCGCTGGTCCTGCTGACCGTGTCATGGCTCCCGCTCGCCCTCACCCGGCAGTCGCTGTGGGCACTGGCGATCGGCGCGGTCGTTCTCGATCTGGCCGTGCAGGCCGTCCACGTCACCAATCAGAGCCTGATCTACGCGGTCCGTCCCGATGCCGGAAGCCGCCTGATCGGGGGGTACATGGTCTTCTACTCGGTCGGCAGCGCCACAGGAGCCCTCGCCTCGACGGCCGTCCACGCGATGGCCGGCTGGGGCGCGGTGTGCCTGCTCGGCGCCGCGATCAGCGCGCTCGCGCTCCTCGTGTGGGCGGTGGACAGCCGTCAGTGCGCCGCGGCCGCCGGTTCGAGGACGAAGACCGGGATCTGACGGTCGGTCTTGCGTTGGTAGTCGGCGTAGTCGGGGAACGCCTCGACCGCCCGCTGCCACCACAGGGCCTTCTCCTCGCCCGTGGCCTCACGGGCGTTCATGTCCCGGCGGTCCGGGCCGTCCTGGAGTTCCACCCGGGGGTCGGCCACGATGTTGTGGTACCAGACGGGGTGCTTGGGGGCGCCGCCCTGCGAGGCGACGACGGCGTACGCGCCGTCGTGCTCGACCCGCATCAGCGGGGTCTTGCGGATCTTTCCGCTCTTGGCCCCGCGAGTGGTGAGGATGATGACGGGCATGCCCCTCATCATGGTCCCCTCCGTCCCTCCGGAGCTCTCGAACAGCTCGACCTGATCGCGGACCCACTGCTGGGGGCTCGGCTCGTACTCTCCCTGGAGAGGCATGGAATCTGTCCCATCGTCGACGTTCGGACACGCGGGCGTGCGCCTGCGGACACCCGCGTGTCCCGCTGCTGCGGCAACTCTCGCACCATTCCGGCCGGAAGGCGCCCGATACGGGCCCGCGTGCCGCGGCGACGAGGTGGCGTCTCAGGGGTGCGGCGGACGCAGCCGCAGTTGCAGCATGGCCTCGAACCGTGCCTCCGGGTCGTTGAGATCGATGCCCGCGACCACGGCCAGCCGCTTGAGCCGGTAGCGGAAGGTGTTGGGGTGGATGTGCACGGCGGCTGCGGCGGCGGCCACGTCGCCGAAGGTGCTCAGCCAGGCGTCCAGGGTGTCCGTGAGCGCCGTGTTGTGCCGGGCGTCGTAGGCGCGCAGCCGTACGACGGGACCGTCCGGCAGATCGTCCTCGGCGGCCATCCGGTCCGTCAGCTCCTCCAGCAGCGAGGCGGCGTAGACGTCCGACAGCCGGGCCGCCCTGCGCTGGGTACGGCCGGAGCAGAGGACCCGCAGCGCACGGTCCGCGTCGGCGCGCGAGCGGCGCAGCTCCACGGGGCGGGCGGCGAGCCGGCCGATCCCTATGACGGCGGGCACCCGGGCCCCGATGCGGCCGATGAACGCCTCGGCCACCCGCAGCCCCTGTTCGTCCGAACCGGCCGGCAGGACCGCGTAGGTGACCGGGCCGAGCGTGGCGGCGGCGGTACGGGGGTGGATCGCGGCCAGGTGCAGGGTGAGCGCCTCGGCCACGCGGTGGCCCGCGGCCACCCGGTCGGGTGCGTACGGCTCGCCGGTCACCGCGAGCGCCAGCACGCAGGCGGGCTGCGCGGCCAGGCCGAGCCGCACGGCGGCCTGCGGTGCGTGCGTACCGCCCTCCAGGACCGTCGCGAGCAGATCCGCGCGCAGCCGGCGTTCGGCGTCCTCGCCCGTGCGGCGGCGCAGCAGGTGCAGGGCCGCCACCTTCGCCGCCTCCTGGAGGGCCTGCGTCCGGTCCGCGCTCAGCGGTCCGTCGACCACGACCCAGATCGAGCCCAGGATCTCGCCGCCCGCGCGGACGGCGATCGCGACCCGGGGCTTGTCCGAGATGCCGTCGACGTAGACGGGCTCCTCCGTCCGGTAGAGGGCCTGGAAGGCGCCGCGTGCCTCCAGGGCGCGCAGCTTCTCGGCGGGCACCTGACGGTCGAGGACGGTCGCGATCCGGTCGTTGTCGCCCTCGTCCTGCCGGCTGGAGAAGGCCAGCACCCGCCCGCTCCGGTCCTCCACGGTGACCGGGCCGTCCAGCAGCCCGGCCGTCGCGTTGGCCAGGGCGAACAGGTCCCCGGCGAGCGGCTCGGCACCGTCGGCCTCGTCGGGGCCTCCCACCGTGCCCAGTTCGTCGACCGCGAGCAGCGACCGCAGCAGCGCGGCCACCTGGGCCCAGGACGCGCCGGGCGTCAGGCCGAGCACGGTCAGGCCGGTGCGGGCGGCCGCCTCGGACACGGGTCCGTCCACCGGGACCGGGGAGCGGACCACCACGGCCGCCGCGCCGAGCCCGGCGGCCGTGTCGACCAGGGCGGCGACCGGCCCGGCGCCGTACACACCGACGCCGAGCACCACCGCTCCGGGCAGCCGCGCCGGTTCGTCCAGGGGGTCCTGGATCAGCACCCCGCTGACGGTGCGGGCCGGGTCGGCCTCCCCGGCCACCACTTCGATCAATGTCGACCCGAGATCGTTGAGGATCCGGCCGAGCACGGCCCGTGGCTGCTCCGTCATCTTCACAAGGTAGTTGGTCGGAGTCCGTGGACGGCGGGGGCGGCCGGCCGGGGGCCGGGGCCGGTCATCGGCCGATCCATTCCGTCGACGCGGTCACCTCGGCCAGTTGTCCGGGGACCGGGGAGATTCCGAGGCCGGGTCCTCGCGGCACGTCGAGATGGCCGTCCCGCAGCACGAAAGGCTCGGTGATGTCGGTCCGGTAGTACCGGTCGGACGCCGAGGTGTCGCCGGGCAGGGTGAAGCCGGGCAGTGCGGCGAGGGCGACGTTGGCGGCCCGGCCGAGGCCGGTCTCCAGCATTCCTCCGCACCAGACGGGGACTCCGTTCGCGGCACACACGTCGTGGATCCGCCGGGCCTCCAGATAGCCGCCGACCCGCCCCGGCTTGATGTTGACGACCGAGCACGCGCCCATCGCGATGGCGTCGGCCGCCGAACGGGCGGACACGATCGACTCGTCCAGGCAGACCGGGGTACGGAGCTGCCGGGCGAGTTCCGCGTGGCCCCTGATGTCCTCCTCGTCCAGGGGCTGTTCGATCAGCAGCAGCCCGTACGGGTCGAGCCGGGCCAGTTGTGCGGCGTCGGCGAGGGTGTAGGCGGTGTTGGCGTCCACCTGGAGCAGTACGTCGTCGCCGAAGCGTTCGCGGACGGCGCGCACGGGGGCCACGTCCCAGCCGGGCTCGATCTTCAGCTTGATCCGCAGATAGCCTTCGGAGAGGTAGCCGTCGACGGCGTCGAGCAGCGCCGGGACCGAATCCATGATGCCGACCGACACCCCGGCCGGCACCCGTTCGGCCGTCGCGCCCAGCCACTGGCCCATCGACAGGCCGTGGGAGCGCAGCCAGGCGTCGAGGACCGCGGTCTCCAGGGCGGCCTTGGCCATCCGGTGGCCCTTGAACGCGGCCAGTGCCGGGGCGACCGCCCAGGGGTCGAGTTCCGGCAGGGCGGTGAGCGCGGGGACGAGGTAGCTGCGCAGCATGTCCGCGGCGCCCGCGGTGTACTCCGAGGAGTACAGCGGATCGGCCATGGTGACGCATTCGCCGTAACCCTCGTGGTCCTCGGTCTCGACCCTGACCAGCAGGATCTCCCGGGTGGTCATCGTGGCGAACGAGGTCCGGAACGGTGCGACCAGCGGCATCGCGATCCGGCGCAGTTCCACACCGACGAGTTTCATGGCTGACTCTCCTGATTTTTGTCGATCACGTACCAGCCGTCCCGGGTGAATCCGGTGACGGTGTGCCCCTCGGCCATCAGGCCGCCGAGTACCTCGCGCAGCGCGTACCGCCATTCGCGGGCCAGGGGCGGGTCGGTCCGGCGCAGCTCCTCGGCCTCGGCGGGGATCCGGACCAGGACGGTGTCGCCGTCCTGCCGCCCGACGACGGGGCTGCCGTCGGGTTTGGCGTCCAGTCCGACCACGGCGCGGGCACCCGCGCCGTCGACGGTGACGATGCGGGGTGTGCCCGCCGCGGATCCGACGGCGTGCTCGCCGGTCAGCTCCCAGCGCACCATCAGCCGGTCCGTCTCGGTCCCGGCGTTGACCTCGTCGTGCATGGCTCCGTAGAAGTCGGCGAGGTACTCGCTGGGTGAAGCGCCCAGTTTGGCCAGGTTGAAGTAGGCGTTGCGGCTGATCAGCGGGTCGAAGGTCCAGGTGATGGTGGTGATGGAGCGGTCCAGGGCCCAGGCGCGCTGATGCTGTTTGACCGCGAAGCCGACGTTGCGGCCCCGGACGCTGTCGTCCACCCCGGCGATGTGCGAGTGGAGTCCGGCGCTGGCCAGGAAGCCGAGGCAGAATCCGATCATCCGGCCGCCCCGGCCGACCCCGACGACATAGCTGCCGGAGTGGGCGAAGACCCGCAGCAATTCCGGGGTGATCAGCGGGTTTCCGGGGTCGGGGCGCCAGATCCGGTCCAGTACCCGACAGGCCTCGTGCATCTCGTCCAGGCCGTGCAGCTCTGAGATGGTGACGCCCGCGCGCTCGGCGGCCAGGTCCGCGGCGGCCGTCGCGGCGGCCGCCTGCGCGGCGTTCACGGCCCCACCTTGCCGGGGCCGGCCGGTGACTTGCGCAGCAGCGAGGCCACCAGGGAGGCCACCAGTGCGGCGCGGCGGGGCAGTTCGGCGACGATCACGTGCTCGTCGTCGGCGTGTGCCCCGCCGCCCACCGCCCCCAGGCCGTCGAGCGTGGGCGTGCCCGCTCCGGCGGTGAGGTTGCCGTCGGAGCCCCCGCCGACCGCCACGCCGCGCAGGGTGCCGAAGCCCAGCTCCGCGTAGTGGTCGCGGGCGAGTCCGAACAGTTCGGCCGAGGCGGTCGCGGGCAGCGGCGGCCGGTCCGGCCCGCCGGAGAATGTCAGCGAGGCGCCGTCGAGCACCGGCCGGAGGGCGTGCACGGCACGGTCCACCCGGTCCTGCTCCGCGGGCGTCGCCACGCGTACGTCGACCATCAGCCGGGCCGCGTCGGGCACCGTGTTGCGCGTGGTGCCCGAGGAGGCCACGGTCGGTGTCACGGTGGTGCCGGCCGCAGGGTCGGCGAGGGCGGACAACGCGAGGACCTGATGCGCCAGTTCGGTGGTCGTGTTGACGCCCTTGTGGGGCTCCAGACCGGCGTGCGCGGCGCGTCCGGCGATGGTCAGCCCGTAGCCGGACATCCCCTTGCGCTCGGTCTTCAGCGCGCCGCCCTCGCTCGCCTCCAGCACGAGCACGGCCCGGGTACGGCGGGCCTCGGCCTCGATCAGAGCGCGCGAGGTGGGAGCGCCGATCTCCTCGTCTCCGGTCAGCAGCACCGAGACCCCGTCCAGGTCGTCCAGGACCGACAGGGCGTGGAACAGCTGCGCCACACCGGCCTTCATGTCGAAGCAGCCGGGGCCCGTGAGCCGGCCCCCGGCGACCTCGAAGGGGTGGCCGGCCAGGGAACCCACCGGCCAGACCGTGTCGAAGTGGCCGAGCAGCAGCACCCGGTCGCCGGAGCCGAAGCGCCAGCGCAGGACGGGCCGTCCCGAACCGTCGATCCACTCGGGCGCCGCGCCGGTCAGCCGGGTGCCGATCCCGGCGGCGACGCGGGCGCACCCGGTGACCGCGGCCAGGTCCTCGCTGGGCGACTCGGTGCGGACCAGCTCCTCGATGTCGGCCAGCAGGCCCGGCAGCCCGGCCTCCAGGGCGGAGACGATCGCGGTCACGTCAGCCCGCCTTGGGAGTGGCGCGGCCACCGTGGTGGAGGTACGGAGTGCCGTCGTCGAGTGTGTAGAAGACGACCGGGACCCAGAGCTCGAACCCCGGCCGCTGCACGACGAACAGGCCCGGCTCGACGGGGTGCAGCTCGTACTCCTTCTCCGTGTCGGGGGCCAGCTCGGCCAGGGGGCCGGTGATCCGGTCCACCATCACCAGACCGCCGTCCCGCTCCACGATCTCCACCCGGCTGGAGAGCCGCTGGTACACGCCGACGTAGTCGGCGGGGTCCACCGCCACCGGTTCCGTCGCGGGCTCGATGGTGGTGCGCATCGTCACTCCGGCCAGCTCCCGGACGATCTGCGCGTACACGTCCCGGTAGAGGCCCGAGGTGTCGCCGCCATTGGTGAGCAGGCAGATCGCCAGCTCGGCCTCGGGCAGGACCCGCAGGTAGGCGTTCTGTCCGATCGTGCCGCCGTCGTGTCCGTACACCCGGTGTCCGTCCCAGGTGTCGAGGAACCAGCCGAGTCCCCAGGCATCGCCCAGGATGTGCGGGTCGGGGATCTCGACCTGCGGGGTCTGCATGGCGGCGACGGACTCCTCCGAGAGGAGCTTGGTGCCGTCGCCGGTGACGCCCTTGTCGAGGTGCAGCCGGGCGAACTCCAGTACCTCGCGCGGTGTGGAGCAGATCAGTCCGGCCGGTCCGGCCGAGCGCATCAGCCCCCACATCGGGGCCTGTGCCGGCGGGCTCCCCAGGTGCCCGATGGCGGCGCGGAAACGCAGCACCTCCTCCGGCAGGGTCGCGGTGTGCGTCAGGCCGAGCGGCCGGTACAGGCGCTCGCGCATCAGCTCGTCCCACTGGACGCCGGTGACGACCTCCAGCACCCGGCCGAGGAGGGTGAAGCCCGCGTTGCAGTACGACATGGTGGCGCCGAGCGGGTGGTTTGCGGGGACGTCGCCGAGCAGGGCGACGTACTTCTCCAGGCAGTCGTCGCCCCGGCCCGTGTCGGTGAAGAGGTCTCCGTCGATGCCGCTGGTGTGCGTCAGGAGATGACGGAGCGTCACGCCCTGGGTCAGCTCCTCGTTCGCGAGCCGCAGTTCGGGGAGTACGGAGACGAGGGGGGCGTCCAGTTCGAGCACGCCCTCGTCGACCAGGGCCATGGCCACCGTGGTGGTCCAGACCTTGGAGATCGAGCCGATCTGGAAGAGGGTGTCGGTGGTCGTCGCGATCCCGGCCTCGGTGTTGGCCAGGCCGACGGCGGCCTCGGCGACGATCTCGCCGCGGTGCAGGACCGCGAGAGAGGCGCCGGGGACGGAGTGACGGGCGGCGAGTTCGGTGAGCCGGGTGGTCCAGCGGGCTGACAGCTCGGTGGTGTCGGTCATGACGTGCTCCGATTCCGTTTCGTTCAGCGGTTGGTGTGCGTGGTGACCCATTCGACCAGCCTGCGGGAGTAGTCCTCCCGGTGCGAGGGCCGGCCGTCCAGGAGGAAGAGGTGGGAGCTGCCGGGGTAGACGACCAGCCGGGCCGGTACGTCCCGGGTGCGCAGCGCGTGGAACCACTGTTCGGCCTGGCCCACCGGGCAGGTGTCGTCCGCACCGCCGTGCAGGATCAGGGTGGGGGCGCGTACCGCGTCGGCATGGCTGAGCGGCGAGAGTTCCGTCATCCGTGCCGGATCGCCGATCTCGTGACCGGCGATCAGATGGCCCTCCTCGGAGGTGCCGGCCATGCTCTTCAGATCGACCAGGACACCGCCCGGCACGACGGCGGCGAACAGGTCGGTGCGGGTGGAGAGCCAGCAGGTCAGATAGCCGCCGTAGCTGTAGCCGGTGAGTGCCATCCGTGCCGGGTCGACGAGCCCCTCGTCGACGAGGGCGGCGACCGGTTGCAGGATGTCCTGTTCATCCGTCTCGCCCCAGGCGCCGACGGCGGCCGTGTAGAACGCCTCGCCGTAGCCGTCGCTGGCGCGGACGTTCAGGGTCAGGATCGTCCAGCCGCGCGAGGCCAGTTCCTGGTGGTAGAGGTGGACCGGGTCGGAGTGCGGGGCCCAGGCGTTGTGAGGGCCGCCGTGCACGTCGACCAGGAGCGGGCCGCCCGGGGGTGTGTCCGCGGCACGGGTGATCATGCCGTGCACGACCGTGCCGTCCGCGATGGTGAACTCGCGTTCGGTGACCGGGTGGAGGGCGATACCGGGCAGCGATCCGGCCATGTGGTCGGTGAGCCGCGCGGGCTGCTGCCCCGACGTCCAGGCGTCCAGGTCGAGCAGCACGACCTCGGCGAAACGCGTCGCGTCACAGACCACGACCGCCGCCCGCCCGGCCTTGCTGACGACCGAGCATCCGCTGACGCCGGTGCCGGCGGGGAGCGGGGAGGCGCTGATCCCGTCCGCGCCCACCCGGTACAGCCGGGTGGCGCCCCGGTCCCGGGCGCAGAACACGATGTCGTCGCCGTGGAACTGCGGGAGCGCGCCCGGGTATCCGGGGCCGCCGCCCATGACGTTGCGGTCCAGGGCGGCGCTGAGGGACACCGGGGCGGAGCCGTCCAGCGGCTGGCGCAACAGCTCCGAGTGGCCGACGCCGAACGAGGCCCGGCCCACGACGAGCAGCGCGGACCCGTCGGGGAACCAGCTCACCGGACCGGCGAGACCGTCGGCGGGCCCGACCCGGCGGGGCCCGGGCGCGTTCTCCCCGACCCCCACGACATGGGCCGCCGAGGGACCGAAGACGGCTGCGTCCGGGGTGGTCTGCGCCGGGTAGGCGAGCCGTGTGCCGTCGGGCGACCAGCTGGGCGGGCCGACGTGCCGGTCGCCCTCCGTGAGCTGTTCGACCTCGCCCGAGTCCACCTCCACCACGAACAGTTGTGTCCGGAGCGAGCCGATCAGGCCCGCCCCGTCCGCCTTCCAGCCGAGGGCGTCGATGACCACCGGTGCGCTGTCCGCGCGGTACGCCTCGGGGGCGGCGAAGGCGATGCGTGAGCCGTCCGGGCTCCAGACCGGTGTGCCCGCCCCGGCCGGGCGGCCGGCGGGCGTGGTCAGCGGCACGGCCTCTCCCCCGTCGGCGGGCAGCAGATGGAGCTGCCCCGCGCGCAGGAAGGCCAGCCGCGTCCCGTCCGGGGACCAGCGCGGTGCGGTGTCCGCCGGGCCGTGGGTGAGGCGCCGGGCCGGGCCGCCCCCGGCGCGTACCTCCCAGATCGAGCGGATCACCCGGTCGTTCCCGGCGTCCTGGGTGGTCAGGGTGTACGCGACGCGTTCGCCGTCGGGCGACAGCGCGGGGTCGGCCGGGATCTCGAACCGGTACAGGTCGTCGATCGTCAGCGGTCGGGTCATGACGCCTCCTCGGCGAGGGCAAGGTCGGGTACGCAGGAGATGAGTTCGCGGGTCGTCGGGTGCTCCGGGTGCTCCAGCACCCGTTCGGCCGGGCCGCATTCGACGAGGTGTCCGCCGTCCATCACGGCGACCTGGTCGCAGAGATAGCGGACGACCGCGAGGTTGTGGGAGATGAAGAGCATCGCGAAGCCCAGTTCGCGTTGGAGGCGGCGCAGCAGATTGAGCACCGCGCCCTGTACGGAGACGTCCAGGGCCGAGGTGATCTCGTCCGCGATCAGCACGGCGGGCCGGGCGGCAAGGGCCCTGGCCAGGGCCACCCGTTGGCGCTGGCCGCCGGAGAGGGCGTCCGGGGTGAGCGCGGCACGGACGGGGTCGATGCCGACCAGTTCGAGGAGGCGTGCCACCTCCGCGTCGCGTGCGGCGCGGCGTTCGCGGGCCGGTGCCCGGCGCCCGGCCGCCTCGCCGGACAGCGCCTCGGCCACGGATGCGCCGACGGTCATGCGCGGGTCGAGCGAGGCGTACGGGTTCTGGAAGACCAGCTGCACGGGGCTGCGCCCGCGCCGGCGCGTGACTTCGGTCCCGTCGACCAGTACCCGGCCCGACTGCGTCGGCGCCAGTCCCACGACGGCCTTGCCGAGGGTGGATTTTCCCGACCCGGACCCGCCCACCAGGCCGGTCACCGTTCCTTCCGGCACCAGCAGGCCGACGTTCTCCACGGCGGTGAACCGGCCGTAGCGCACCGTGATCCCGCACAGTTCGAGTGAGCTCATGACGTTGCCTCCGCTGCGTACGACGTGGCCTCGACGGGTCCACCGGCCGCCGCCGTCCCGACCGGGTACCAGCAGGCGACCTGCCGGCCCGGTCCGAAGCCGGTCAGTCCGGGGGCGGCTTCGTGACAGCGTTCCCGGGCGCGTTCGCAGCGCGGTGCGAACGGGCATCCCCCGCCGGTCTCCCCCGGCTCCGGCGGCCGGCCGGGGATGGTGGCAAGTTCCCTTCCGGGGTCGGTGGTCATGGTCGGGACCGCCCCGACCAGGGCCCGGGTGTACGGGTGGGAGGCGCCGCCGAGCAGTTCGGTGACCGGGAGGTCCTCGACGATCAGACCCGCGTACATCACCAGGACCCGTTCGCAGACCTGGGCGACGACGGCGAGGTCGTGGGAGATCAGCAGCAGCGCGGCGCCGGACTCCTCGCGCACCTCGGCGAGCAGGTCGAGGACCTGTTGCTGGACCGCCACGTCGAGCGCCGTGGTGGGCTCGTCCGCGATGATCAGTTTCGGTTTCCCCATCAGTCCCATCGCGATGACGGCCCGCTGCCGCATTCCGCCGGAGTACTCGTGCGGCCGCTGCCGGGCACGGCGTTCCGGCGTGGGGATCCGGACGGCGCCGAGCCGGTCGACCGCGCGCGCCGCGGCCTGTGCGCGGCCCGCTCCCAGGTGGACCTCGGCCACCTCGGCGAGCTGCCGGCCCACGCGCAGGGCGGGGTTGAGCGAGGCCATCGGGTCCTGGAAGACCATGGCCAGTTCGGTGCCGAGCCGCGGGTCCGCCCGCAGGTCGTGCCCGTCGAAGCGGAGGATGCCGGCCGAGACGCCGCCCGGGTGCGGAACGAGATCCGCGAGTGCCAGCGCGCTCAGGCTCTTGCCGGATCCCGATTCGCCGACCAGTCCGACGGCCTCGCCCGCGCCGATGTCCAGCGAGATCCCTCGTACGGCCTGCCGTCCGCCGGGGAAGGTCACCCGCAGATCGCGCGCCCGGACCAGGGCCCCGCCGTCGTCGGCGTCGGCGGCGGTCCCGCCGGGTGTCCTCGGCGGCTGCCGGGGTGCCGGTTCCGGTTTCCGCGCCGCCCGCCGGCCACCGGCCTGCGCGAGCACCTCACCGGCCAGGCCGAACATCAGCCCGGTCAGGACGATCGCCGCGCCGGGCGCCAGGGCGGCCGCCGGGTTCACGAAGATGCGATTCAGCTGTTCGTTGAGCAGCCGCCCCCAGTCGTACTGCGGAGGCTGTACGCCGAGTCCGAGGAACGAGAGGCCGGAGAAGGCGACCAGGATGCCGCCGGTGGCCTGGGTGGCGAACAGCACCGAGGGTTCGGCGATGTTGGGCAGCAGATGACGTACCACCAGCCGGAACCGGCCCACGCCGAGGATCCGGGCCGCCGCCACGTAGTCGGAGCCCGCGACCGACGCCGTCAGGTTCTGCACCAGTCGCGCCATGGGCGGGACCATGGCCAGCCCCACGGCGAACACCGCTCCGGTGGTGCCGACCCCGAAGATCGTGGCGAGGAAGAGCAGGAACAGCAGCCCGGGAAAGGCCACCAGTACGCCGACGGTCGCGGTGATCAGCCGGCCCGCGCGCCGGCCCACGACGGCCGGGGCGACACCGAGGAGCAGCCCGCCGCCGACGCCGATCAGGGCGGCCAGCAGGGTGAGTCGCAGGGTCAGCCGGGTCGCCACCACGACGCGGGCGGCGATGTCCCGGCCGAGCTGGTCCGTGCCGAGCAGATGGGCGGCGCTGCTGCCCTGGTTGATCGCGTCCGTGTCGACCTGGGCGGCGCGGTCGCCGAGCAGCACGGGGCCGAGGACGGCGACGAGTGCGACCAGCAGGCAGGCGGTGACCGCGGTGACGCCGACCGGTGTGCGGAGGGTGCGCCCGAGCCGGTGCCGCAGCGAGCTGTCATGGTCCTGGTGAGGCATCGTCAACTCCCGCGGACGGTGGACTGGGGGTCGGCGACGGCCACGGCCACGTCGACGGCGAAGGTGATCAGCAGTGCGGCGGCCCCGTAGACCAGCACGACACCCTGGACCAGCGGATAGTCCTTCTCGGTGATCGCCTGCACGATCGTGGTGCCGAGACCGGGCCAGGCGAAGACGTTCTCGACCAGTACGGTGCCGGCGAGCAGCGAGGTGAACAGCAGGCCGCCCAGGGTGAGCGAGGAGGTCAGCAGATTGGGCAGCGCGTGCCGCAGATAACGCAGCCGGGCCGGGAGCCGCTTCGCCCGTGCGGTGCGCATGTAGTCCTCTCCGAGCACCCGCAGCGTCTCCACCCGGACGATGCGCGACAGCGTCGCCGCCGGTACGACGGTCAGGGCCAGCACCGGCAGTACGTAGGAGTCGGCGCCGCCCCGCGAGGCGACCGGGAAGAGCGGCCACGCCACGGCGAACGTCGTGATCAGGCCCACCGCGAGCAGGAACTCGGGCACCGCCCCCAGGAATCCGGTGACCCCGGTGAAGGCGAGTTCGCCGCGCCGCCTGCGGCCGTCCTTGGTCAGCACCGCGGCCGTCATCCCGACGGGGACGGCGATCAGCAGGATCAGTACGAACGCGGGGACGGCGATCTGCAGGGTGGCCGGGAGCCGGCCGGAGATGATGTCGGACACCGGCATCTGGGTGCCGATCGACTCGCCGAGCCTGCCCTGGAGGAGGTTTCCGACGAAGTCGCCGTACTGCTTCGGCAGCGGCTGGTCCAGGCCGAGCGACTCTCTGCGGGCGGCGACCAGGGCCGGGTCGGCGTTGGTGCCGAGCGCCGCCCGGACCGGGTCGCCGGGGATCAGGTGGATCATCGCGAAGGCGGCCGTGACCAGTGCCGCGAGCGAGACCAGCAGCCGCCAGGTGCGGCGCAGGACGAACCCGGTCCAGGGGCTGCGGGCCTTCGTCCCCAGGGAGTTCAGGGTGACCGTCGCCATCAGCCGGCGCTCCGGCGCAGGGTACTGGGGACGATGCCGCTGCCGTCCACCTCGAAGGTGACACCCTTGCCGTAGTACCGGTTGGCCTTGCTGACGACCGGCGCGATGTCGACGTTCTTGACCAGGGCGGCGTCGGCGGCGTCCCACAGGGCGCAGCCGGAGGCGCCGGCCTTGGCCGAGGCCTGGACGGCGAGCCGGTGGTACTCGGGGTTGGCGACGGAGCCGAAGTTGTTGCCCTTCGGCGGTGGTGGACCGTCGTAGAACTGGGTCAGCTGGTCGGGGAGAGTGACTCCGATGGGCGCCCAGGCGATGTCCCAGTCGCCGCCGCCGAGGGTGCTGACGATGCTGCCGGAGCCCCTGGGCTTCGCCGTCGCCCTCACACCGAAGGCGGTCCACTGCTGGACGGCCAGTTCGACCGCCGAGGCGACCTGCGGGCCCTGGTTGGTCGTGTAACTGAGCCCGACGGCGAGGGGTCTGCCGTCCTTGGTCCAGGTGCCGCCGCTCTTCGTCCAGCCGGCCTCGGTGAGTGCGGCGGTTGCCTTCGCCGTGTCGTGGGCGGGGAGGTTGCCCTTGACCGTGTCGCCGGAGCAGGGAGTGGGGGCGATCTCGCCTATGCGGGTCGCCGGCCTGCCCTTGCCGCCGGTGGCGACGTTCCCCAGCTGCTCGAGGTCGAGTACGGAGACCAGGGCCTTGCGTACCGCGAGGTCGGCGGTCGGGCGGCCGGCGGCCTGGTTGAACAGCAACTGTCCGAACAGCGCCTCCAGGCTCCGGTACTTCACCCCGGCCGCGTCGAGCCGGTCCTGGTCGGCACCGTTGATGAGGGCGATGTTGATCTGCCCGGTCATGAGGAGGTTGGCCGCGGTCGACTCGTTGGCGACGACCTTGACCACCACCTTGCCGGGAAGTCCGGCGCCGGTGGATCCGCGGGGGCCCCAGCTGTAGCCGTCCCGCTTGACGTAGGTGTAGTGGTCGCCGGGGACCGCTTCGGTCAGCCGGTAGGGGCCGCTCGCGTTGGTGGTCCTGGCCAGAGCGGTGGGCACCGCCAGGCTCTTCTTGCACAGCAGGGGCAGCAGCCGCGACATCTGCACGATGAACGGGGCGGGCTTCTTGGTGGTGACGGTGACCGTGCGGGCCGCCTTGTCGGCCTTGGCCACGGCGGTGACGGGGACGGAGAGGCCGAGCATCGGCGACTGGTTCTTCGGGTCGGCGATGTGGTTGTACTCGGCGGCCACGTCCTCGGCGGTGAGCGGCGAGCCGTCCTCGCAGGTGACTTCGGGGCGGATGGTGAACGTCGCCGAGGTGGTCGTGGCGGACCATTTCTCGGCCACTCCGGGAACCGGCGAGCCGTCGGCGTCGAAGTGCACGAGGGTGTCGTACGCGAAGGAGTTCATCGCCAGTGCGGTGCTGACCAGTGCCGTGGTGGGGCTGAGGCTGCCGGGATCACCGGAGACGGCGACCACGACCGTCGAATCGCCGGCGCCGCCTGCGGAGGTGCCGGCGCCGCACGCGGTCGCGGTGCCGACCAGGCCGAGCGCCGTGACCACCGCGGCCGCCGCCCGGGTCCTGCGGGCCCTTCTGTTCCTGGTCTCCGTGCCTGCGGTGCTGGCCATGGTCACCTCCGAGGGAGCGGCACTCCGCCGCCGAGTGAGGGAACACTAGGCAGCGCCGGACCGGCTCCGAGTGGTGGCGCCGCACGAAAAACGGGCCCTTTGACGGTGCGCCGCACCGAAGACGGTCACGAGGACCCGGTGATCGCGGACGAGAGGTTCCCGCGGCGGGAAAACCGATCGCGGCGAAGATCCGTCAGGTGAAAATCTGTGGCCCATGACTGCGCAGCACCGGATCCGGGCCGACCACGACGCCCGGACGATCGTCCTCTACCAGGCGTACTCTCCGGCGGTCGCCGGACCGGCCCTGCGGGCGAACAGGTTCGTCCCGCCGTTCTCGTTCAACCGGATGACCTGGATCAAGCCGTCGTTCCTCTGGCTCATGCACCGCAGCAACTGGGCACAGAAGCCGGGCCAGGAGCGGATTCTCGCGGTACGGATCACCCGGGCCGGATGGGAGGAGGCGCTCTCCCGGGCCGTGCTGACGACGGCCGATCCGTCAGTTGTCGCCAAGTCTCCCGTGCACGTCCAGTGGGATCCCGAGCGCTCGCTGCGGGGAGCCGCGCTCAACCACTACAGCATCCAGGTCGGGGTGGGACGCGGTCTGATCCGTACGTTCGCCGAGGAGTGGGTCGTCGGTCTCACCGACGTGACACCCCGGGTCCACAAGATCGCGGCGCTCAGGCAGGACGGCCGGTCCGCGCAGGCCCAGCGGCTGCTTCCGCCGGAGCGGATCTACCCGGTGCCCCCGGCCGTGGCGAAGAACCTCCGTATCGACGCCTGAGACCGCGACGCCCCGGTACGGGCATCCGCAGGCGCTCGTCGGCCTCTCGCCGGATGCCCCTACAGCGGCGGCTCGGCGAAGAGTTCGAGCAGCCGGCGCGCGCCCTGCGCGTCGCCCGCCCCACGGCCGGCGCCGGCCGTGCCGGGGAAGAGCCGTTCCCAGGAGCGCGCCCGGCCGATCGCCCCGAGCCGCCAGGCCAGGCTCAGTCCACGCCGCAGCCCGGCCGCGGTGCGGCCGTCGCCCGTCCACGGTTCGAGGTAGGCGTCGCGCAGCCGGGGCAGCACCTCGGGCCCGAACCGCTCGCGGGCCGCGAGGGCGGGTACGAGGAAGCTGCAGAAGGGGTGGGACACGGCCGCGTCGCCCCAGTCGAAGAACGTGAAACGGCCCGGCTCCGGCGCGAAGAGCTGGCCGTCGTGCAGGTCGGAGTGGTCGAGCGTGTCCGCGACGCCCACTTCCGCGAGCTCCTCGCACCACTCGGCGAACCTGGGACGCAGCTCGCCCAGGGCCCGGCGGTCGGTGGGCTCCAGTGCGGTGTTCCCGGCCACGGTCCGGTCGAAGGTCTCCGGGAGTACGGCGGTGCGCGCGCCGGGGACACCGAGCCGTTCGATCTCGTCGGCGTACGGGATGAGGGCGCGTTGCATCCCGGCGTACTGCCGAAGCGGCTCCTCCCAGGCACGCGGATCGACCGCGGCACGGGCTGCCGCCGAGTCGAGTGCGTCCCGGAAGAGCGTGCCGCCGTCCGGCAGCAGCGACCAGCCCCGGTCCGTGTCGACGGCGAGCGTCCGCAGTACGTACCCGGGCACCCAGCGGTCCAGTGCCTCGGTCAGCCCCGCCTCGAAGGCGCTGGCGGGCGGATTGGCCTTGAACCACACGGTTTCGCCGCCCGCGACGGACATCCGCACCAGCACGGACCACGGCCTCAGTCTCACCTTCCTTGGACCGGTTTCGCTCAGCCCCCGCGCGGCGAGCCCGCGCTCCGCCCATCCGAGGGCGTCCGCCCGCCAGTCCTCCCGCTCCCAGGGCGTCACCGCGTCCGGGTACTGCCCTCGGTCCACCACCGCCGTGTCATCGCGCATCGCGCCATCCCACCACCAGGCCGGTCCGGCCTGCATCCGGGTTTCCGGCGGTGGTGCGCGGCGGGGCGGTGGGCAGCCGGCCCTCCGCCGCACCCACTACTGCGTCTCCTGCGCGCCGATCATCGCGAGACCGTCGATCGCCGCCGGGGACAGCAGTGACTCCTCCAGGCCCGACAAGGCCATCCAGCTGACGGCGGAGGTGGAGTCGTCGCACTTGGTGACCGCGAGCGGTCCCGGTTCGAGGTCGACCAGGTAGAAGAGCCCCACGAGGTGCCAGTTCACCCCGAGCCGGTGCGCTCTGTACGAGCGGGCGTCCACCAGCCGGGCGTCCAGGAGTTCGAGGCCGGTCTCCTCGTACAGTTCACGTGCCAGCGCCTGACGCGGCTGCTCACCGGGATCGATGCCCCCGCCGGGCAGGTGCCACAGCCCGGGCTCGAAGACCGGTGAGCTGTCCGAGAGCCGGGTGAGCAGCAGCTGATGCTCCACGACGGCGATCGCATACGCCGATATGCGTGAACGTACGTCACTTCCCATGCGTGTCCTCCGGTCGTCGGGGTCCACGGCTCCGGCCGAGCCGTACGGATCAACCTATCGATCACGTGCCGGAGCCCGGAGGGGACGCCTGTCGGCCCCGACGACTACCGGCGCTCCAGTGCTCCCCGGACGAAGGCGGCCTGGCCCGCGTGCTGCAGATCGTCCGAGATGACGCTGATCAGACGCACCCCGAGACTGACCGGCGGCGACCATGCCTCGTCGACGATACGGTCCAGGGCCCCGTCGTCGAGCCCCCGCACGAACTCGACGGTCCGGTCGTGTACCGCGTCGTGGTATCCGAGCAGCAGCTCCGCCGAGCGCACCTGCACCGCCGCGACGTCGGCGCTGCTGTGTCCGTACCCGGTGGCATCCTTCGCGAAGGGCAGATCGAAGCGGGAGGCCCAGTCCTCGGAGAACCAGACCTGCTCGACACCGGCCGCGTCCGAGACGTGGTCGTCCTGGATCCGGGTGAGATGCCATACGAGCCAGCCGATCGAGTTCGCACCGTCGTCGAGACGGGCATGGAGGTCGGCGCGCGAAAGGCCCTCGACCGCCGAGTGCACCGTCTCGCGGACGCGGGTGAAGGCGTCGGTCAAAAGGTCAGCACTGTTCATGCCCTCACCATCACCGCTTCCGGCCCTCTCCCGCGCCATCGACACGCACCGCGCGCCGCCATCCGCGTAGGGTGGCCACATGCTTTGACACCTGCCCGGAAGCCGGGCCCCGCCGTGGCTCCTTCGTACCCGAACCATTCCGGAACCGACGAAGGAGAGACCCATGAACACCTCCCGCCCCATCGAGGTCCCCGACGCGTTCGCCGCGTCCTACGGCGAGAACGGTGGTGCGTCGGCGCGTGCCTGGATCGCCGCGCTGCCCGGACTGGCCGCGGACTTCCTGGACCGCTGGAGCCTGCGGCTGGACGGCACCGCGGCACACGGCATGGCTTCGCTGGTGCTGCCGGTGAGCCGCGCGGACGGGACGCCCGCGGTACTGAAGCTCCAGCAGGTCACCAAGGACAACATCGACGCCGCGCCGGGCCTGCGGTTGTGGAACGGCGACGGCGTGGTGCACCTGCTCGACCACGATCCGCGCACCGGCACCATGCTGCTCGAACGGCTGGACGAGGCGCGGCCGCTGTCGGTGGTGGCCGACGACACGGCCGCCGTGCAGATCCTCGCCGAGCTGCTGGCCCGCCTGGTCGCGGTGCCCGCGCCGGCGGGCTTCCGGCAGCTGGCCGACATCGCCGCGGCCATGCTCGACGAGGTACCGCGCGCCGTGCCGATGCTCCACGACCCGGCCGAACGGCGACTGGTGCGCATCTGCGCGTCCGCGGTGACCGAACTCATCGGCGAACCGGGCGACCGACTGCTGCACTGGGACCTGCACTACGACAACGTCCTCGCCGGACAACGGGAGCCGTGGCTGGCCATCGATCCCGAACCCCTGGCCGGTGACCCCGGGTTCGAGCTGTTGCCGGCGATGCACAACCGCTGGGCCGAGGTCGTGGCGACCGGTGATGTGCCGGGCACGGTGCTCCGCCGTTTCGACCAGTTGACCGAGGTGCTCGACCTGGACCGGCAGCGGGCGACCGGCTGGACCCTGGGCCGTGTTCTGCAGAACGCGCTCTGGGACATCGAGGACGGGAAAACCGTCCTCGACCCCACTCAAGTCGCCATCGTTACAATCCTGTTGAATCGGTAGGCACAGGGGTCGGTCGCGCGATCCGGGCCAGTCGGCGCAACGAGTCGACCAGCGCCGCACGGTCGTACGTACTGGTCGTGACGAGCACCTCGTCGGCGCCGGTCTCCTCGATGACCGTTTCGAGCTGCGTGACGACTTCGTCCTCGGTGCCGTGGAGGTGGCCGCTCAGCCCGTTCTCGTAGAAGCGGCGCTCCTTCTCCGTCATGGTCCGTGCCTCGATCCGCTCGGCGGGGGCGAGCGGCGGGAAGACGCCGTGGGTCCGGGAGTGGGCCATGGACCACGCTTCCGGGATCAGGATCCGGCGGGCCTCCTCGGTGCTCCCGGCGAGCGCGATCGTGCCGGCCACGACGACATAGGGTTCCGCGGCCCAGGTGGAGGGCCGGAATCCCTGGCGGTAGCGCTCGACGGCGCGCAGCAGCTTCTCCCGGCCGCGGAGGTCTCCGACCACCAGCGGCAGGCCCGCTTCGGCGGCGATGCCCGCGCCCTCGCCGGTGGCGAGCAGGAACGGGGGTATGCGCAAGCCTTCGGCGGGCAGGGCGTGGACCTGGGGGTGGACCCGCTGTGTGCCGTCCAGCCAGCCGAGCAGTTCGGTGAGCTGCCCGGCGAAGTCCTCGGCGGCCGACTTGTCCCGGCCGAGCGCCCTGCGGATGCCGTCGGTGAAGCCCACCGAGCGGCCGAGGCCCATGTCGATCCGGCCGGGGAACAGGGACTCCAGCACACCGAACTGCTCGGCCACCAGCAGTGGTTGATGATTGGGCAACATCACACCGCCGGTCCCGACCCTGATGGTGGATGTGGCGGCCGCGACGGCTGCGGCCAGCACGGTCGGTGCCGAACCGGCGACGCCCGGCACGCCGTGGTGCTCGGAGACCCAGAACCGGTGGTAGCCGAGCGCCTCGGCCTCCTGCGCGAGGCGCACCGAGTCGCGCAGCGCCTCCGGGCCGTCGTGTCCCTCGCGGATGCGGGAACGGTCGAGTACGGAGAACCGGGTGGATGCGATCACTGAGCTCACACCCCTGTTCAACGCCCGGAGCACGTCAGGATTCCCCCGGCTCCCGTACCGTGTGCTGCCGGTACGGGAGCCGGGGGAACGGAAGCGGGCCTTCGCGGACTCACTTCAAGGGCCTTCGCGGGCTCATTTCAAGGGGTAGATGTCCCCACTCGCCATGCCGCTGACCTGCTCGCTCTCCGATTCGATCCGGCGGGCCTTCTCCTTCAGGCGCCGGCGTTCCTCGGGGTCGGTGGCGCGCTCGGCTTCGTCCTTCAGGTCCTTCGCCTTGGCCCGCATCTGCTGGACTCGACTGCTGAGTTCGTCCGAATCACTCATGATCACTCCTTGTGTGTGCGGGACCCCGCACGGGTCCGGTCCCCGCCCGTCCGGTCCCCGGCCGGTGGGTCAGCTCCGGGACCGGTGCCATGGGCACCTGGACGCCTCCGCGCGTGACCAGCTGGTCCTGGCGCTCAGGAAGCCGAGACCGATGCCCATCATCCAGAAGTCCTTGGCCAGCGGGGTGCCGGCCTCGGTGGGCCGGAGGCTTCCGGGCTTCCGCATTCCGGGAACCCTCAGATACAGACCGATCAGGCCCCCGGAGAACCCGGTCAGCGCCAGCCCGGCCAGTCGGGTCGGCACGAAAGGGGCGAGCAGCGTTCCGCCGACCGTGATCTCCGACCAGGCGAGCAGCCGGGTGAACCGCTCGGGTTCGATCTTCTTCAGGAAGGGGTAGGCGACACAGGCCATGCCGTGCAGGCCCTCGGCCGTCTCCGCGTCGGCCTTCAGTTTGCCCAGACCGGAGTTCAGGATGAACGCCCCGATGGCGAGGCGAGGGGGCACATCACGCGGTTCGAGAGTCGTCATGGGAGCCTCCGTCCCGTACTGGGCCCCCCGTCGAGCTTAGCCAGTAGGTGCCGGTGGCGCTTCACAAGAGATGGGGCGCACGGCGTCGCCCCGGCCACGGGCCCGGCGTCGCCCCGTCCGCCGGACGCGCCCTGGAGCAGGCGCTCGGGCCTGGTCCAGGGCGTCGGACGAGCAATGGTTCCGGATTGAATGATTCAGTTCGCAGAGTGCGCTTCCGCCGCGGCCGCGTTGCCCACCACCGTGACCTGCTGCCCCCTGCTCGTCGCCTGCGAGGTGGTGCTCAGGCAGCTTCCGGACGCCGGGTCGGTGACCGTGGGAAGGCTCCCCGTATGGGCCACGCCCGCCTCGGTGCCGACCGGTCTGCCGTACGTCACCGTGATCCGCTGGCCACAGCCCGCCGACAGGTAGGGCTCGATGAATCCCTGATCTGCGTTCTTGAACCGGCCGGAGGCGGACGGAAGCCCGAAACTGCCGATGTGTGCCACCGGCGCTCCGGTCGCCGTCTCGACGACGTCCCCGGTCATCAGCTGTGTCGCCCCGCTCACGGAGGCCCGCTCGAGCACGAGGGAGTACATGGTCCCCGGGGTGTAGCGGAACCGGACCGCGCAGCTCACTCCGGCGCCGCCGTCGGCTCCGTAGCCGCAGTGGTCGTCCGTTGTCGTGGCGTCGGCGTTGAAGGAGCTGAAGATCGCCTGGAGCACGTGGTTGCCGTCCGCGTCGACGGGCTTCGGCTGGAAGCCGGCATAGGGGCGTGTGCCGCTCTCCAGGGTGGTGTAGTAGGCGAAGTAGACGCCGGACGCGTCGGGCGCCGAGTCCACGGCCATCGGGAGCGTCAGCGTGGTCACGGGGGTGGGTGCGTTCGTGGTCCAGCGGAGTATCGGCGTCGACGCCCACGACTGCCCCGCCGCGCCGACCGCGAGCAGTGCGGTGGCCGCGAGGACCGTACCGGACCGCACGACGCGGCGCAGCTGCCTGCGGGCGGGAGTCCCGGAGCGGATTGCGCTTACAATGCTCATGTCATCTCCTTGTGACGGGTCTGCTCCTGCTTCGGTCCGCACCGATCAGTCGGTGAGCGTGCTGGGATCGACGGACGGCTTCGACAGCCCCAGCGCGGCCAGTGCGGCAACGCCCGCGGAGTCGATCGGCAGCCCCCACTGGTGGACGAAGAAGTCGGTGAGGTCGTATCCGGCGGTTCGGCCGGCATAGGACGCCAGGGCCAGGTACTGGCGGGCGTTGACGACCGGGTCGTGCGTGTAGTCGTCGACCGGGGCGTCGTGCTGGTGCTCACTGCGCACGAGCCGGTGCAGCCTCGGCCAGAAGTCCTCGCCGAACGCCAGCTCCAGCTGCCGGAGCGGAATGAGCTTCTCGTACGCCCCGAAGGACTTCTCGTAGCTGATTCCGCTGGTGCCCAGCTTCGGCAGCGCGGTCCGGTAGGGGTTCAGTCCCGTCTTCGGGTCGACCGTCAGCAGGTTGGAGGTCTGCCCGAGGGTGCGCTGCGCGGCCAGTGAGTAGACGTTGACGGTGACCTCGGTCAACTGGTCCGCCTGGTAGGCGGCTTGCTGGTGGAGGTGGCCGAGCTCGTGGTACAGCCCCCAGCCCCGCGTGCCGAGACCCGACACGGTGCACAGCCGGTCCATGTAGGCGCGCGGAAAGCCGTTGTATCCGTGCCAGGCGTAGGCGCCCACCCCACTGGGCACGACGCTGACCTCGTTGAAGTGGTATCGGCCCGCCTTGGGGCGGTTGACCCGTCCCCTGCCGTCCAGACCGCTGATCCGGGCATGGCTGTCGATGACGGTGTCGAACAGCCCCATCAGCCGGGCGTGGTCCTCGCCGCGATAGAGCAGCGCACCCTCCCGGGTGAGGGTGAGAATCGCCCGATCGGTGATCAACTCGACCCAGGGGATGCCGGTCTTCTCGTCGAGCTGCTCCTGGAAGGCGGCTTCATCGGTGCGGCCGAGTTCGAAGACCGCCATGCGCGGAGTGCCGGGGCCGAACGTGACCGCGGTGCGCTCCCCCCGACCCGCGAAGCTCAGGTAGATCGGGCCCCCGTGGGCGTCGCCGACGGTGTTGCGCCCCGGGCGCAGCGGGATGGCGCGCGGCTCCTGGAGCGCGGTCTCCGTGTTGTAGTAGTCGAAGGTGCCGATGTGCAGCGTCGGGACGCGGCCGCCCGCCGGACGGACCGTCACGGAGACGGGCTCGCCCGCCGGGGCGTATCGGCCGGTCGGAATGAAGTCGCTGGACCGAAGGGCGCGGGCCAGTCGCATGCGCTCCTTCTCGGCATCCGGAAACGCCTTGATCAGGAGCGTGTCCCCGGAGCTGTGCCCGGCCCTCGCTCCGGCTCCGTACCCCACCTGTTGAGCGGCGGCGGAACCCGCGCCCAGCAGGGTCGCCGCACCCGCACCGGCCAGGGCGCCGAGGACCGTACGGCGGCTCATGGCGCTGAACGCGGAGCCGTCCGGCGCGTCGGAGGCCGGGCCGCCGCCGTACGGGGGCAGCGACAGGGCGACGGCGGGGCGGGCCGCCGGCGTGGTGGACGGTGTTCGGGCAGGGCGCATCCGGCAACTCCTGTGAGGATCAACGGAATCGGGGGTTCGCTGTGGGTGGCGTGGGCTGCGCGCCAGCATGTAAGCGATTGCCATGGGGTGCAAGAGGAGCTCAAATGTTTCTGTCTTTTACTATGGCCAGGGCACGCGATGGGGACAGTAACCGCTCACACTCCCCGGTATTACGGGTGGAGTTGGTGACGCCGGAGCGGTTTTGGCCGGATGGCGACGGATTGGTCACCGGACCGCAGTGTCGCCGTACCGGAAATGTCGACTTCCGTTGATCGTGGAGCAACCTCGGACGCGCGACCGTCGTCTTGATCCACAGCGAAGCGGTTCACCGCGAGCGACAAGCCACGTCCGTCCCCTCACGAGCAACCCGGGTCCGTCCACCAGGTAACTATGCACCATATGTATACATTGAGTGCATAGTCGTTCCCGTACCGGTCGATCCGATCCGGCCGCGCACGAAAGGCCCCCATGCACAGCAAGGCACTGGCGCCCGAGTACCAAGGCGCCCTCACCAAGATGTCGGTGAACTCCTCTCTCACAGACGTACTGGCGGAAGGGATACGTCACTTGAGGGAGGCGGAGCTCTCCGGCTCACCACAGGAGGTGGCCCGGTGCGGGCTCGCCGTCGCCGAGGCGCACCGCCGGCTCGGCAACGTGGCGGAGGCCGATCGGGCCTGGAAGGCCAGCTACCGGTCCGCCCGCTCGGCCGGTGACCTCGGGGCGATGGCCTGGGCGCTGTGGAGCGGCGGGACGCTGGCCAGGCAGCGCGGGGAACTCAGGCTCGCCTTCAGGCTGTTGGGGCTCGCGGCCGACATGGGCAAGCGTGGCGGGGACATCGTCGCCCGCGGCTACTCCCTGGCCGGCCTTGCCGAGACCGGCCGAATACAGGGCGACTACGAGACCGTCGCCACGCTCCACGAACAGCTCCTCGCCGAAGCACGCGCACGTGGCGAGGCACGTCACACCGTGTGGGCGCTGGAGGGAATCGCGCAGATCCACCGCAACACCGGCTCGCTCGACACGGCCCTGGCCATGTTCGAGGAGGCGGCCGAGCTGGCCGGCAACGCGGACGACCGGCGGGGCCGGGCGTGGGCCCTGCGCGGCATGGCCGACATCATCTCCCTGCGGGACGGCGATCCGGAGCGCGCCCTCGCCCTGCTCGCGGAGGCCGAACTCACCTGCCGCGAGATGAACTTGTCCAGCGCACTCGCCTACAACCACAAGATGCGTGCCAATGTCCTCTTCCGCGCCCACCGGTACGAGGAGGCACGCGCGATGTACGAGGAAGCGCTCGCGGAGTTCCGCGCCATGACCGAACCCCGGGGCGAGGCCCTGGCCCGGCTCGGCCTCGTCAAGTCGCTCGCCCGGCTGGGCCGCGACCGGGGCGAAACCGCGGCCGATCTGCACGAGTTGCGCCGCACCCTCAACCGGATCGGCCTGCTCAACGCCCGGGACATGGTGGACAAGGCGTACGCCGAACTCGGTGTGGCGCCGGTCGACGGCGACACGGGCGGGGAGAGCTGACGACGATGACACCACCGACCGCAACCCAGCGGACCTCGGCGCCGGACGTGCTCGCCCGCTGCCGCGACCTCGTGCGCCCGGCGCTCGCACAGGCCGTAGGACGCCTGCATCCGTGGCACGCGGAGATGGCCGCCTTCTCCCTCGGGTGGGATGCGGCGGACGGCAGCCCCGCCCCGGGCTCACAGGGCAAGGGGATCCGCCAGGCCCTCACCCTGCTCAGCGCCGAGGCCGCCGGGGCACCGGCGCAGGACGCGGTGGTGGGAGCGGTCGCCGTGGAGCTGATCCATGTCTTCTCCCTCCTCCATGACGACATCATGGACGGCGACGAGACCCGCAGACAGCGCGCCACCGTGTGGAAGGCGTACGGCACCGGCCCGGCGATCCTCGCGGGCGACGCGCTGTTCGCGCTGGCCGTGCAGACCCTGGCCGACTCGCCCGGGAGGTACAGCGCGACGGCGGTCCGCCATCTCGCCGGGACACTTGCCGACCTGGTCCGCGGTCAGGCCGAGGACCTGCTCTTCGAGTCCCGGCCGTGGAACGGGCCCGACGCGGTGGAGCCGCACGAGTACCGGTGGATGGCCGAACACAAGACCGGTGCGCTGCTCGGCTGTGCGACGGGTCTGGGCGCGGTGCTCGCGGGTGCCCCGGCCCCGAGCGTCGACGCGCTCGCCCGGGCGGGCCGGCACCTCGGGGTGGCGTTCCAGGCGGTGGACGATCTCCTGGGGATCTGGGGCGACCCCGAGGTCACGGGCAAGCCCGTGCACAGCGATCTGCGCCGGCTGAAGAAGACGTATCCCGTCCTCTCGGCCCTGGCCACGGACAGTCCCGCCGCACAGCGGCTCGCCGCGCTGCTCGGCACCGGGAACCCGCTCGACGACACCGACGCCCGACGCGCGGCCGAGCTCGTCGAGGAGGCCGGCGGACGATCCGCCACCCTGACCGAGGCCCATCTGCAGCTGGACAGCGCCCGGCGCTGCCTGGAGGGCGTTCCGCTCGCCCCGGCCGCGCTCGGCGAAATCCTCGCGCTGCTCCCGTTCCTCGTCGACCGCACCCGCTGACCCCGCCGTCCCGGTCCCGGCCGCCGGTTCCGTCGCCTGCTCAGCCGGTGAGCCCGGCGACGAACTCCTGCGCGACGGCCGCCGGGGCCCGGGGATGGAGCACCTCGGTGCGGTGGACCAGGCGGGGCGAGGAGAGCCGGAATCCGGCCGTGCCCGGCAGCGCGACGGCGAGGGAAAGGGGCGGGGCCGCCACCCCGTGACCTGCGGCGACGAGCCTCCCGAGGCCACGACGCCTATGCCACGAGCCCGCTCGCACCGGCTCCGGACGCCGCGCTGACCGCCGCCCGCACCGACGTGCCGCTCGCCGGGCGTCGTCCATGAGCGTCCTTCACCGGGCATCGTGGAAGACGAGACCGAGAGTGCGGCGCCGACCGGAGCGCACGGTGCTGACGCCGTGCCGCATGGGCGCCTTCGACCAGCCGCGCCTACTCGCGACCGGCCTGTCACGGGTGGTGAAGACCAGCCCGTGGCCCTGGAGCAGAGTGGTGGCCGACCCACGCGACTGTGCGCGGGGGCGCTGTTCGGTCATCAGGAACTCGCCCCCGGTGTAGTCGGTGCCGGGGACATCGAGTCCGATGACGACCTGGAGCGGGAAGAGCATGTCACCGAACACGTCGCGGTGCAGGGCGTTCCAGTCGCCGGCACCGTAACGCAGCAGGATCTGGGCGGACTTGGACTGACCCGCCGCGTGGCACATGGCGAGCCACTCGTCCAGTTCGTCGGGCCACGGCGCGGATGTGCCGAGCTTCGCGGACCAGTCACGGGCGATGTGCAGCAGGTGCGGGTAGAACGCCGCACGCAACTCCCTTACCACTGCGGGCAGATCATGGGTGAAGTAGCGGTACTGGCCGGAGCCGAACCGGTGTCGGGCCATGTCGACGGTGGAGCGGAAGCGCTCGGTCTCGTCGTACAGAGCGGCGGTCTCCCGGCACTGGGCGGGGGTGAGCAGCCGCCCCGTCGACGCGCTGCCGTATACGGCGAGCTCGTCCGTCAGGGCGGTCCAGTCGGTGGCGTCGACCAGGTCGCGCACGGTTCCGGCCGGGGGTGTCGTGCCGATCATGGGGCTGGTTCCTGATTCCTGGTTCCGGGTCCTGGCTCTTGTGATCGATGCTTGCCGTTCCCGGGCATCGGATCCGGCGCTATTCGGACATTGCGCTGTGCGGAGGCGTATTCTGCTGCCCATTCGGCCGTAAGGGAGGCCCACCCGCCCCTGCGACCGGCGACCGGATCCGTCACGCCCGGTCCTGCCGGACGTGCGACCGTGGAAGGACACCGTGCGTTCCGATGCGGGAGGTGCCGGATGCCTGTACGGCCGCTCGACGGGACGACGCTGGAGGAACTGGTCGCCGATGCCACCGCCGCCCCGTCCATGCACAACGCTCAGCCCTGGCGGTTCCGGTACCGGCCCGCCGGCAGGACTCTCACGCTCCGGGCGGAGTTCGAGCGTGAGATGCCCGAGGCCGATCCCTCCACTCGCGCCCTGCATCTGGGGTGCGGTGCGGCACTGCTGAATCTGCGGGTGTCGGCCGCGTACCGGGGCCTCGATGCGGTGACCGCGCTGATTCCGGTTCCCGTCGATCCCGGCGTCGTGGCGACGGTCCGCCTGGAGGAGCGCTCCGGAGACCCCGTGCAGCCCACGGATGCGGGCCTCGCCGCTCTGTACCCCGCGATCCGGCGCCGTCACACCAGCCGGTATCCGTTCGACGACCGGCCGATCCCCGATGACGTCCGCGCGCTCCTCGCCGGGGCGGCCGGTGCCGAGGGGGCCGATTTCGCGTTTCTGCCGCCGAAGCACCTGGAGCGTGTGCTCGTACTGATCCGGAACGCCGAGGATTTCGACCTGCACGACCCGGCGCGGGAGGCGGAGCAGCGCTACTGGACCCGGAACACGCGGGAGGAAGCACCGGTCGACGGCGTCCCGGACTACGCCTTCGGCCCCACCGACGCGTCGGACAGAGCGCTCAACCGGGACTTCGCGGGCACGGACATCATCCCGGACCGGCCTCGCGTCCGGTTCGAGGACCGGCCGCAGCTCGCCCTGCTCCGCACCACGCGCGACCGCCCGGCCGACTGGCTGCGAGCCGGTCAGGCCCTGGAACGTGTCCTGCTCACCGCCGTACTGCACGGACTCGTCGCCTCCTTCGCGACCCAGCCCCTCGAATGGCCGGAGCTCCGGCACCTCCTGCGCGATCCGGCCCTGGGCACGGGGCACCCGCAGATGATCGTGCGTCTCGGATACGGGCCCGACGGGCCGGGTACGCCGCGCCGCCCCGTGGCCGAGGTGCTGACGATCGAGCCCTGACCGCGAGCCGGCTCGCACAGGCCGCGCAGGAGGCCCGCGGGGCCGGGGGTTTCCGCACCGCCCAGGTGGTGGACGCCGGTCCGCCGTGGCCGGCACCGCTCTGCGTCCCCGGACCGGCCGAGGCCGGTGGCGTCGGCCGGTCCGTCGGCGGGCCGGTCCCCCGGCCCGCCGCGCAATCACTTCACCGCGACTGCGTCACCGGTCGAGACGACCTTCATGGTCGTGTTCGTACCGAGGAACGCCCAGCGCCAACTGCCCGAAGCGACGGCCTTCACCGTCGCGCGCAGGTGGCCCTTGCTGTCCGTGGTCGCGGTCTTCACCGTGCTGTACCTGCCGCCCGGCTTCTTGTACTGAAGCTTCACCACCTGCTTGGTGAACGCGTGGTACTTCAGGTCCGTCCAGTTGGCCCGTGACAGCTTTCCGGTGACGGTGAGCGTGCCCCCCTTCCGCACGGGCTCGGGCGCGGCGTCGGTGGTCAGGGTCGCGGCGCGCTTCACCTTGAACGTGGCGATGCCGTCCGAGATCCAGTAGTCCCCGTCATTGGCGTGGACCGTGGCATCGACCCGCCAGTCGCCCGCGACCGCATTGGCATCCCAGCCCTTGTTGCCGCTTCCGTAGAAGTCGATCCACGACGGGTCGATCTGCATCGTCGCGGTGCACACGGAGGTCGTCGCGCTGGTCTTCCTGCATGTCGTACCGAGGTGGTCCACCGGTCCGTAGCCATTGGTCCGGTTGAACGCGGACACCGAGCTGACCTTCTTCACCCCCGAGTCGTCCTTGATCGTCATGGTGATCAGGAATCGCTTGACGTTCTGGATCCCGACGATCACGTTGCCGCCGTCATTCACGACGGTCCTGGTGACCCGGATGTCACCGCGCCCCTCCGCGTGTGCGGCCGGCGCCACCATGACGGCTGCGGCGACCGCTCCCACCGCGGCGAGCGCGGCGATTCTTCTGTCCATGTCCCACCCCTGTTGCGTCCCGCCTCGTGGCGGGATGGAACAGGTTAACGATCGCCGCCGCCGCGGGAACCAACACGCTCCGCCTGACCCACCTCGGACAGCACCCCGACAGCACCGGCGCACCCGGGTCATGTGCCATCGACCGGATCGGCGTACGGCGACCCGCCTGACGACTCAGGCCGGGTTCGAGGGGGCGCGGGCGGCGATGGCGTCCAGCATCAGGTCCAGCGCGAAACGGAAGTTGGCGTCGTCCTCCACCGAGGCCAAGTAGGGTGCCGCCGCCGCGATACGGGGGTGGGTGGCGGCGGGCACGGCCGCGTACTCGCCGGACCACGCGGACTCGTCGCCGCGGCGGGTGTGCGCGTCGAGCGTGCAGTACGTGGCGCCCATGCACGACCAGGCCAGAACGGAGTCCACCAGCGCACGGTAGTGGCGCACCGCCTCCTCGGGCGGAAATCCGGCGCCGGACAGCGCGGTGAGGGTCATCTCGATGACCCTCATCTCGGCCGGTCGCCGCGTGATGCGTACCGTGGCGAGCACGGCGGCCCGCGGGTGCGAGAGATAGACCTTGTGGATGCGGATGAACAGGCCGCGCAGCGTCTGCCGCCAGTCGTCGGAGGGTTCGAACCCTTCGAGGCCCTCCTCCAGCAGATGGTCCGCCACCGCGAGCAGCAGATCGTCCTTGTTGCGGAAGTGCCGGTAGAGGGCCGTGGGGTCGGCGCCCAGCTGGGCGCCGATCCGGCGGAACGTCAGGGCTTCGGCACCCTCGGTGTCCATCAGTCCGAGGCACGCCTCCACGATCAGCCGAGGGCTGAGCGACGGCCGCGGACGGCCGGAGCCGGCGCGCTTCCCCGCGGCCCGTTTCCCCGTGTCTGACTCCACTGCGCACGCCCCTCGCTCCGGTCGGCCCCGGGCCCATTCTGCCGCCCGTCGCACCCCGGCGCGCCAAACCCCCGGCACGCGTGGGTCAACCTCGTTGTCATCGCCGTTGACTTTGCCTTCGCTCCCCTGCCACGCTGCCGCCACCCGCACCGCGCCCGGCACCGCGACCGCAGCCGCCCCGTCGAACCAGCACCGCAAGGAGTACCCCTCGATGAGCCACGCAGATCTCGTCTTCACCTCAGGCTCCGTGATCACCATGGATCGTTCGTGCACCGGCGCCACGGCTCTGGCGGTGACCGGGGAGCGGATCAGCGCGGTCGGCGGTGCGGAGGTGCGCGAGTTGATCGGCCCGGACACCCGGGTCGTCGACCTGGCGGGGCGGGCGCCGCTGCCGGGCTTCCAGGATGCCCATGTCCACGCCGTGTTCGGCGGCCTGGAGCTGGGAACGTGCGATCTGACGGGGACGACGGACCCGGCCGAGTACCGCCGCCGGATCGCGGAGTACGCGGCCGCCCACCCCGATCGGCCCTGGATCACCGGTGGCGGCTGGTCGATGGAGAGTTTCCCCGGCGGCCTGCCGAGCCGGCACATGCTCGACGAGATCGTGCCCGACCGGCCCGTGCTGCTGGTCAACCGGGACCATCACGGGGCCTGGGCCAACACCCTGGCACTGGAGCTGGCCGGTGTGACCGCCTCGACCGCGGACCCCTCGGACGGACGCGTCGAACGCGAAGCCGACGGTTCTCCGTCGGGCATGCTCCAGGAGGGCGCGGTCGAGCTCGTCGGGCGCGCCGCGCCCCGGCCCACCTCGGACGACCTGGTCGACGGTCTGCTGCGGGCCCAGCGGCTGCTGCACTCGTACGGCATCACCGCCTGGCAGGACGCCCTGCTCGGCGAGTACGGCGGGCACCCCGATGTCTCGGCCGCCTATTCCACAGCGGCCGGGCGCGGTCTGCTGACCGCCCGGGTCAACGGCTCCCTGTGGTGGGACAGGGACGCCGGCGCCGAGCAGATCCCCCGTCTCGTCGAGCGCCGCGAGGCCCTGCGCGAGGGCCGGTTCCGCGCCGGCACGGTCAAGATCATGCAGGACGGCATCGCCGAGAACCACACCGCCGCCATGACCGCCCCGTACAAGGACTCCTGCGGTTGCGCCACGGCCGATTCGGGCCTCAGTTTCGTCGACCCCGAGGCGCTGCGCGGGTACGTCGCCGAGCTCGACTCCCTGGACTTCCAGGTCCACTTCCACGCGCTGGGCGACCGGGCCGTCCGTGAGGCGCTCGACGCGGTCGAGTTCGCGCTGGAGACCAACGGGCCGCGCGGCAACCGCCACCACCTGGCTCACCTCCAGGTCGTGCACCCCGACGACGTGCCGCGCTTCGCGCGGCTCGGTGCGGTCGCCAACCTGCAGCCGCTGTGGGCGGCCCACGAACCGCAGATGGACGAGCTCACCATCCCGTTCCTCGGCGGCGAACTCGCCTCCTGGCAGTACCCGTTCGGCGACCTGCACCGCACCGGCGCGCCGCTGGCCGCCGGCAGCGACTGGCCCGTCAGCTCCGCCGACCCGCTGGAAGGCATCCATGTGGCGGTCAACCGGATCGTTCCCGGCGGGGACCGGCCGCCGTTCCTCCCCGCTCAGCGGCTCGACCTGACGACAGCCCTGCGCGCGTACACAGCGGGCTCCGCGTACGTCAACCGGCTCGACGACACCGGCGTTCTGCGGGCCGGCCACCTCGCGGACCTGATCGTTCTCGACCGCGACCCCTACGCCGTGGCCCCGGCCGAACTCGCTTCGCTGCGCATCGAGGCCACGTACGTCGGCGGTCAGCGCGTCTTCGGGGCCCCGGCCCAGGAGTGAGGAGAGAGCCGTGAGCGGGGGCGAGGGGCGAGGGCCGTCCGCCGGGATGCCTCGCCCCTCACTTCCTCACAGTGCGGTGTCGCGGTGGGTGGCGCGGCCGTCGACCACGGTGAACACGACGGGAAGACCGGCCAGATCGGCGGCGGGCGTGGTGAGCGGATTGTCCGCGAACACGGTGAGGTCCGCGCGGTGGCCGATGGCCAGGCGTCCCGCCTCGTGTTCCTCGCCCGCCGCGCAGGCCGGGTTGAGGGTCATGGCCTGGAGCGCTTCGAGGGCGGTGAGGGCCTGGTCGGGGCCGTGCGGGGGCTGGGTGAGGTCGCGGGTGGGGCGGCGGTGGCGTGCTCCGGCCATCACCGTGAGCGGGGGGTAGGGGGCGACGGGCCAGTCGGAGCCGAGGACGACGGCGGCGCCCGCGTCCCACAGGTCGCGGCAGCGCCAGGCGCGCGCGGCGCGCTCCTCGCCGAGCCGCCGGGACCAGTTGTCGGTGTGGTCGGCGCGGGTGAAGTCACAGCAGTGCGTGGGCTGCATGGATGCGATGACACCGAGTCCGGCGAAGCGGCGCACGGTGTCGTCGGGGACGGTTTCGATGTGCTCGATCCGGTGCCGGACTCCGCGGTACTCGTCGGTCGTCGCCTTCTCCACGGCGTCCAGGACATGGCGCACCGCCGCGTCGCCGATGGCGTGGGTGGCGGTGGGCACACCGGCCCGGTGGAACTCGCCGATGATCTCGGTGAAGGACACGGGGTCGGGCCAGAAGGAGTGGGTCGACTCGCCGTGGCAGTCGGGCCGCTCCAGCCAGGCGGTGCCGTTGTCGACGGTGCCGTCCATGAAGAGCTTGACGCCGGCCACCTCCCACAGCCGGCCGCCCGTGCCCTGCTGTGCGATCAGCTCCGACACGGTGCGGCTGTCGGCCCCGGGCCGGCACCAGGGGGCGACCCGCAGACGCAGCGGCAGTTCGCCCGCCTCTTCGAGCTCGGCGTACAGCGACAGGCTCTCGCCGTTGGCGTCCATGACGTGGCCGCCGGTGAGCCCGGAGGCGGCCACGTCGCGCAGCGCCGAGGCGAGGCGGGCGCGGCGCTCTGCGGGGTCGATCTGCGGTGCCGCCCGCTCGACGAGTTCGCAGGCGGCGTCCTCCAGCAGCAGCCCGGTGGGGCGGCCCGCCTCGTCGCACACGATCTCGGCGTTCTGCTCGAACCGGCGGGGCCCGTCGACACCGGCGAGTTCCAGCGCGCGGGGGCTGGCGAGCATGGAGTGGGCGTCGAAGAGCAGCAGGAGCGCCGGGACGCCGTCCAGTACCGGTCCGAGGGCGTCGGAGGCGACGGGCCGGTCGCCGAAGACGTTCGGGTCCAGGCCCCAGCCGTGCAGCCACGCCCCGGGCGCCGGCGAACGGACCTCCCGCGCCAGGGCCTGGCGTACCTCGTCGAGGGTGGTGCACCCGGACAGGTCCAGGCCTCGGGTGAGTTCGGCGCCCATGACGGGGTGGATGTGGCCGTCGACGAGCCCGGGTGTCACCACGGCGCCCTTGAGGTCGATCACCGTGGTCGCCGGGCCCGCGAGGGCGCGGATGCGCGCGTCGTCGTCGAGTGCGGAGATCCGGCCGCCGGACACGGCCAGGGCGGTCTGCGGGAGCAGCTTCCCGGTGACGACATCGAGGAGACGGGCGGAGAGAAGGACGAGGCCGGGGTGCACGGGCGGACTCCTTGAGGACGGGTCAGTGGGTGACGGAGAGGTGTGAGAGGCGTTCGACGGCGGCGTCCTGCACCCCGCCGGGCCTGCACCGAGGCGCTCCCCGATCCGGCGCAGGGTGATGCCCTGCAGCCCTTGACGTCATGGAACCGATATTATTGAGCGGCCGACCAATAGGCAACTACGTGGGTGGGCCCGCCCACCACGCGGAGGCGTACACGACTTCCACAATCCCCGGACAGATGCCCCTGATCCGCATCCGGCGTCCGACCAGGCCAAACGCATCGAGGCCCATGGCATCGACCACGTTCCCGAACGGGAACGTCATGGACGCCCCCGCGAGCTGTTCTCCGTCCGGGCCCCGGCGAACGTCAACGATCTCTGCCTGGTCATCGGCGGCGCGCTGTGGGCTGCGGTCCTCGGCGGCTTCGCCCTCATCGCCTCGGCCCGTTGTCGTTCAACAAGCTCATGGCGTCGGCGACCGGTCCCGCAGCGGCCGTCCGGTGTGTCAGCACTCGGCACCACGTGGGCCCGCCGGCGCGCGTGCGGCGGGCGGAACCGGGCTCGCGCCCCCGTCGGCATGGTGGTCGCCGCCGCCGTCCACGCGGTTCCGATGCGCCGCCGCCTTGCCGCGGCCGCCTCGCGGGCCGCCGGCCGGAGGTAAGCGATACGCTCGTTGTGTAGGCACGCGTTCCGATCGCGGAGGCTGCCATGAGGGAGAACATCGAGTACCCGACCCCGTCCCAGGCCGAGGGCGAGAGGCTGGACGAGGACCGGGATCCCGCAGATGAGCGACACCCCGCCACCATGCGCACCCAGCCGTCCCAGGCGGAGGGCGAGCGCCGCGCGGAGGACGAGGAGTCCTGAGACGGCCGGATTCCGTACGCCGTCCCTTCCGGCCGGCCGGCCGCACCGGTCGGCCGGCCGGGCCTCGGGGTCCCTGGCGCTCGACCGCTAGGGTGTCTCGCCCGCGCGGTCGACGGCGGCCGCGGTGAGGACCGCGGAGGTGCCGAGGACGGTTCCGGCCGGACCGGCGTCACCGGCTTCGGCGAGGACCGTGCGTTCCCCGAGGAACGCGTACGTGGTCCGGTCGAAGACCCACTGCGTCTGCCGCCCCTGTGCCGTACGGGCGACGGCGACGCCTTCGCGTCCCGCGGCGTCGCCGGCGGCGCGGACGACCGTGACCCCGGGGATCTTCGCGGCGGCCCGGTAGAGCGCGGCGCCGACCCTCGGTGGTGCCCAGGTCTCGGCCAGCAGGTCACCGATCGCGGTGAACGCCCGCTGGTCCGGGTCCTGGCCCTGTCCCCGGGTCTCGTCCCGGATCAGTTCCAGCAGGGCGTCGGGGTCGGTGGGCAGGGTCGCGACGTAGGTGTGGGTGGGGTTGCCGACCGACGGGCCCGAAGCGTGCAGGGTGCCGGGACGGGGCGTTGCCCCCGGGCCGTCGACCGTGCCGACCGGTCCGTCGGCGCCGAGCCGGGTGTCGGGCTCGCCCGCCTCGCGCAGCAGGCCGGGGCGGCTGCCGTCGGCGGAGAGCCACACCTGCCGTGTGTGCACGGGAGGCATCGTCACGGGGCCTCCCCCGGCGCTCTGCGCCGCGTAGGCGACCTTGCTCTCGATGTACACGAACTGATCGGCACGGACCGCCGTCCGCTGCTCGGTGGCGGCGGCGAGTGCGATGCGGTCGAGGAGGCGTGTCGCTTCGGTCGCACGGGAGGCGCCGCCGCCCGCGACCGTGGCGGGGCCCCGTCGGGGCGCGTCCGGGAGGTTCACCACCACGACGACGCCGGCCACCAGGGCGCAGACGACGACCGGTGCCAGGACCCGGAGCAATGGTCGGCGCGGGCGCGCGGGGCGGCGGGCCGGGCCGGCGGCCTCGGCCAGCAGTGCCCGCTTCAGCAGCAGTTCACGGTCGGGAGTCAGACCGGGGACCTGCGGCGGGGGCAGCAGACCGGTGAGGGCGAGGCGTTCGTTCTCCTCGGACGGGTGGTCCGTGGGGTGCCGCGGGGTGGCGTTCATCCGTGGTTCTCCTGGCGAAACGAGCGGGCCGCGGGGATGCGGCCCGGTGCGGGCTTGTCGGGGGTGGCACCGGCTTCGCCGCCCGCCTCCGTGGCCGGGCGACCGGCTTCGGACCGCCGGGAGCGCGCACGTGCGGACCGGGCCTCGGCGTCGGCGAGTTCACGCAGTCGGGTGCGGGCGCGGGACAGACGCGAGCGGACGGTGCCGACCGGTACGCCGAGTGCCTCGGCGGCGGCCGCGTACTCCAGGCCCTCCCACACCACGAGGGTGAAGACCTCCCGGTCGTGGCGGCGCAGCCGGGCAAGCGCGGTGTGGGCCGCGAGCAGTTGCTCGGAATTCGCGAGGTGTGTGACGAGGTCGTCGACGAAGTCCGGCACGGAGCCGCGTTCCGGGACGCGGGCGAGTGCGATGTCCCGGAGCCGGCGTGAGCGTGCGCTGCGGCGCATGATGTTGGTGGCGATGCCCAGCAGCCAGGGGCGCAGGCTGTCCCCCTCGGGGTGCAGCTTCTCCCGGCTGCGCCAGGCCTCCAGGAAGGTCGCCGAGACGACGTCCTCGGCCTCCGCCCAGTCGCCGGTCACGCGAAGGGCATAGCGGTACAGCACCTGGGAGTGCTCGTCGTACAGCTCTCCCAAGGCGCTGCGGTCCCCGCGGCGGAAGCGATTCCTCATGAGTGATTCCACACTCTGCTCTGCCACGTCCGTTGCGCAGGTTCCCGTGACGTGCACCACACGCGCTGCCCCGGATCCGTGACGTCTCGTCCGGTGTGACACGGCTCACGGGAACTCCGCGCCCCGGCGGAGCAGTGCAGGTCATGAACAATTCCTCCCTGCCCCGCCGCAGTGTGCTGCGGACCATGGCTGTCGCCGTGGCCGTGGTCGGCAGCGCGACGCCCGCTCTGGACACCGCCGCTTTCGCCGCGGAACCGCAGACCTACACCCTCACGATCAAGCACCTCGACCGCACCGGCCGGCCGACGGGTACGTACGAGACCACCGTGACGGGGATCTCCGGTGCGGGTGCCGACGAGGCCGTCCAGCCGTACGACGCCTCCGGCACCGTCACCGTTCGCCTGCCCAAGGGCCGTTATCTGCTGAGCAGTTCGCTGACCTCCGGCGACGGCGCGGGCGGCACGGACTGGATCGTTCAGCCGCGTCTGGACCTGGACCGCGACACCACCGTCACCGTCGACGCGCGGACCACCGCCCCCGTCGACGTGCGGCCGCCCGATCCCTCGGCGCGCTTCCTGCACAGCGCGATGGTCGTCGAGGTCGGGCACCAGGGCGCCGAACGGCTCGTCAACCTGATCTCCTCCACGGCGAATCTCCGCGTCGCCCACCTGGGCCCCGACGCCGAGGCCGGATCGGTGAAGCAGTGGTTCGACGCGTACTGGACGTCCGCGGGCGCCGACTACGGGCTCGGGTACATCTTCACCGGCACCCGCGCCCTCACCGGGCTCACCCGGCACCCCTGCGCCGAGGACCTCGCCACCGTGAAGGTCCTCGGCGGTGCCCGGCCGGGCACCGCGGGAACCGGCTCCGTCGACCTCCAGCCGAGTACCGGACTGACCGTCGGGGCCTCCCGGGCCCTGGTCACTCCCGGCACCGCCACCTATCTCGTAACCCCCGAACGCGGCGCCTGGGACATCACCTACATGGCTCCCCGCGCACCCGGCGCGGCGACGAACCGCTACTCCGCGGAGGACATCGTGGTGCGGGCCGGAAGCACCACCACCCACGTCTTCGACAACGCCGTCTTCGGCCCCGGCCTCACCGGCCGCCCCGCCGTCGTGCGCGACGGCGACAGGCTGACCCTGGACGTTCCACTGCTCATGGACGGCGGCGGCCATGTGCCGTCGTCGCCGCCGTACGCCACTGCCTCGACCACACTGCACCGCGACGGCGTGCTCGTGGGCACGCAGGCCGGTGCGCCCGGGCGGGCCGACTTCACCGTGCCGCCCGGGCAGGCGGCGTACCGGCTCACCAGCACGGTGAAGCGCACCGGTGCGCCCGGCGCCGCCACCCGTGTGACCGCTTCGTGGACCTTCGCCTCGGCAACGACCACCGGTCCGGCCCCGGTCCCGGTGAGCGCCGTTCGGTTCTCCCCCTCGCTCAGCCCCACCGGCACCGCCGCGGCCGGCGCGGCGCTCCGTGTCCCGGTCGCCGTGCAGGGCGCCGCCGCGAACGGGAACGTCCGCTCGCTGGCCGTGTCGGTCTCCGTGGACGGCGGCTCCTCGTGGACCCGGGTGCCGGTCGAGCGCGGCGCCGTCATCGTCCACAACCCCGGCGCGGGCACCGGCGTCTCGCTGCGCGCGGAACTGACCGACACCGGCGGACGCACCCTCACCCAGACCGTCGTCGACGCGTACCGCACGGAATGACTCCATCGCCGGAGGATCTTGACTGAGGCCCGTCAAGGGCTGACCATCGCCGGGCCGGACAGTTCAGGCCACGGCCATCCGCGGTATCCCATCGGGCCATCCTGAGCGGCGACACTCCCCGCGTCCCATTCGCACGGGGGCGCACAGACGAAGGAAGTACCGATGGATCGCAGATCGTTCATGGCCACCACAGGCACCGCGTCGCTGGTGGGCGGTGCGCTCGCCGCCGGCGCGGGGCTCACGGCGCCGGCGGCCGAGGCCGCCGAGCACCGGCCCGACAGGGGCCGGACGGTTCGGTTCAACATCATCAGTGACATCCAGGGCGATCTCGCCGACTTCGGCAAGGCCCTGGACGATCTGCACCGCATCAACCCCGACAGCGCCGGCCTCGGTATAGCCGGCGACATCACACCTCGCGGCTACGACTTCGAGTACGCGGCGGTCCGTCAGACCCTCGGCCGGCACCCGCACCCCAAGAACATCGCGTGGGCCATCGGCAACCACGAGTTCTACGTTCCGAAGTACAGCGACCCCAACACGCTCGCCCAGGCGACCTGGCCCAACGGCACCACCGAGGACTCCCTCTTCCGCAGCTTCTACAGCTTCGCGGAGCGCAACAAGGTGTACGCGGAGACGTCGTTCGGCAGCATCCCCGTGCTCAGCCTGGGCACCGAGCGCTACTCCCACTACCACGACGCGAAGCTGTGGGACGAGGTGTGGATCAGCGACGAGCAGTTCACGTGGCTGGAGGACCGGCTCGCGTACTGGGCGCGCCGCCGCAGGCCCGTCATGGTGCTGACCCACCACCCGCTGCCCAACACGGTGTCGGGCACGCACAACAAGCTCTACCTCAACGACTACCTCCAGCCCGACCGGCTGCTGTCGGTCCTGGGCCGCCACAAGGACGTGTTCCTCTTCTCCGGGCACACCCACTGGGACCTCAACCTGTCCGACTGGGTGGTGCGCCGGGTCGTCCCGGGCACCGGCAACCTCGAAGGGTTCACCGTGGTGAACACCTCGGCCGTCCAGGTGGGCTGGATGGACGACGGCAAGGGCGGCGAGGTCTCCCTCGGCGATGCGTTCAACCAGGGGCTCCAGGTCGAGGTCGGTCCCCACTCCGTCGTCATCAAGGCCCGTGACTTCACCACCGGAACCTGGCTCAAGCAGCTGACGGTTCCGCTGCACACCAGCACCTGATCCGGGCATCGGGCCCGACGCGCCGTTGGGCGGATGCCGGGCCGACGACCGGCCCGGCATCCGTCCGGGTGCCCGGAACCCGGTGCTCAGCGGGGCAGCCACGCCCGCCAGACGGACTCGTTCCTCCTCACCCACCGTTGCGCGGCTTCCTCGGGCGACAGCTTCTGATCGGCAATCATCAGCGCCACCTCGTTCTGTGCCCGTGTCGTCCAGCGGAACTTCTTCAGGAACTCGGCGGCCCCGCCGCCCCCGTCCGCGAACCGGGCGTTGAGGAACTTCCGCAGCGGAGTGTGCGGGTACGCGCACGCCACCTTCTCCGGGTCGGCGTCGCAACCCTCCGTGTACGCGGGCAGCTTCACCTCCGTCATCGGGACCTGCTCGAACAGCCACTGCGGCTTGTACCAGTAGGTGAGGAACGGCTTCTTCTCCTTGGCGAACTGCTTGATCTGCGTGATCTGCGCCGCCTCGGAGCCGGAGAACACCACCTGGTAGTCCAGGTCCAGATTCCGCACCAGTGCCTTGTCGTTGGTGACGTAGGAGGGCGAGCCGTCCAGGAGCTGGCCCTTGCCGCCGCTCTCCGCGGTGCGGAGCCGGCCGGCGTACTTGTCGAGGTTCTTCCAGTCCGTCACGTCCGGATTGGCCTCGGCGAAGTACTTCGGTACGAACCAGCCGATGTGGCCGGTCACCCCGAGTTCGCCGCCCGGCGCGATGGTCTTCTTGTCGGCGACGTACCGCTGTTCCTGCTCCGGGTGGCCCCAGTCCTCCAGGATCGCGTCGACGCGGCCCTGGCTGAGCGCGTCCCAGGCCGGGACCTCGTCGATCTGGACGGTGTCGACGCGGTATCCCAACTCGTGCTCCAGCAGGTATCCGGCGACGGCCGTGTTGGCCTGCGCGCCCACCCACGACTGGACGGAGAGGGTCACGGTCCTCGCGCCGTGCGCGTCGGCGTACGGGGACGACTGCTTGGTCATGTCCGCGGCACCGCAGCCCGTCAGGGCCAGCAGCCCGAACGCGGTGGCGGCGGCGATGGTGCGTCTACGCATTCCGGCTCTCCCTCCCGGCGGGCTGTGTGACCCGGTCCAGCATCAGCCCGAGGCATACGATCGCCGCGCCCGCGACGAGACCGGTCGCCAGGTCGCCCTGGGCCAGCCCGAACACCACCTCGTAGCCGAGCGCACCGCCGCCGACCAGGCCTCCGATGATGACGACGGCGAGGACGAGGACCACACCCTGATTGACGGCCAGCAGCAACGCCGGTCGTGCCAGGGGGAGTTGGACCTGTCGCAGCTGCTGCCAGCCTGTCGCCCCGAGCGAGCGGGACGACTCCAGCGCGACCGGGTCCACGGCACGCATGCCCTGTGTGGTGATGCGGACGACGGCGGGCAGCGCGTACACCACGGCCGCGGCGGTGGCGGGTGCCCGGCCGACACCGAACAGCGCGACCACCGGGATGAGGTACACGAACTGCGGCATCGTCTGGAAGACGTCGAGCACGGGCCGCAACAGCCGCTCCAGACGGGGGATGCGGGCCGCGGTGACACCGGTGGCGACTCCGGCGAGGAGTGTGACGGCGACCGCGGCCAGCACCTGCGAGAGGGTGTCCAGCGCCGGGTCCCACACCCCGAGCACCCCGATCGCGGCCATCGCGAGCACGGCGGTCAGCGCGGTGCGCCAGGTGCCGATGAGCTGCGCGACGAGCCCCACCAGGACCAGTACGGCCCACCACGGCAGCCATTGCAGGCCGTCGCGCACCGGGTCGAGGACCCAGGTGGTGAAGCGGGCGGCCCAGTCGGCGGTGCCGCCGATCACGGGGATCCCGGAGTACAGGTGCGCGGTCATCCAGTCGACGGCGCGGTTGACCGAATCCGCGATGTCCACCGTCCAGGCGTCCGGCCACGACAGCCGTCCGGTGAGGCGGCCGACGAGCGCGGCGGCGACCGTGCCGGCCGCCGCGACGGCCCGGCCGAGGCCGGTGCCCCGGGCGGGCCCGGCACCGATCCGCTCCCCCGCCGCGCCGGTGACACGGTCGAGGACGACGGCGAGCAGGACGACCGGCACACCGGCGGCGAGCGCCGCACCCACATCGACGGAGGCGAGGGCCTGGTACACCCGGTCACCGAGACCGCCCGCGCCGATCACGGACGCGATCACGGCCATCGAGAGCGCCATCATGATCGACTGGTTGACGCCGAGCAGGAGTTCCTTGCGGGCCAGCGGGAGCCGGGCGGTCAGCAGCCGCTGCCGGCCGGTCGCGCCGAGCGAGGCGGCGGCCTCCATCACCCCGGCGTCCGCGCCGCGCAGGCCGAGCGCGGTCAGCCGGGCCATGGGCGGGGCCGCGTAGACGACGGTGGCGAGCACCGCGGCCGGCACGCCGATGCCGAAGACCAGCACGACCGGGAGCAGATACGCGAAGGCGGGCAGCACCTGCATGGTGTCGAGCACCGGGCGCAGTGACCGGTGCACACGGTCGGAGAGTCCGGCGGCGAGCCCGAGCGCCGCGCCGAGCAGCACGGACGCGGCCACGGCGACGGCCATCAGCGCGAGGGTCTGCATGGTGGGGACCCACATGCCGAGCAGCCCGCACACGGCGAACGCGGCGACGGCGGTGAGCGCAGGGCGGAGGCCTGCGAGGCGCCAGGCGACGAGGCCGGCCCCGGCCGTGACCCCCGCCCAGCCTGCGGCGAGGAGCACCAGGTAGACGGCGCGCACGGAGAGCACCACGGCGTTGCTGATGTGGCCGAAGAAGTACAGGAAGAGCGGGTGGCTGTCCCGGTTGTCGATGATCCAGTCGCTGGCGTCGCCGAGCGGCCCGGACAGGTCGACGCCGAGGCGTGCGGGCCAGCCGCCGCCGTCCAGGAGTACGGCGCCCAGGAGGAGCGCGACGAGGGCCGTGCCCGCGACGAGTGCGCTGCGGTGCCGGGCGACGACGGCGGTCAGCGGTGCGCCGGTCCCGGCGGGGGTGGCGGTGGTGCTCATCGGGTCCGCCTCCCCGTCGTGTCCGCCGCACGCGCGGTCGCGGCCGCGCGCGCGGGGCGCGGGCCCGGCGGGCCCCAGGTGGTGTGCGCGGGCATCAGGCCGCCTCCTTCCGCGGGGCGATTCCCGCGACCACGCCGAGCAGGTCCGCGTGGCCGACCACGCCCAGGCAGTGGCCGTCCTCGACGACGCGGGCGGTCCCGCCGCTGCGGACGACGGCCTCGATGGCCTCGTGGACCGTCGCGTCGGGAGCCAGCGCCGGCCCGTTGTCCGTCTCGGCGGTCCCGGCCGGGCGCATCGCCGAGCGCACGGTCATGACCTGTTCGCGCGGCACGTCGCGGACGAAGTCGCGTACGTAGTCGTCCGCGGGCGCGCCCACGATCTCCTCGGGTGTGCCGAGCTGCACGATCCGGCCGTCCCGCATCAGCGCGATCCGGTCGCCGAGTTTCAGCGCCTCCCCGAGGTCGTGCGTGATGAAGACCATCGTGCGGCCCTCCTCGCCGTGCAGCCGTACGACTTCCTCCTGCATGTCGCGTCTGATCAATGGGTCCAGTGCGCTGAACGGCTCGTCGAACAGCAGCACTTCGGGGTCCACGGCCAGGGCCCGGGCCAGCCCGACCCGTTGTTGCTGGCCGCCGGAGAGCTGGGCGGGCCGGCGGTGCTCCATGCCTTCGAGGCCGACCTTGGTGACGAACTCCGCTGCCCGTTCCCGCCGTTCGGCGCGCGCTACTCCCTGGATCTCCAGTCCGTACGCGACGTTGTCCAGGACCGTCCGGTGCGGCAGCAGCCCGAAGTGCTGGAAGACCATCGCGGCCCGGTGGCGGCGCAGCCGGCGCAGCCGGGAGGCGTCCATCGACAGCACGTCCTCGCCGTCGATCGCGATCGAGCCTGAGGTGGGCTCGATCAGCCGGGTCAGGCAGCGCACCAGCGTCGACTTCCCGGAGCCGGACAGACCCATGACGACGAAGACCTCCCCCTTGCGGACGTCGAACGAGACATCGCGCACGGCAGCGGTACAGCCGGTTCGTTCACGCAGGGCGGCCGTGCCGAGCGCGGCGAGATCCGGATCCGCCGGCACGCGGCCGGCCTTCGGGCCGAAGACCTTCCACAGCTCGCGTACGGAGAACACGGGCGGCCCGGAAGGAACGGACTGCCCGGACAGGACGGGCGGCTCGGTGGTCATCAGGCGTTGCCTCCCAGCAGGTCCACGCATTTCTCCCCGATCATCAGCACGCCGATCATCGGATTGACGGTCGTCATCGTCGGGAAGACGGAGGCGTCGGCGATCCGGATGCCGTCCAGGCCACGGATCCTCAGATCGGGTGACACCACGGCGAGTTCGTCGTCAGCGGCGCCCATCCGGCAGGTCCCGGCCGGGTGGTAGACGGTGTGCGCGACCTTGCGCGCGTACTCGCCGAGCTCCTCGTCGGAGGTGAGCTCCGGCCCCGGACAGACCTCGCGCCCGAGCCAGCCGGCGAGCGGTTCCTGGGCCGCGATGCGGCGGGCGATGCGGATGCCGTCGACGAGGGTGCGGCCGTCGTAGTCGTCCTCGTCGGTGAAGTACCGGAAGTCGAGGGCGGGCTTGACCTCGGGGTCGGCGCTGGTCAGATACAGGCGTCCGCGACTGCGCGGCTTGGGGATGTTGGGGGTCATCGACACTCCGTGCGGCGGCCGCCGATAGCCCAGCCGTTCGGGGTTGTCGGTGAACGGGATCTGGTAGAAGTGGAACATCAGGTCCGGCCCGTCGGCCTCCGGGTCCCTGCGTACGAACAGACCCGCGTCGCTGTCCATCGCGGAGTTCTCCGGAATCGGCCCGTCGGTCTCCCAGACGATGACCGACTCGGGGTGGTCGAGGAGGTTCTCGCCGACGCCCGGCAGGTCGTGCACGACGGGGATGCCCAGCTTCTCCAGATCGGCGCGGGGCCCGATGCCGGAGTGCAGCAGCAGCCGGGGCGTGTCCACGGCGCCCGCGCACACCAGCACCTCGCGCCGGGCCCGTACGAGGTGTTCCGCGCCGTCCTCGGTGCGCACCCGCACACCGGTGGCCCTGGTCCCTTCCAGCTCAAGTCCGAACGCCCAGGTCTCCAGGGCGATATGGAGGTTGGGCCGGTCCAGGAACGGGTGCAGATACGCCACGGAGGCCGAGGAGCGCTTGTTGTTCTCCGGGTGGTAGGCGAGGTCGAAGAAACCGACGCCCTCGTGGAACGGCCGCTTGTTGAAACCCTCGACGCGCGGCACGCCCAGCGCGGCCTGTGCGGCGTCGACGAAGTCGCGGGCGATGGCGTTCCGGTCGGCCTCGCCGACGGGAACGATGTTGTTGCGGAGCCTGGCGAAGTACGGGTCCATCGACGCCGCGTCCCATCCCTCGGCGCCCGCGTCGGCCCACTCGTCCCAGTCGGCCGGCAGGGGCTTGAAGGCGATGAGGGTGTTGTGGGACGAACAGCCGCCGAGCACCCGGGCGCGGCTGTGGCGGATGTGCGAGTTGCCGCGCGGCTGCTCGGTCGTCGGGTAGTCGTAGTCCAGTTCACCGCCGAGGAGGCCCATCCAGCGGCGCAGGGTGAGGACGTCGTCCCGTCCGACATCGGTGGGGCCGCCCTCGATGACGGCGACGGTGGTGTCCGGGTTCTCGGTGAGCCGGGAGGCGATCACCGATCCGGCGGTGCCGCCGCCGATGACGACGTAGTCGTAGACGTAGTCGTAGACGTGGTTCTCGGTCATGTGCTCGTTTCCCTCTGCTCCGTTGGGCGCGGTTGCTTCGGTTGCGTGCGTTGCTTCGATCGTGCGGGGTGCGCCTGTTCGCCGGATCGCACCGGTTGCCCGCCTGGTGTCCGTCGCGTCTGTCGCGTCTGTCGCGTCCCATGCCCGTGCGCCTCGCGTCACGTGCGGCATGTGCGTGGCGTCTGTCGCCCGCGTCTCAGCCCGCGAACCAGCGCACGGGGCGCGGAGCGAGGTTCTGGTAGATGTGCTTGGCCTCGCGGTACTCGGCGAGTCCGGTGGGGCCCAGTTCGCGGCCGATGCCGGACTTCCCGAAGCCACCCCATTCGGCCTGCGGGAGGTAGGGGTGGAAGTCGTTGATCCAGACGGTGCCGTGGCGCAACCGTCCCGCGACGCGCCGGGCGCGGCCCGCGTCGGCGGTCCACACGGCGCCCGCGAGCCCGTACTCGGTGTCGTTGGCGAGGGTGACGGCCTCGTCCTCGGTGCGGAAGGTCTCTACGGTCAGCACGGGGCCGAAGACCTCCTCGCGGACGACGCGCATCCGGCGGTCGCACCGGTCGAGGACGGTGGGGCGGTAGAAGTAGCCGGGTCCCTCGGGCCGTGAGCCACCTGCCCGGAGCACGGCGCCCTCCGCGAGGGCGGATGCGACGAAGTCCTCGGTCTTCGCGAGCTGTTGTGCGGAGACGAGCGGCCCGCACTCGACGCCCGGGTCGGTGCCGCGGCCGAGGCGGATCCTCCCGGCGCGGCGGGCGAGTTCGGCGACGAAACGCTCGCGCAGCGGCTCCTCGACGATGAGGCGGGAACCGGCGGAACAGACCTGGCCGCTGTGGATGAAGGCGGCGTTGAGCGCCTGGTCGACGGCGGTGTCGAAGCCCGCGTCGGTGGCGCAGACGTCGGCGAAGACGATGTTGGGGTTCTTCCCGCCGAGTTCGAGGGCGACCTTCTTGACGGTGTCGGCGGCGGCGCGGGCCACCTTCGTACCACTGGCCAGACCGCCGGTGAACGACACGAGATCGACGTCCGGGTGTTCGGCGAGACGGGCGCCGACGGTGTCACCGGCACCGGTGACGATGTTGGCGACGCCCTGGGGCAGTCCGGCCTCCATCAGGAGTCCGATCAGCGCGACCGTGGTGAGCGGGGTGATCTCACTGGGCTTGACCACGAAGGTGTTACCGGCGGCGAGCGCCGGGGCGATCTTCCAACTTGCCTGGAGCAGTGGATAGTTCCATGGGGTGATGAGCGCGCACACGCCCACCGGCTCGTGGACGACGACGCTGTGGATCTCGTCGGACCCCGCGTCGACGACGCGTCCGCCGCTCTCGTTCATGACGAGGTCGGCGAAGTAGACGAAGGCGTCGCGCACACAGTCCACGTCGACGCGCCCCTCTTCGAGGGTCTTGCCCGCGTCCTGGCTCTCCAGGACGCCGATCCTCTCCCGGTCCCGCTCCAGCAGTGCCGCGACGCGGCGCAGCAGCGCGGCCCGCTCCGCAACGGGTGTACGCGGCCAGGAGCCGTCGTCGAAGGCGGCCCGCGCCGCGGCGACGGCGTCATCGGTGTCGGTGACGCCGCCCTCTGACACCACGGCGAAGACGTCTGCGTCGGCGGGGTCGATGATCTCGCGCGTGGCACCGGAGACGGCCGAACGCCACTCCCCGCCCACGTGGATGGTCTGCTGTGCTGCCGACACGTCGTATTTGGCCCTTCGGTTCCGGTTCGCTCTGCGCGCCGGTCACACCCCGGCGAGCTGGCCGCCTGCCCCGGGTCCGAAGAACCATGCCCTGATCACGACGGAAAGTGACCCGCCTCACGCCGCTTCGTGGGGCCGCGCCACCGTACGACCCGGATCCGCGCAGCCGCGGGTGAACCGCGCCGATGCCCGCGTGTCCCGGCCGGGCCCTGCCGTCGCACCCGGCCGTCCCCGGAATTCGGCCGGCGCGGCATCGCGGCCGCCCGGATGCTCCTGGTCACACCGCGCACGCCGGAACACGGCCTGCCGCATCGATGTTCAGGTGGACCTCCCCCTGCTACTCCCCGAACAGGCGCGAGTCCACGGCGGCGAGCCAGGCGTCGGCGATGATCCGGTGGCCGAGGGGGGTCGGATGGACCCCGTCCCGGGCCAGCTCCGCGGCTTCCTTCGTCTCCGCGGCGCGGCGCAGTGCGAGGTCCGCGCGGACCACCGTGGCTCCGTTGGCCGCCGCGGCGCGCAGGACCGCTTCGGTACGGGGCGTCAGGTCCTCGAACCAGCTTTCCTGATCCGGGGTGACCGGAAGCAGGAAGGGGGTGATGACGACCAGTCGAGCGGACAGCTTCCGCACGGTGTCCGCGAGGAGGCCGTCCAGGCATGCCTCGAACCTGTCGACGGGGCTGGCGAGTTGGCTGTCGTAGAGCCGCCAGGTGTCGTTGATGCCGATCTTGACGGTGACCACGTCGGGCCGGTGGTCGATGACGTCGGTGGTCCAGCGGGCTTCGAGATCGTACACGCGGTTGCCGCTGATGCCCCGGTTGATGACAGCGGGGACGGGTCCGTCGCCCGCCCTGGCACGCAGGGTCCGGGCGATCTCGTTGACGTAGCCGCCGCCGAGCGACGCGGAGTCACCGCGGTCGCGGCCCGCGTCGGTGATGGAGTCACCGACGAAGAGGAGTGTGCCGGTTTCCTTGATGTGCATGTGTGCCGTCCTGATGTCGGGTGTCGGTAGGGGCGCCGCTCAGCGCTGAGCCGCGACGCGCCGCAGCGTACCGGCCTCGCGAGAGAGCACGGCCGGGTCGTCGCCGGGCACGAACTCCAGGAGCGCGTCCATGGGGACGCGCCGTTCGTCCAGGAGGCCGAAGACCCGGGCCCACAGGGCCTCGCGGTCTTCCAGCCGAAGTCGGTGGTTGCCCGGCCACCAGGAGAAGACGTGCACCGCGCTGACCCGGTCGACCAGCGCGGTGAGGCCCGCCAGTGCCTCCTCGTCGGGAGCGTCCTGCGGTGGCTGCCAGTAGGTACGGAGGTTGTCCGCGCCCACCTCGTCCAGCAGTCGGACGGTCGATTCGACAGTGTCGGTGAGGGTCTTCGAGTGGAACTCCAGCGCGAGCTCCAGCCCGTGGTCGGCGGCGGTCCGGGCCGCCTCCCGCAGGCGGGCGACGGTCCCGCTCCGCTCCTCGGGTGTGGCGTCCCGCGAGCCGGCTCCGCCCGCCCAGACCCGCACCCGCGGCGCCCCGAGGAGCACCGCGGCGCGGGCGATCGCGGGGAACCCGGCGGCCTCGTCCGGTGTGGCGCGGAAGTATGAACCGTACGAGCAGCAGGTGAGCCCGTGTCCGTCCGAGGCCTCGCGGGCCACGCGGACGGCGTCAGGGTCCCCCGGCGGCGCGTGCACGTCCGCTCCCCACTCGACCGCCTCCAGGCCCGCGTCGGCGGCGCGGCGTGCGAGTTCGGGCGCGGGCAGCCGCCGGAAGGTGACCGAGCACAGCCCCGGCCTGATCACGGGCGTACCCGGCCCGGCCGGTGGACCGCCCGGAGCGCCGTCCACCGTGCCGCGCCCCCGCTCCTCGCGGTCCTGGCTCTCCCTGCCTGTCACGGCGTTTCCTTCCTCCGGCCGTCCTGCGGCGGCTCTTCCTCCGCCCGTGCCGGGCGGTTTCGGTCCGCCCGCCCGGGCGAGCGGGCGGGCGGACCGGATCAGCGGTGAGTTCTCACGATGCGTTCGGGCCCACGTCCGCGGTCGTGAGGGGGCGACGGAGCGCGGCCGCGGTCGCGTACTCGTCGGCGCCGATGTCGCGCGTGCTGCCCCGCGAATCGCCGTCGATGTCGTCGGTCACGCCCGGGTCGGGCAGCGTGGCCGCGCCGATCGCCGGGCTGCCGGCGGACAGCCGGGCCACACCGTCCGTGCCCGTCACCAGTTTCGGGTCCACACGGGTGTAACCACCGGACGGGATGTTGCCGTTGGACGCCGCACCCCACAGGATGTTGCTCTGCCAGGTGAAGTCGGTGGTCGTCCCCATCGCGACCAGGCTTCCCGAGTCACCGACGAGCAGGTTGTCGGCGATGACCACGTCCCGGGGCTCGTACGCCCGGCTCTCGCCCGAGAGCATGCTGGAGTTTCCGAACAGGGTGTTGTGCACGATCACCGCGCGGTCGCAGGCGTCGTTGCCCCGCCGCTCGTCCTGCGTCTCGCCCGAGTTGTGGTCGCGGGTGGTGCCGCTGCCGACGACCAGGGCCCGCTTCGAGAGTCCAGCGAGGTAGTTGTTGACGATCAGATGGTCGTTGCCGTAGAGCCGCACTCCCTCCTCTCCACCGATCAGGTAGTTGCTCTCCACCCGGGAGCGGTTGCCGTGGCGGAGCACGATCCCGCCGCGGCTGTTGCGGATGGTGTTGTACCGGATGATGTTGTCGGAGGACTTCACCGAGATGGCCTCGGGGTCGCCGTTGGCACGCTCGAACAGGTTGTACTCCACGACCGCGTGGGCGGCGGACAGCGCCCGCCCGCTGACGCCGAGGCGGATCGACTCACCGCCGTTGTCCCCGGCGAAGGAGTGGTCGGAGAAGTAGTTCCGGAAGATGTGGATGTTCTGGGCCATGTCGGTCGAGCCGGGGCCGTCGACGACGAGGAAGATGCCGGTGGTGGTCTTGTCGTGGAAGTGGTTCCGGTCGATCTTCGTGTCGTTCGCCCGCACGACGAGCCAGTACGGGTCGCCGGCGTCCGCGTGCTGGAAGTCGTTGCGGGTCAGCCGGATCGACGAACAGTTCGCCGGGATCTCCATCGTGGTGCTCTGCCGGAAGGCGAAGCCACTGACGGTGATGTTGCTCGAATCGGCGAAGACGAAGCTGCGCTCGCCCTTGAGCACCACGCCGCCGCGGGTCTTGGACACGATGGTGATCGGCGCGGCGCTGGTGCCGTTCTTGCCGGAGACGTTGATCGCACCCCCCGACGGGACGGTGTATGTGCCGTCGGCCATGATGATCCGGTCGCCGGGTGCGGCGCTGTTGATCGCGCTCTGGAGTGCGGCCAGGGTGCTGACCGGTGTGTCGGCCGCCGAAGCGTCGACCGACATCGAGGTGCTGAGGGGCACAGCGGCGAGTGCTGCCACCGCGGTGCCCCTGAGGAACGTGCGTCGTTGCATGATGCCTCCTGTGGCGACAAGTACGTGACGGGCCGGTCCGTACAGCCCCCGCGCTGGACGTCGCCGGCCGACCGGTGATGGTGGGGACAGCCGGTGGCGGACCGGGCCGGCTGTCCCGTTCGGGCGGGTGGTCAGCGGGCGTGCGGACCGACGTCGGCCGGGGTCAGCGGCCGGTGCCTGGGTGCCCGTTTCGCGTACTCGTCGGCGCCCACGTCCTGGTGCCGGCCGCGCGGGTCCCCGTCGATGTCGTGGGTGACCGGTGACCGCCTCAGTGTGCCCGCGCCGATCGCCGGGCTGTCAGCGGCCAGCCGGGCCACCCCGTCCGGGCCCGTGACCAGCTTCGGGTCGACGCGGGTGCAGCCGTCGGCGGGGATGTTGCCGTCGGCGGCGGCACCCCACAGGATGTTGCCGGACCAGGTGAACCGTACGGTGTTCGCCATCGCGACCAGCTCGCCCGAGTCCCCGACGAACAGATTGTCCGCGACGGTCACATCGCGCGGCTCGTGGGGGCGCTGGCTCTCGCCGGAGAGTGTGCCCTTGTTGTTCACCAGGGTGTTGTGGGCGATGAGGACCCGGTCGGGTGCGTCGTTGCCGCGGCGCGCTTCGGGTGTCTCGCCGGGCAGGTGGTCGCGCTCCGAACCGCTGCCGATCACCAGGGCCCGGCCGGACAGACCCGCGAGGTGGTTGTTGACGATCACATGGTCGTTGCCGTAGATCCGTACGCCTTCCGTGCCGGCGACGAGATGGTTGGCCTCCACCCGGTTGCGGTTGCCGTGCCTCAGGACGATCCCGCCGAGGCTGTCGCGGATGGTGTTGTGCCGGATGATGTTGTCCGAGCTCTTGACGGAGATGGCCTCGGGGTCGCCGTTGGCGCGCTCGAACAGGTTGTGCTCCACGACCGCGTGGGCGCTGGACAGTGCCCGGGGGCTCACGCCGAGCCGGATCGGCTCCCCGCCGTTGTCCCCGGCGAAGGTGTGGTCGGAGAAGTAGTTCCTGAACACATGGACGCGCTGTGCCATCTCCTCCGTACCCGCGCCCTCGATGCCGAGGTAGATGCCGAGCGTGGACTTGCCGTGGAAGTGGTTGTGGTCGACCTTGCTGTCGTCCGCGCGCACCATCACCCAGTGCAGGCCCTCGATGTCGGCGAGCTGGAAGTCGTTGCGGGTCAGCCTGATGTGCGAGCAGTTCGGCGGGATGTCCAGGGTGCTGCTCTGGCGGAAGGAGAAGCCGCTGATGGTGATGTGGCTGGACGCGTCGAGGACGAAGCTCTGTTCACCGTCGAGGACGACGCCGCCGGGGGTCCGGGCGACGACGGTGATGGGCGCGCGCTCGGTTCCCTGCTTGTTCCGGATGGTCAGGGGGCGGCCCGACGGGACGGTGTATCCGCCGTCGGCCACGACGATGCGGTCGCCCGGTCGTGCCCGGTCGATCGCGGCCTGGAGCTCGTCCAGCGAGCCGACGGTGGCCGGGGCCGTCGCGCTCGCGGTCGGCAGACCGCCGGTGGGGACGACGGTCAGCGCCGCCCCTGCCGCGGTGGCCATGAGGAACGTGCGGCGTTGCATGATGCCTCCGTGAGTGTGGTGGTGGATCGTGGGCCGGGCCCGTCCGGCGGTCGGCCGCATCAGCCGTCGGCCGTGCAGGCCGTCGGTGGTCGGTGGGCTCAGCCGTCGGCCGGGTCGGCCGGAGCGTCCAGGAACAGCTCGATGACGGGCACGGCGGTGTCGGGGCGCTGGACCGGGATCTCCAGCGTGAGCGTTCCGGCGGGCTGGCCGCCCATCTCGGTGTTGAGCGCGGCCCGGTCCGGGTCGATGTGGACCTGGGTGATCTCGGAGGCGTCGTTCAGCAACTGGGCGTAGCGCACCCGGCCGGCGAGCCCCGGCAGGTGCAGATGGCGCAGCGGCCAGGCGAACAGATGGACGTAGAGCCGGTCGCCGCGCTGGGTGTACCGGCATTCGGCGGGTGCGGTGTACGGGGACGGGCCGCAGCCGCGGACCGACCGCTCGTGCAGGTCCATCCACCGGCCGATCTCCCCGAGGACGGCGACGGCACGCGGTTCGAGGTCGCCGCGGCCCGTCGGGCCGACATTGAGCAGCAGATTGCCGCCCTTGGACACCCCGTCGACCAGCATGCGGATCAGCAGGTCGGCGCTCTTGTGGTCCAGGTTGTCGCGGTCGTAGCCCCAGCTCCCGTTGAGCGTCTGGCACGCCTCCCACAGCACGGGCCGGCCGTCCTTGGTCATGGGGCCCGAGGGCTGGTACTGCTCGGGGGTGATGAAGTCGCCGGGCAGGCCGGTCCGGTCGTTGACGAGGACGTGCGGCTGGAGTTCGCGGACCATCGACAGCAGCTTCGGGGAGTCCCAGTCGTCCGGCCCCTTGCCGCCCCACCAGATCCGGCCCGCGTACGAGAAGTCGAAGAACAGGTAGTCCACGCGGCCGAAGGACGTCAGCAGCTCGCGGACCTGGCCGTGCAGATAACGCCGGTACTCGCGGATGTCCCGGCCGGCGGCCGCGGCCTTGAACTCCTCGTCGTCGCGCTGCGGATGGATTCCGTCCACCGGGAACGACGGGTGGTGCCAGTCGATGAGGGAGTAGTAGAGGCCGACCTTGAGCCCTTCGGCGCGGCATGCCTCGACGAACGGCCCGACGAGGTCGCGGCCGTGCGGGGTGTTGGTGACCTTGTACTCGGTGAGGGCGCTGTCCCACAGGCAGAAGCCGTCGTGGTGCTTGGTGGTCAGGACGACGTACCGCATGCCCGCCGCCCTCGCCGCCCTGGCCCACTGGACCGGGTCGTAGCGGTCGGGGTCGAAGTGGTCGAAGTAGACCTGGTACTGCTCGTCGGTCAGCTTCTCGCGGTTCTTGACCCACTCGTGCCGTGCGGGAAGCGAGTACAGGCCCCAGTGGACGAACATGCCGAACCGGTCGGTGGTGAACCAGGTCGTGTCCGGGGCGGGCGCGGGAGCCGGGGTTTCGGCGCTCGGGGTCATGGGGCATCGTTCCTTGTCGTCGGCGTCCGGCGGCGTGTGCGGTGCGCCGCCGGAGGGCTGGTGGTACGGGGCGTGTGCGGGCGGCCTGCCGGTCAGCCCTTCAGGGCGCCGGAGGACAGGCCGTGCACGAAGGACCGCTGGAAGAACAGGAAGACGATCACGGAGGGGAGCAGGGCCAGCAGGGAGGCGGCCATCACCACTCCGGGAGTGACGGCGGGGTCGATCCGCAGGGTCCGCAGCGCCAGCGGGAGCGTGTACGAGGAGGAGTCCGTGGAGACCAGGAGGGGCAGCAGGTACTGGTCCCAGATCATGGTGAAGCCGAAGACTCCGATGACCCCGAGTGCGGGCTTGCACATCGGCAGGATGATCTGGGCGAAGATGCGCAGGTCCCCGGCGCCGTCGATGCGGGCGGCCTCTTCGAGTTCCCGGGGCACGTCCTTCATGAACTCGGTCATCACGAGGATGGAGAATCCCCAGGCCCCCAGCGGAACGATCATTCCGGCCAGGGTGCCGATGAGGTTGAAGTGGACGACCGGCAGGTCGGAGAGGATCACGGACAGCGGGAGGGCGAGGATCTCCTCGGGCAGCATCAGCGTCGCCAGGATGGCGACGAGCACCAGCGTCATCCCCGGGAAGACCTTCCTGGCCAGGGCGTATCCGGCCAGTACGGAGACGGCCACCTGGAGCAGCAGGCCGAAGCCGACCACGAAGAAGGAGTTCAGCAGGTACGCGAGCACGCCCTGGTCGAAGGCGATCCTGAAGTTGTCCAGGGTGGCACCCGAGGGGATGACGCTCAGCTGAGTCGGGTCCTTGACCTGGCTGAAGGCGCTGACCAGCAGGGCCAGCAGGGGCCCGGCGAAGACGATCAGGACCAGCAGATAGGTGACGGCCTTCAGGATCCGCCCGCCCGGACTCCTGCTCTCCGTCAGGCCCAGCGCGGTCTCGGTCGGCGCGTTCATTTGCTCTCTCTCCGTCGCAGCAGATGGACGACGACTGTGAGGATCAGCGTCGCGATGAACAGCAGGACGGCTCCCGCAGCGCCGACGCCGAGTCTGTTCTGCTCCAGTCCGAGCTTGTAGATCAGGGTCATCACGACCTCGGTGGAGCCGTCGGGCCCACCGTTGGTGAGCAGGAACACCTCGGTGAACACGCGCAGTCCGCGGATCGCGGCGAGGATGAACAGGATCGAGAACACCGACCGCAGTCCGGGCACCGTCACGTGCCAGACCCGTTGCCGTCTGGAGGCGCCGTCGACCTTCGCGGCCTCGTACAGACCGCGGTCCACACTGGTGAGGCCGGCGAGGAAGATCATCATGTCGTAGGGGGCGCCCCGCCAGATGCCGGTGAGCATGATGGAGGCCATCGATGTGTCGGGGTCGTTGATGAACCCCGAGGGGCCCAGTCCCACCAGACCGAGGATGGAGTTGAGCATGCCGTCCGAGGTCGGGTGGTACATGATCCGCCACAGTTCGGCGACGACCGCGATCGGCACCACGACCGGCAGGAACGCCGCGGAGCGCACGAATCCCAGTCGGCGTCCCTGGCCCTCCATCAGCAGCGCGAGCGCGAGGCCGAGAGCCATCGAACCGGCCGTCTGCCCGGCGGCGAGGACCACGGTGTGCCAGGCGGCCTCGCGGAAGCCGTCGGACTGGAGGACCGTGGCGTAGTTCTCGGTGCCGACCCACTTGTTGCCGAGGTAGGGCTGGACGTCCTGGAAGGACATGGTCAGCGCGCTGACCATGGGGATGAACTTGAAGTACAGGAAGAGGAGCAGTGCCGGGGCGAGGAACAGCCACGGCGTCCACCACCGGCCCGACCGGCGGTCGTGCCCCCGGCGGCCGGCGGCCCCGCCGGCCGCGCGGCCCGTTTTCCGGGTGGCGGGCCCGGCCGCCGGGAGGGCGGCCGGATCCGCCTGGTCAAGACTCATGACGCGGCGATTCCCTGTTCCTTGAGGATGTCGGCGAGCTGCTTGTCGAGCTCCTTCAGCTTGGTCCGGGTGTCCAGGCCGCAGTCGGCCATCAGCGCGTTGACGGTCTCGGCGGTCGTCTGCCGCACCGGGGTCCAGTTGGGGATGGACGGCGCGTACCGGCCGGATTCCTGGTAGATCTCGGCGTAGGTCTTCCAGCGCGGGTCGGGACGGACCTTGGTGATGTCCACCGTCTTGTTGACGGGCAGCTGCACGGTGAAGCCGGTGTCGCCCGCCATCCCGGTCTTCTGGCCCTCGGCGGAGATGGCGAAGTCGGCGAAGGCGTCCTGGCCCGCCATGTTCTCGGAGCCGGCCATGAGGTAGACGGACCCTCCCTCGGCGAGCACGGTGGCGTCCTTCGGCCCCTTGGGCATCGGCACCACCTCGTACTTGTCCTTGCCGAGGGTCTCGTCGAAGCGGGGCAGCAGATACGGGCCGACGACGAACATGCCGGTCCGGCCGGCCTCGAAGGTCTCGTTGGTGGGCGGGGTCTCCATGGTGACGGCGCCCGGCTGGACGACCTTGGACTTGCAGCCGAGGTCACGGAACCACTGCACGGCCCGGACCGATTCCTCCGTGCTCATCGCGGGTTTGTACCTGCTGTCCCCGGTCTCGGTGATGAAGTCCCCGCCCGCGGCCCAGAGGAAGTTGGAGAAGTACCAGGAGGCGTATCCGCGCTTGGTGGACAGCGGGGCGGCGAGGCCGTACGTGTTCTTCTTGCCGTCGCCGTCGGGGTCCTTGGTGGTGAACGCCTCGGCCATCGCGGCGAAGTCGTCCCAGCTCCTGGGGACTTCGAGCTTCAGCTTCTCCCGCCAGTCCTTGCGGATGAGCAGTGCGGACGCCTGCGCCGAGTACGGCAGGCCGAACTGCTTCCCGTCCACGCTCTTGCCGGAGTCCAGCCCCTGACCGACGGCCTGCGCGGCGTTCTTGATCTTGTCCAGGTCGATCTCCCGGAGCAGGCCCTGGCTGTGCATGGCCCCGAGTTGCGTCACATCGTTCATGACGATGTCGGGCAGGTTCTTCTGCGCGGCGCGCTGCTGCAGCTTGGTCTCGAAGTCGTCGAAGATCGCGGTGACCTTGACCTTGTAGCCCGTGGCCTTCTCGAAGGCGGCAGCGAGTTTGATCGCTCCCTGCTCTCCCGGTCCGCCCGGTGTCGTCCGGGTCCACAGTTCGAGCGGTGCCTTCGAGTTCTGCTTGGCATCCACTCCCGCAGGCCCCGATGTACAGCTGGTGAGGACCAGTGCGGAAGCGAGAACACCCGCACCGATCCACCGCGATCTCTGCATGACAACTCCTGTTTTCGCCGCATCACAGCTGGCCTGGAAAGCGCTTGCTGGGACGCTAACCGCGTCCGAATCCTTCGGTCAATAGTCCGATGAATGCAAAAGTCTCACGCCAACCCACAAGAACCCCGCCGGACACATGGCCGCGCTGGACCCCCGCCACCCGACACCTCCCCAACAGGGTCGAACACCATCGAACGCCCCGTTAAATTACCTGGTGAACCGGTAGTTCAGCCGCCCGGAGAGGTGATTAACCACCCGGGCGCCGAGCACACCCGGACGCGAGAGCGGCCGGGGCGGCAAGCACCGAATGACCGAGGTCCATCCGATGGCCTTTCAATCATCCGATGTATCGTGCTGCAAGCGCGCCGACCAAGGCAACGAACAAGCCACGCCAATCTTCAACATCCGGTCAGACATTTCCCCACGCGCCCGATCAGGGCCCACGGGTCGATTCGCTGATGGTCTGTCAGCGAGGAGCTGAGGAGCGTTACGTCATGAACGAGCCGGCACACAGGCCGACAGCGCTGTTGGTCATGGAGGAAGAACGCAGGGCGGACGTCTACCCCCCTGAGGTCCTGGCCGAAGTCGAACGTCTCGTACATCTGCAGGGCCCGCCCCTCACACGGGAGCAACTCGACGCGGACCCCGCGGTGTTGCGGCGCGTGGACGTCCTGCTCACGGGCTGGGGCGCGCCCGTACTCGATGCCGCCCTCCTCTCGCACGCCCCCCGGCTGCGGGCGGTCCTCGTCGCCGCGGGTTCCGTGCGGCACCTGACCACACCCGCCTTCTGGGAGCGCGGCATCCCGATCGTCTCCGCCGCCCCGGCCAACGCGATCCCGGTGGCCGAGTTCACCCTTGCCCAGGTCCTCCTCGGGCTGAAGCAGGTACACCGCATCACCCGCGAGGTGGCGAGCAGTCGCCGCTTCCCCCACAACCCCCAGGTGCCGGGGGCCTACCGGTCACGTGTGGGCCTGCTGGGGCTCGGGCACATCGGCCGTCTCGTCGCGTCCCACCTCGGGCGTTTCGACATCGAGGTCCTCGCCACGGACCCCCTCGCCTCCCAGGACACCGCCCGCCGGACGGGCGTCCGGCTCGTCGGCATCGAGGAACTGTTCGCCACCAGCCACGTCGTCAGTCTCCACGCCCCGCTCCTGCCCGAGACCCGCGGCACGATCGGGGCACGACTGCTGAACTCCCTGGGGCCGGGCGCGACGCTGATCAACACCGCCCGTGGCGCGCTCGTCGACGAGGCCGCCGCGGCGGAGGTCCTGCGCGCCAGACCCGATCTCACCGCCGTACTCGATGTCACGCACCCGGAGCCTCCCGCCCATGACTCGCCACTCTTCACCCTTCCCAACGTGGTCCTGACACCCCACCTCGGCGGCGCCCTCGGGGCCGAACGTCATCGTCTCGGAGAGCTTGTGCTCGACGAACTCCGACGCTTTATACATGACGAGCCTCTCCAGTACGCCATAGACCCCGCCCGCGCGGCATCACTGGCCTGAGGCCACGCAGGCCGTCGTCGCAGGTCCGGCCCCGGTGCGGCGGGGCCACACCTGCGACATCAGCGAAACGTCAGCGAAACGTGTGCGGAACGTCAGCGCGGGGCGCGAGAGTTCGGGGCCTGCCGGGCCGTCGGCACCGGCTCGTGACGGCTCGCCGGGGTTCGCGTGTCGGTGTGTTCGTCTGTCGGTGTGTGCGTGTGCGGTGTTGTCGTACGTCGGTGTTGTCGTACGTCGGTGTGTTCGCGCGTCCCAGCGGGTCGGCCATCGACGCAACACCGAAGGAGTCGGTCATCGGCCTGCGGAAGCTCAAGGCCACCGTCGTCGCGGCCGCTGCCGTGGCGGGAATCGCCGTGGCGGCCGTACCGGCCCACGCGAGCCTGTGCGAGTCGGGCGGCGGTGCCCGGTCGGACGGCTGCGAGCTGTACCGGGGCTGACCGGTGGCCCGGCTCGACGGTGTCCGGGCCACTCGGCCGTGTCGCGCACGGTCGGCTACGGAAGAACTGTCAGTGCGGCCTCCAGACGTACTTGCCGCCGCCCACCCACCGCACCACGTCGGGGTCGTCGAGGTCGTGGACCTTGATTCCTGCGGCCGAGGCGGCACTGAGCACATCCATCATCGATGTCGCGGCGCTGACAACCTCCCCGTCGACCTCCACCAGACGGAAGGGCGGATCACCGGGCTGCACTCCCAGCACGGTGATCCTGGGCATCGAGATATGAGGACTGTCACTTTCGGTCATGCGTAGATCGCTTCCACGTCACCGGCGACACTATGCCCGGCGGCGGTGTCCTCGGCGCCATGTCACTCGTACACACGCTTTCCCGGGCGGTGGCGGGAAACAGCCGAGTGCGGCGATCACCGCCATCCGGGGCACGGGGACGCGGGCCGGCACGGAGAACAGCCGGACGGCGGACCGGGCCCCGGCCGCTGCTGCGGCCGGGGCCCGGTCGTAAGTCGCTGCCGGATGGCCGGGTCCCGGGGGTCAGTCCTCGCCCTCCAGGTTGCCCTCCGTCTCCAGGTATGCCTGGCGCAGCGCTTCGAGGACCGCCGGGTCGGACTTGGCCCACATGCCGCGGGACTCCGCCTCCAGGAGGCGTTCCGCGATGCCGTGCAGGGCCCAGGGGTTGGCCTGCTGGAGGAACTCGCGGTTGACCGGGTCCAGGACGTACGTCTCGGTGAGCTTGTCGTACATCCAGTCGGCGACCACGCCCGTCGTCGCGTCGTAGCCGAAGAGGTAGTCGACGGTGGCGGCCAGCTCGAAGGCGCCCTTGTAGCCGTGCCGGCGCATCGCCTCGATCCACTTGGGGTTCACGACCCGGGCGCGGAAGACCCGTGAGGTCTCCTCCACCAGGGTGCGGGTGCGGACCGTCTCGGGGCGGGTGGAGTCGCCGATGTACGCCTCCGGGGCCGTGCCGCGCAGGGCGCGGACGGTGGCCACCATGCCGCCGTGGTACTGGAAGTAGTCGTCCGAGTCGGCGATGTCGTGTTCACGGGTGTCGGTGTTCTTGGCCGCGACCGCGATCCGCTTGTACGCCGTCTCCATCTCCTCCCGGGCCGGGCGGCCGTCGAGTTCGCGTCCGTAGGCGTAGCCGCCCCACACCGTGTACACCTCGGCGAGGTCCGCGTCGGTGCGCCAGTCGCGGGAGTCGATGAGCTGGAGCAGTCCGGCGCCGTACGTACCGGGGCGGGAGCCGAAGATACGGGTGGTGGCGCGGCGTTCGTCGCCGTGGGCGGCCAGGTCGGCCTGGGTGTGGGCGCGTACGTGGTTCTGCTCGGCGGGCTCGTCCAGGGAGGCGACGAGGCGGACCGCGTCGTCGAGCAGGCCGATGGTGTGCGGGAAGGCGTCGCGGAAGAAACCACTGATGCGCAGGGTGACGTCGATGCGCGGGCGGCCGAGTTCGGCCGGCGGGATCGCCTCCAGGCCGGTGACGCGGCGCGAGGCGTCGTCCCAGACCGGGCGGACGCCGAGCAGGGCGAAGGCTTCGGCGACGTCGTCACCGGCGGTGCGCATCGCGCTGGTGCCCCACAGGGACAGGCCGACCGAGGTGGGCCAGTCGCCGTTGTCGGTGCGGTAGCGCTCCAGGAGCGAGTCGGCCAGGGCCTGGCCGGTCTCCCAGGCGAGACGTGAGGGCACGGCCTTGGGATCGACGGAGTAGAAGTTGCGGCCGGTCGGCAGGACGTTGACCAGGCCGCGGAGCGGGGAGCCGGAGGGTCCGGCGGGGACGAATCCGCCGTCCAGCGCGTGCAGGGTGTGGTCGAGTTCGTCGGTCGTGGCGGCCAGCCTCGGCACCACCTCGCGGGCCGCGAAGCCGAGGATGTCGGCGACCGCCCGCGGGTGGCCGGCGGCCACCTCGGCGACGGCGTCCGGGGACCAGTCCGCGTCCTCCATCGCCTGGACCAGGGCGCGGGCCCGCTCCTCGGCCTCGTCGGCGGTGACGCGGGTCGCGGCGGACTCGTCGAGTCCCAATGCCTCGCGCAGGCCCGGCAGGGAGGCCGTGCCGCCCCAGATCTGGCGGGCGCGCAGGATCGCGAGGACGAGGTTGACCCGGTCGGCACCTGCCGGGGCGCCGCCCAGGACGTGCAGGCCGTCGCGGATCTGGGCGTCCTTGATCTCACAGAGCCAGCCGTCGAGATGCATGATGAACTCGTCGAAGCCCTCGTCCTCCGGACGGTCCTCGAGTCCCAGGTCGTGGTCGAGCTTGGCGGCCTGGATCAGGGTCCAGATCTGTGCGCGGATCGCCGGGAGCTTCGCCGGGTCCATCGCCGCGATCTGGGCGTGCTCGTCCAGGAGTTGTTCGAGGCGGGCGATGTCCCCGTAGCTGTCGGCGCGTGCCATCGGCGGTACCAGGTGGTCCACGAGGGTGGCGTGGACGCGCCGCTTGGCCTGTGTCCCCTCGCCCGGGTCGTTGACCAGGAACGGGTAGACCAGCGGGAGGTCGCCGAGGGCGGCGTCGGGGCCGCAGGCGGCGGAGAGGCCTGCGTTCTTGCCGGGCAGCCACTCCAGGTTGCCGTGCTTGCCGAGGTGGATCATCGCGTCGGCGCCGAAGCCGTTGTCGTCGGCCCGGGCGGCGATCCAGCGGTAGGCGGCCAGGTAGTGGTGCGAGGGCGGCAGATCGGGGTCGTGGTAGATCGCGATCGGGTTCTCGCCGAAGCCGCGCGGCGGCTGGATGAGGATGAGCAGATTGCCGTGGCGCAGGGCGGCGAGCACGATGTCGCCGTCCGGGTTGGCCGACCGGTCCACGAACATCTCGCCCGGGGCGGGGCCCCAGTGCCGCTCGACGGCTTCGCGGAGCTCGGCCGGGAGGGTCGCGTACCAGCGCCGGTAGTCGGCGGCCGGGATGCGGACCGGGTTGCGGGCCAGCTGCTCCTCGGTGAGCCACTCCTGGTCGTGGCCGCCCGCCTCGATCAGCGCGCGGATCAGCTCGTCGCCGTCGCCCGACACGAGGCCGGGGACTTCCCGCGTGCCGAAGTCGTATCCCTCGGCGCGGAGTCGGCGCAGCAGGGCGACGGCGCTGGCCGGGGTGTCGAGGCCGACGGCGTTGCCGATCCGGGAGTGCTTGGTCGGGTACGCGGACAGGACGAGCGCGATCCGCTTCTCGGCGGCCGGGATGTGGCGCAGCCGGGCGTGGCGCACGGCGATCCCGGCGACGCGGGCGGCGCGCTCGGTGTCGGCGACGTACGCGGGCAGGCCGTCCTCGTCGATCTCCTTGAACGAGAACGGCACGGTGATCAGGCGGCCGTCGAACTCGGGGACCGCGATCTGGCTGGCGGCGTCGAGCGGGGAGACGCCCTCGTCGTTGTCCTCCCAGTCGGTGCGTGAACCGGTGAGGCAGAGGGCCTGCAGGATGGGTACGTCGAGGCCGCTGAGGACGCCCGCGTCCCAGGACTCGTCGTCGCCGCCTGCCGAGGCCTCGGCGGGCCGGGTGCCGCCCGCGGCGAGGACGGTGGTCACGATCGCGTCGGCGGCGCGCAGCTCTTCGATGAGTTCGGCCTCGGGGGTGCGCAGCGAGGCGACGTACAGCGGCAGCGCGCGGGCGCCGGCGTCCTCGACGGCACGGCAGAGCGCCTCGACGAACGCGGTGTTGCCGCTCATGTGGTGGGCGCGGTAGTAGAGCACGGCGACGACCGGGCCGTCGGTGCGCCGGGGGGTGCGCTCCAGCGGGCCCCAGGAGGGTGCCGGGGCGGGCGGTGCGAAGCCGTGGCCGGTGAGCAGCACGGTGTCGGAGAGGAAGCGGGCGAGCTGGTCCAGGTTGGCGGGGCCGCCGTGGGCCAGGTAGGCGTGGGCCTCGGCGGCGATGCCGATGGGGACCGTGGAGGCGGCCATCAGCTGGGCGTCGGGGGCCTGTTCGCCGGTGAGGACGACGACGGGGCGTCCGGTGGCGAGGACTTGGTCGAGGCCGTCCTGCCAGGCGCGTACGCCGCCGAGGAGGCGTACGACGACGAGGTCGACGCCGTCGAGCAGCTCGGGCAGGTCCTGGAGCGGGAGCCGGGAGGGGTTGGCGTAGCGGTAGGGGACCGGGCCGTCCGAGGCGCGGGCACTGAGCAGGTCGGTGTCGGACGTCGACAGGAGCAGGATCATGCAGCGTCGGGCCTTCCTCGGGGTGTCCACGCCCCGGGCGGTGTCGGAATGAGGCTCCCCTGCTCGAACGGGTTCGAGTGTTCGGGGAAGGGAGTTCCTGACTTGCCAGGCCGTGGCCGGGCTCACAGTGGCGGGACCGTGCCGGAATCGCACCGGACTTCCTCCCCTGTCGCCGTCTGTGGCGACGACGTGCCGGATGGCTCGTCAGTAGGCATAGTAAGGGCCGGTCAACCGATGGAGGACATACGGATCCGGTCGGATGGTCGGTATGCTCGCCGCCATGCCCCGACCTGCCACTTCGCCTTCACCGCCGGGAGACGCCTCTGCCCGGGACCGCGGTGACGCCTGCCCCGGCACGCTTCGGCTGCACCGGGCGGACGACGGCCGGCTGGCCCGTGTCCGGGTTCCCGGCGGTCTGCTGACGGCGGTGCAGGCAGAAGCCCTGGGGGCGCTGTCGGAGAGTCTGGGCGATGGTGAGTTGCATCTCACATCGCGCGGCAACGTCCAGTTGCGCGGGCTGGGTCCGGACTGCGGAGCCGAACTGGCCGACCGGCTGGGAGAGGCGGGGCTGTTGCCCTCCGCTCGGCACGAGCGGATACGCAACATCGTGGCTTCACCGCTCTCGGGACTCGACGGCCGGGGCGCGCGGGACGTCGGCCCCTGGCTTTCCGAACTGGACGCGCTGCTGTGCGCGGGCGGAGGGACGGCGGGTCTGTCGGGCAGGTTCCTGTTCGTACTCGACGACGGCCGTGGCGATGTGGACGCGCTGGGCGGCGATGTGACGCTGCTGGCGCAGGACGACGGGACGGCGCTGCTGCGGATCGGCACGGCCCCGGCCACCGCACGGATACCGGGCGCACGGGCGCCGCGGGCCGCCCTCCTGGCGGCCGAGACCTTCCTGGAGCAGGCGTCGGGCACCGGCGCCTGGCGTGTACCGGATCTGCCCGGCGGCGCCGGATCCCTCCTCGAAGAGGTCGTACGACGGTTGCGGGAGGCAGGGCCCGGCACCGAATCCACCGAGGACCGCGCCTGTCCGTCGAACTCTGACGGCCCCGCCCCCGGCGTCGTGACCGGCCCACGGGACGGAACCGCCCTGTCGGTCGGCATCCCCCTGGGGCGCATCGCCCCGGCGCAGTGGCGGTCGCTGACGGAGACGGCCCGTCACCGGGGCGCCGGTGAGTTGAGGCTGACGCCGTGGCGCGGGGTCGTCGTACCGGGGGTGGAGCGGCGGCAGGCCGCCCGGTCGCTGGACGAGTTGGGGGCCACCGGTCTCGTCGTCGGCCCCGACTCCCCCTGGACCGGGGTGGGTGCCTGTATCGGCCGGCCCGGCTGTGCGAAGTCGCTGGCCGATGTGCGGGCCCGGGCGGCGGCCTCGGTGGGGGGCGCGGGGCTGCTGCCGGTGTACTGGTCCGGGTGCGAACGCCGCTGCGGGCACCCCCGCGGCGAGTGGGTCGATGTCGTCGCCACCCCTGACGGGCACCGGATCTCCCTTGTGCGGGGCGAGGAGCGGGGCGCTCCCGTGAGCGTCCCCGACAGCCCCGGCGGTCTCGCCGCGGCGGTGGCCGCGGCCCGCCGCGGGCGCGGCTGACCCCCGTACGCCCACTCCCCTGTACCCGACGTTGCACGCCCGAGGAAGAGAGCGAAAGCACTGTGCACCAGTACGAGAAGGACGGACCGGCGATCTATCGCCAGTCCTTCGCCACGATCCGCGCGGAGGCGGATCTCGCAGGCCTGCCCGCCGATGTGAGCCAGGTCGCGGTCCGCATGATCCACGCCTGCGGGATGGTCGATCTCGTCCGTGATCTCGCTTTCACTCCGGACGCGGTCGCCCGCGCCCGCGCCGCTCTGCGGGCCGGCGCGCCCATCCTGTGCGATGTGGCCATGGTCGCCAGCGGTGTCACCCGCAAGCGGCTGCCCGCGGACAACGAGGTGGTGTGCACCCTGTCCGACCCGGCGGTGCCCGGGCTCGCGAAGGAGTTGGGCACCACGCGCAGCGCAGCCGCCCTGGAGCTGTGGCGCGACCGGATGGAAGGCGCGGTCGTCGCCGTCGGGAACGCACCGACCGCGCTGTTCCGGCTGCTGGAGATGATCGAGGAGGGCGCGCCGCGCCCCGCCGCGGTCATCGGTGTGCCGGTCGGCTTCATCGGTGCCGCCGAGTCCAAGGACGCCCTGGCCGCGCACCCCTCCGGACTGGAGCACCTGATCGTCCGGGGCCGTCGCGGCGGCAGCGCCATCGCGGCAGCCGCCCTCAACGCGATCGCCAGCGAGGAGGAGTAGACGTGAGCGAGCAGAAGACGGGCCGGCTGTACGGGGTCGGGCTCGGCCCCGGCGATCCGGCCCTGATGACCGTACGCGCGGTGGAGATCATCGCCGAGGCCGATGTCGTCGCGTACCACAGCGCCCGGCACGGACGGTCCATCGCCCGGTCCATCGCGGCGAAGCACATCCGTGCCGACCATGTCGAGGAGCAGCTGGTCTACCCCGTCACGACGGAGACCACGGACCACCCCGGCGGGTACCGGGGGGCGATGGAGGAGTTCTACGCCGAGGCGGCGGCCCGTCTGGCGGCGCATCTGGACGCCGGCCGCACGGTCGCGGTGCTGGCCGAGGGCGACCCGCTCTTCTACGGCTCGTACATGCACATGCACAAGCGGCTCGCCGACCGCTACCCGACCGAGGTGATCCCGGGCGTCACCTCGGTGAGCGCGGCCGCCGCGCGGCTCGGGACCCCGCTCGTCGAGGGCGAGGAGGTGCTGACCATCCTGCCCGGCACCCTGCCCGAGGAGGAGCTGACCGCCCGTCTCGCCGCCACCGACGCCGCCGTGGTCATGAAGCTGGGACGTACGTTCCCCGCCGTGCGCCGCGCCTTCGAGACGTCCGGGCGGCTGCCCGAGGCGCGTTACGTGGAGCGCGCCACGATGGCCGGGGAACGCGTGGGCGAACTGACCGGGGTCGACGCCGATTCGGTGCCGTACTTCGCGGTCGCGGTCCTGCCCAGCAGGGTGGGGGCGGCGCGCCCCGAGCGTGCCCCGGAGGGCGGCGAGGTGACCGTGGTCGGCACCGGACCGGCCGGGCCGCTGTGGCTGACCCCCGAGACGCGTGGGGCGCTGGCCGCAGCCGACGACCTGGTCGGCTACACCACCTATCTGGACCGGGTGCCGGTCCGGCCGGGGCAGGTGCGCCACGGCTCGGACAACAAGGTGGAGTCGGAGCGTGCCGAGTTCGCCCTCGACCTGGCCCGGCGCGGGCGGCGGGTGGCCGTGGTGTCCGGCGGCGACCCCGGGGTCTTCGCCATGGCGACGGCCGTCCTGGAGGTGGCCTCGCAGGACGAGTACGCGCAGGTGCCGGTGCGGGTACTGCCGGGGGTGACGGCCGCCAACGCCGCCGCGGCCCGGGCGGGTGCGCCGCTGGGCCACGACTACGCGACGATATCGCTCTCGGACCGGCTCAAGCCGTGGGAGGTGATCGCGGAGCGGCTGCGCGCGGCGGCGACGGCGGATCTGGTGCTCGCGCTGTACAACCCCGGGTCACGCAGTCGTACCTGGCAGGTCGGCAAGGCCCGTGACCTGCTGCTCGAACACCGCTCGCCGGACACCCCCGTGGTTCTCGGCCGCGACGTGGGCGGGCCCGCCGAGCAGGTACGGACCGTACGGCTGGGCGATCTCGACCCGGCCGAGGTCGACATGCGCACGATCCTGCTCGTCGGGTCCTCGCAGACCCGCTGGGTGCGGCGCGGTGACGGGCAGCAGATCGTCTGGACGCCGCGCCGCTATCCGGAGGCCTGAGCCGGGACGGCCGGTGCTACCCGCGGTGGAGGACGTGTTCGCGGAGCCACTCCACGGCGGGTTCCGGGCCTTCGACGACCTCGATGCCCTCGGGCACGGGCGGCCGCCGCACCACCACCACCGGGATCCGCGCCTCGCGGGCGGCGGTGAGTTTCGGTGCTGTGGCGGCGCCTCCGCTGTCCTTCGTGACGACGACGTCGATGCGATGACGGCGGATCAGCTCGCGCTCTCCGTCCAGGGTGAACGGGCCCCGGTCGAGCAGGACTTCCATCCTGGCGGGGTACGGCGGTTCGGGGGCGTCCACCGAACGCATCAGGAACCACAGCTCGTCCAGGCCGGCGAAGGCGGCCAGCCCCATCCGCCCCGTCGTGAGGAACACGCGCCGCCCCAGCGCGGGCAGGGCCGCCGCCGCCTCGGCGAGGGAACCGGCCGGATGCCAGTCGTCGCCCACGCCGGGCACCCACCCGGGACGGCGCACGGCGAGCAGGGGAACATGGGCGGCAGCGGCGGCCGCGGCCGCGTTGAAACTGATCGTCCCGGCGAAAGGATGGGTGGCGTCGATGAGCGCGTCCACCTGGTGCGTGCGCAGCCATGCGCCGAGCCCGTCGGCTCCGCCGAAGCCACCGATGCGGACCTCGCCCGGCGGGAGCCTCGGGCCGGAGACGCGTCCGGCGAGCGAACTCGTCAGCCCGGCACCGGCCGGGAGCACTTCCACCAGCAACTCGGCGAGACGACGGGCCTCCGTGGTGCCGCCGAGTACGAGTACATGCATCGGATCCATCCATGGGTGAGACTGAGGGCGGGCGCAGCGCCCAGCTGAAGCACACCGGACTGCGGTCCGGCTGGACCACCGGCGCCTGTGCGACCGCGGCGGCGACCGCCGCGTACACGGCCCTGCTGACGGGCGACTTCCCCGACCCGGTGACGATCACCCTACCCAAGGGGCAGACACCCGCTTTCGCGCTGGCGGTGGAGGAGCTGGCCGAGGGGCGGGCGACGGCCGGGGTGGTCAAGGACGCGGGCGACGACCCGGATGTGACGCACGGCGCTCTGATCCGGGTGACCGTACGTCGGCTGCCGCCGGGCTCGGGTGTGGTGTTCCGGGCCGGGCCCGGCGTGGGCACCGTCACTCTTCCCGGGCTGCCGCTCGACATCGGGGAACCCGCGATCAACCCTGTGCCGCGGCAGATGCTCCGTGACCACATCGCGCGGGTCGCCGCGGAGCACCGGGGTTCGGGGGACGTCGAGGTGACCGTTTCGGTGGACGACGGCGAGGAGATCGCCCGCTCCACCTGGAACCCGCGCCTCGGCATCCTGGGCGGTCTGTCGATCCTCGGCACGACCGGTGTCGTGGTGCCGTACTCCTGCTCGGCGTGGATCGACTCGATCCGACGCGGTGTGGACGTGGCCCGTGCCGCCGGGCACACGCACGTGGCCGGGTGCACGGGGTCCACCTCGGAGAGGACCGTGGTGTCCGAGTACGGGCTGCCGGAGCTCGCGCTGCTCGACATGGGGGACTTCGCGGGCGCGGTGCTGAAGTACGTACGCCGTCACCCGGTGGACCGGCTGACGGTCTGCGGCGGGTTCGCGAAACTGTCGAAGCTCGCCGTCGGACACCTCGATCTGCACTCCGCGCGGTCCCAGGTCGACAAGCCCTTCCTGGCCGAACTGGCCCGGCGGGGCGGTGCGGACGAGGCCCTGGCGGCCGAGGTCGCGGTCGCGAACACGGGGCTCGCGGCACTCCGGCTGTGTCTCGCGCGGGGTGTTCCGCTCGGGGACCTGGTGGCCGTGACGGCGCGGGACCAGGCGCTGTCGGTGCTGCGGGGTGCGCCGGTCGCCGTCGACGTCATCTGCATCGACCGGGCGGGCGTGGTCGTCGGGCGCAGTGGCGTGCGCTGACCGGCCGCCCGGCCGATGCGATGGCTCCGTCAGCAGACGTGGCGTTCGCGCCCGGGCGAGTAGAGGTGGCTGTCGCGGAACTGCTCGGCTCCCAGGGTGCGGCCGACCATGATGACGGCGGTACGGATCACACCCGCCGCCTTCACCTGCCCGGCGATGGTACCGAGGGTTCCGCGCAGGACGATTTCGTCCGGGCGTGAGGCCATCGCCACGACGGCGGCCGGGCAGTCGGTCCCGTAGTGCGGCACGAGTTCCTCGACGACGCGGTCCGCGTACCGGGCGGCGAGGTGCAGCACGATCAGGGCGCCGCTGCGACCCAGCGTGGCCAGGTCCTCGCCCTCCGGCATCGCGGTCGCGCGGTGGGCGATCCGGGTCAGGATGACGGTCTGGCCGACGGTCGGCACGGTCAGTTCCCGCTTGAGCGCCGCCGCGGCGGCCGCGAACGCGGGTACGCCGGGCACCACTTCGTAGGGCACCCCGGCCTCGTCGAGCCGGCGCATCTGCTCGTTGACCGCGCTGAACACCGAGGGGTCGCCCGAGTGCAGCCGGGCCACGTCGTGGCCGGCCCGGTGCGCGGCCGTCAGCTCGGCGGTGATCCGGTCGATGTCGAGCTGCGCGGTGTCCACCAGTCGGGCGTCCGGGGGGCATTCGGCGAGCAGTTCCCGGGGCACCAGGCTGCCCGCGTACAGGCACACCCGGCAGGAGGCGAGCGTGCGGGCGCCGCGCACGGTGATCAGGTCGGCGGCCCCGGGGCCCGCGCCGATGAAGTACACGGTCATCTGTTGTCTCCTGGGTGTTGCGCGGGCTCTTCTGCTGAGCTTTCCGCAGCGGTACTGATCGAGGGTTTGCGTACGGACCACTGGGTGACCGGCATGGCCTGCCGCCAGCCGGTGAAGCCCCCGACCGGTACGGCGTGCGCGACGGCGAGCCGGACCAGTTCGCCGCCGTACCCGCGGTGTGCTGCGGCGAGCAGCGCCTCGGACTCCAGCGTGACCGTGTTGGCGACCAGGCGTCCACCGGGCGGCAGGGCGTCCCAGCAGGTGTCGAGGAGGCCGGGCGCGGTCAGTCCGCCGCCGATGAACACGGCGTCGGGCGCGGGCAGTTCGGCCAGGCCGTCGGGGGCCCTGCCGGTGACCACACGCAGGGCCGGTACGCCGAGGCGGCCGGCGTTGCGCTCGATGCGTCCGGCCCGCTCCGGGTCGCGTTCCACGGTGATCGCGCGGCAGGACGGGTGGCTGCGCATCCATTCGATCGCGATGGATCCCGAGCCTCCGCCGATGTCCCAGAGGAGTTCGCCGGGTGCGGGTGCGAGCACCCCGAGGGTCGCGGCCCGGATGTGCCGCTTGGTGAGCTGGCCGTCGTGTTCGTACGCCTCGTCGGGGAGGCCCGGGACGGCGCCGAGGCGCAGTGCTCCGGGCGTGCGCCGGCAGTCGATCGCGATGACGTTCAGCGGGTCGCCCGGTGGGTGCGGCCAGTGGTCCGCGGTGCCCTCCACGCAGGCCTCGTCCGCTCCGCCGAGCTGTTCGAGCACGCGCAGCCGGCTCGGGCCGAAGCCCTGTTCGCGCAGCAGTCCGGCGACCGCGGCCGGGGTGCCGGCGTCCGCGCTGAGGACCATTACCCGCCGGCCGTCGTGCAGCGCGGCGGCCAGCCGGGCGGCGGGGCGGCCGACCAGGGTGACGACCTCGGTGTCCTCCAGGGGCCAGCCGATCCGGGCACAGGCGTAGGACACGGACGACGGGTGGGGCAGGATCCTCGGCGCACCGGCGCCCAGCACCTCGGTGAGGGCCCGGCCGATGCCGTAGAACATCGGGTCGCCGCTGGCGAGTACGGCGATCCTGCTGCCGGCGTGTGCGGCGAGCAGGCCCGGGACGGCGGGCCGCAACGGCGAGGGCCACGGCACCCGGTGGCCACGGCAGGACGGCGGGAGCAGGGCCAGCTGCCGCGCACCGCCGATGAGGACCTGTGCTCCGACGAGCTCCGCGCGCGCCGCGTCGGTCAGTCCCGCCCATCCGTCGGCGCCGATTCCCACGATGGTCACCGCAGGTGGGACGGGTTGTTCGGGTGGTGCGAGAGTCACGGCCGGTACCTCGGTGTTCAGGGGATGACGCAGCCGAACTCTACTGTCCGGCCATGATCGGGCATCGGCCAGGTGGCGACCCGGTGTGCCGGGGCGGCGTGACGCCGGGACACCCGCGCGCGGGCACGGGTCGGTGACCGATGTTCCTCAAATACGTGGCCGGTGGGGCGATGGCCGCCGGAGGTCGGCGCTGCCGTGCCTCGCGCGTGGAAGGCTGCTCGTCCGCTGCTCGCTCCTCACGCGCCCTGCGCGCCGTACGGTGCGCCCGGTCCGGCACCAGCAGCCCCGCGAATCCCGCGGGGCCGGGAGAACGAACATGGGTCAGCGCGAGGAGATAGCGGCGAGCCAGAACCGCCGGCGGTCGGCGAAGGGCTCCGCATTCGCGGTGAGCGCGGACTTCAGCAGGTCGGCCGAGCTCGTGGCCCGGTCCTACGGCAGGGTGATGCCGACGCTCACCGGCAGGTGATCGGATCCCTGGGCGCCGAGGACTCGGGCGCGGTGCGCGTCGATGCCGGGCGAGGCGAGCACGTAGTCGATCCGCTCGTGCGGGTCGAGTGCGTCGTATGTGTGACCGGGGCCCTGACCGGCCGTGAGCCAGGTGTCGTCCAGGTGCTCGGTCACCTGGGCGACCTCGGGGGTGTCCGGGGTCGCGTTGAGGTCTCCGACCAGCACGGTGGGACGGTCGGAGTCGTCGATGATGTCGTTGATCGCCCCCACCCGGGCCCTACGCCGTCCGCACCACCGCGGGCCGGGCGGCGGCCCGCTCGATCACGACGTAGACGGCCAGGGCCACGACGAGCCCGCTCACCGCGTCGGAGAACTCCGGTGCGAACCAGTGGACGAGTCCGCCCGTGGCGGCGCCCACCGCCCAGGCGGTGAAGGCGGTGGGGCGCACCGCGGCCTCCGGGCGGTCTGCCAGGCCGCGGCGCAGAACCACCTGATCGGCTATCAGCACTCCTCCGAGGGGTGGTACGAACACACTGAGGACGACCAGCCAGTCCAGGAAGTGGTTCCAGACCCCGGCGAGGGCGGCAGCGGTGCCGATGACGCCCAGGACGAGGGTCATCGGGCGCATCCGGGTGTGGGTCAGGTGCGACCAGCTCAGGGCGCCGTTGTAGAGGCAGTGGCTGCAGACGGAGCCGAGATTGACGAAGACGAAGACCGCGGCGAGGGCGCTGAGGACCGCTCCGTGACCGCTGGTGAGGATGGGCAGGAAGTTTCCGCCGACGGTCCGGGCCGAGGCGATGGCCCCCGCCGCCACGACCACCCCGCCGGTGATCTGGGCGACGAGGCTGGCTATGGGGAAGGCGGTCGCGGTGGCGAGGACGGCTTCCCGGCCGTTCCTGGACCAGCGGGTGAAGTCGGCGGTCATGGTGCCGGAGTCGGCGAAGGTGGCCATGATGAGGGAGACCGCGGCGCCGAAGGTCAGTGTGCTGTTCCCCGGGGCACCCCGGTAGTCGAGTACGGCGCCGAGGTCGTGGTCCCGGGCCACGATGACGAGGGCGATCACACCGACGACGATGAACAGGGGTGCGGCGACGGCGCCCAGCCACGACAGGGCGCGGATGCCGAGGTAGGTGATCGCGATGAAGGCGGCCCCGGCCAGCACGGCGACGAGTTGTTCGTGCCAGCCGAAGGCCTGGTGGAGGGTGGCGCCGGTGGCGCCGGTGTTGAAGGCGAACCAGCCGACGACGATCGTGGCGAGGAAGCCGGAGGCGATGACGTAGCCGATCCTGCCGAAGGTCCTGGTGGCCTGGAGGGCGAAGTTCTCGCCGGTACTGCCGGCCCGGTGGCTCAGCAGCCCGACGTAGACGAGCATGACGAGGTTGGCGGCGAGGATGGCGGCCAGCCCACGCCAGAAGCCCAGGACGGCGACGACCACTCCTCCGGGGACGGCGTTGGTCAGGATCATGGGGAATCCGAACCAGACGGCCGACACGGTCAGCAGGGACTTGCGGTGCTCCGTGGGAACGGGAGTGTGCTCGTACTCGGAGTCGGGTGCGACGTCCGTGTGCGCGGCGTCCTGCGCTGCGGGTTGACGACTGCTCATGGCTGGTCTCCTGGGTGGGCCGGCGCGGGGTCAGACGAGTGTCGCTGCGAAGGCCACCAGGGCCTGGTCGAAGACCTCGACGGGCGGGTGGGTGATGCCGGCGCCGATCATGCCGATGCCGGCTTCCTTGTGGGCGATGGCGGTGTTGATGACCGGGAGGATGCCGGTGGACAGCACCTTGCGGATGTCGATGCCTGTGGGAATGCCCTGGAAGTCGAGCATGGGGATGGTGACGTTGGGGTTCCGCGCCGTCGTGATCTCGCCCATGTCGCGGGTGAATCCGATGGCTTCCTGCACGGTGCCTCCGACGAGCGGCACGATGGCCGGTGCGGTGGCCATGGCGAAGCCGCCGAAGCCGTACGTCTCGCTGATTGCGCTGTCACCGATGTCGAGGCCGGAGTCCTCGGGCCGGTAACCGGCGAACATGGGTCCGACGACGGGCTGGGCGGGGCCGGTGAACCACTGGTTTCCGGGAAGTCCGCTGACCCGGATGCCGAATTCGACGCCGTTGCGGGCCATGGTGGTGACGATCGTCGAGCCCTCGATGCCGTGGGCGGCGTCCATGGCCGCCTTGGCCATGGCCAGCCAGGTGGGTCCGGAGAAGTAGTCCGAGCCGGCGATGAAGTCGAGGACGTCCTTCTTCTGCCCGGTCGTGAAGGCGGTCTGCAGGAGCGACGGCGCGAGCGCCTGCATGAGCAGGAGGGTGCCGGCGTTGTTGCGGTTGTGGCACTCGTCGCCCATGTGCAGGGCCTGGGAGAGCAGCAGGCGCAGGTCGATGGGGCCGCCGATCTCCATGGCCTCCTTGAGCATGGGGCCCAGGACATCACGCATCCATTCGAGGCGGTCGATGACCGACTCGTCGTTGGCTCCCATCCGGAGGATCTTCGCCATCTGCTCGGACAGGTTGGTGTACGCGGTGTTGCCGTAGGTCTCGTTGTGGACGATGTGCATGTACATGGAGGCGGAGGTGACACCGGCCATCGAGCCGACGCAGTCGTGTTCGTGGCAGGGCGAGAAGGTGATCTCGCCGGAGGCAGCGAGGGCGGCCGCCTCGTCGAGGTCGCGGGCCAGGCCCTCGAAGACCAGGGCTCCGGTGACGGCGCCCTTCATCGCGCCGGCCATGCACTCCCAGGTGATGGGCGGACCCGCGTGCAGGATCGTGGTCGGTGTCATCCCGGGTACGACGTCCAGGGCGCGGCCGAAGCCGGCCAGCATGGGCCGGGAGCCGGTGATGCGCTCGACGGCCTCGGCGTTGGCCGCCTCGATGCGTGCCGCGGTGTCGGAGGCTTCCAGGCTGTCCAGGACGGCGAGGATCTGGGGGTTGCCGCCGCCGGGCGGGGTCCAGTCGAGCGTGGTGACGTTCGCGCCCTGGGCGGCGATGTCCTCCGCGAACATCGCCAGTCCGACGTTGATGACGTCGAGGTCGGCTGCGAAGAGGTTGTTGACGGGGCTGCTCATGCGGTCTGTGCCTTCCTGGCGATCTCACGGGCGTACTCGCCCGTCTCGGTGCTGCTGCGGGTCACGGTCACTCCCGCGGCCTCCAGGGCCGCGACCTGCTCGTCGAGCGCCGGGGTGTCGAGGTCGGTGCCGAGGACGTAGCCGACGATCTCCAGGTGGCGGCCGGCCTCCGCCGCGATCCGCTGGGCCTGTCCGATCGCCGGGAGGGTGACGCCGACCGGGTCCTCGTGGGCGCCGAAGCCGAGGACGAAGTCCATGACGACGACGGCGACTTGCGGGTCCTCGGCCTCCTCGACCAGGCGGGCCAGGCGCAGGGAGGGGTCGATCATCGGGTGCGGGCGGCCGTTGGTGAAGTCGTCGTCGCCGAAGTCGAGGAAGGTGTGACCGGTGCTGGGGCTGTCGGCGGCGAGGCGGCGGCCGGGGTCCTTCTGGATGTTGCTCCATACGTTGTCGCCGACCCCGAGCAGCGAGTACATCGCCTCGTCGCACAGGGTGCCGCCGCAGAACAGGCCGCGGACGAACTGCTGCTGCGGAGCGAGACGGGAGCAGACCTCGTCCACCCGTCGGCTATCGAGCGGTTCGACGTCCGCGTGGGGGTCGCCGCCGAGGCGGACGGCCTGGAGCGCGGCGTCCTGGCTGCTCGCGGCGTAATGTCCGCCGGCGTCGGTGACGGCGTCCCGGGAGCCGCCGACGAAGTAGACGACGACGGGCTTGCCGGCGGTGGCGATCTCCGCGAGGACCTTCTTCTCCACGGCCGGGGCCGGCGGCTTGGAGACGAGCACGATGACGCCGGTGGCCGGGTCGGCTGCCAGTGCGCGGATCGCGTCGATCATCATGATGCCGCCGACCTGCTCGCTCAGGTCGCGGCCACCGGTGCCGATGAGCTGGGAGATCCCGGCGCCCAGGGCGTGGATGCGCACGCTGACCTCCTGCGCGCCGGTGCCCGATGCCGCGACGACTCCGACGTTGCCGGGGCGCACGGCGTTGCCGAAGCACAGGGCGACGTTGTTGATGACGGCGGTGCCGCAGTCCGGTCCCATCATGAGCAGCCCGTGGTCGTGCGCGTATCGCTTGAGGGCGATCTCCTCCTCGACGGGCACGTTGTCGCTGAAGAGCATCACGTGCAGGCCGTTCTCCAGCGCTTTGCGGGCCTCGCGTCCGGCGTAGGCGCCGTTGACCGCGATCACCGCGAGGTTGGCGTCGGGGTTGTGCGCTGCGGCGGCCGCGACCGTCCGGTGGGTGACCGTGCCGCTCCCGCCGGCCGGCTTCTTGTGCACGAGGAGGTCTCCGACCGCGGCCAGCACTTCCCGGGTGTCGACGTCCTCGCGGGTCTCCAGCACGATCATGAGGTCGCCGTTGGTGGCGGCTTCGAGATCGGTGGTGAGGAGGCCGAGGTCGTTCAGCACGCCCTTGTTCATCTCGGTGCCCATGGCCACGAATGCCTGGTTCACCCCCTCCAGGTTGTTGGCCCTGGTGGAGATGGACATCAGGGACACCGAGTCGAAGTAGGTGTTCTTCTTGACGACTGCTGTGATGCTCACAGCGAACCTCGCAGTTCTCTTTCCAGGTGGAGTCCGGTCAGCAGACCGGACAGGGTGTCGGTTCCGGAGGTGTGGCCGATGGCCAGCGCGCGGCGGACCGGGTCGCGGAGGGTTGCGACGACCTGTGTCTCGCCCTGACCGGCGGTGTCGGACAGCGCGCGCAGTACCGCGGGCCAGGGTTCGCGTACGCGTCCGGACAGGGCCTCGGCCAGGGTTGTCAGGCTCAGCGGCGTCGTCCGTCCGGCGTATCGGCTCAGCACCCCGGTGAGGGTGCGGGCGAAGGGGCGCAGGCGGCTGCCGGTCAGTGACGAGAGCAGGGCCGGACCGGTGAGGAAGTCGTCGCCCGCCGGGGTGAGGCCCGGCCCCAGTCCCAGCAGGCCGAGGACGGCGCGGTGTGTGCCGTCCTCGTCCCGGGTCCGCACCGCGTGTACGAGTGCCGCTCGTCCCGCGGCGAGTGCTCGGCCGACGGCCGCGTCCATCGCCGGGGCGTCCGGCGGGCCGGCGAGCATGCCGCCGGGCACTCCGTGGGCGCGCAGCAGCCGGCCGAGGGCGCGGGTGGCCACGGCCAGGTGGTCCGCCCCGAGGTGTTCCAGCGAGGCGTGAATGGGATTCCATTCACGGGCCGTCCGGGTTTCGATCCGGAGTTCCCCCGAGGCGGCCCGAAGGAGCACCGCGTCGGCGCAGAAGTGCACGGCCTGCCCGGGCCGGAGGGCGCAGCCGCTCCAGTCCTCGATGTCGACGACGAGGGTCCACGGAGCGTCGCCGCTCGACCGGGAGGCCAGTGCGACAAGCCTCCCTTCCGGCGTCAGCACGTTGACGACATGCCTGAAGACGGAGTCGACACGGCCTTCGCCCCGGGGCGTGCGCAGAAGGGCCAGGAGCGCCGCGTCCCCGGAGCCCGCCCGCAGCGCGGAGGCGCATCGGGTGGACGTCATGGGCTCCTCCTCGTCCCGGCCCGCCGGCACACGATCAGCCCCGGCTATGTGATGCATCTGGTATACCATTTGGCGATGGAGAGGCCTACATGTCTGAGGAGGAATTCCATGCGCATCGTGGTGGCTCTCGGTGGCAACGCGCTGGCCCGGCGGGGGGAGCCGATGACGGCCGACCGGTTGCGGGCGAATGTCAGGACTTCCTGCGAGGCCCTCGCCGGCCTGGCCCGCGAACACGAGGTCGTCATCACCCACGGCAACGGGCCTCAGGTGGGACTCCTCGCCCTGCAGAACCTCGCCTATCAGGACGTCGCGGCCTACCCTCTCGACATACTCGGGGCAGAGACGCAGGGCATGATCGGATACGTCATCCAGCAGGAGCTGTCGAACGCGCTCGCCGGTGAACGCGAGGTCGCCGCGGTGCTCACCACCACCGAGGTCGACGAGAACGACCCCGCGTTCGAGCACCCCACGAAGCTGATCGGCCCCCAGTACTCGGCGCAGGACGCGGCCGAAGCCGCGGCCGAGTACCGCTGGACCATCGCGCGCGACGGGGCGGCCTTCCGCCGGGTCGTGCCCTCCCCCTCGCCCCTGCGCATCGTCCAGGCGCCGCTGGTACGCACCCTGCTGGAGAACCGTCACCTCGTCGTCTGCGTCGGCGGTGGCGGCGTGCCCGTGCGGACCGACAGCAAGGGGCGGCAGACGGGCCTTCAGGCGGTCGTCGACAAGGACCTCGCCTCCGCGGCGCTGGCGGCGGAACTCGAGGCGGACATGCTGGTGATGCTCACGGACGGTGACTTCGTCAGCGAGAACTGGGGGACGCCCGAACAGCGGGACATTCTCACCGCGTCACCGGAGGCGATCTCCCGGCTGGCCTTCGCCGAAGGGTCGATGAAGCCGAAGGTCGACGCCGCCGTGCGGGTCGCCGAGGCGGGCGGGCGGGCGCTCATCGGTCCGCCGGAACGGCTCGACGACCTTCTCGGCCGGACCGTCGGTACGGAGATCCGCCCGGATGTCCCGGACGGGATCGTCTATGCCTGACGCCGGTGGGGGCGGCCCGCACGTCGGCGGGCCGCCCCCACCGGCGCTTGGAGGAACGGCGGAACAGGACCGCTCAGCCCTGGTGCCTGCGTCGTGCCGCTGCCGCGTTGCGACCCGTCACCAGGTGTTCGTCGGCCAGCTTTTCGACCCGCGCGACATCACGCTCCGCAATCGCCCTGTACAGGCCCTCGTGCTCCTTCGCGACGCCCGACAAGTCGTCGTGCTGCCCCAGCAGCCAGCGCATCCTGCTGCGGAGGGCGGCCTGGAGTTCGTTCAGGAGTTCGTTGTCGGCCAGCGCGGTGACCGTCTCGTGGAAGTCCGCGGCGGCCCGGTGGGCCCGTACGGCATCGCCCTTCTCCGCCGCCTTCAGTTCGGCGTCGAGATCCGCGCGGAGCTTCTCCAGGCCCGCTCGGGTGCGCCGTTGGGCGGCGAGACGGAAGGTCAGCGTCTCCAGCGCCGCGCGGACCTCGTCGAGGTCCTCGATGTCCGCCGGTGTGAACTCCCGCACGACGGCCCAGGTACGCGGCCTGGGCGTGACCAGTCCCTCGGCTACCAGCGCCTTCAGAGCCTCCCGGACGGGCAGCCTGCTCACACCGAGCTCCGCGGCGAGCTCGCGCTCGACGAGCTTGCTGCCCGGCTCACGCACGCCGTCGATGATTTCGTCACGCAGCCGGCGCGTGACCCGCTCCGACTCGGGCTCGAAGTCCCCAGACCCTGTCATGTCCTCAATTCTCTCATCACTCGACGTCCGCATTGGGTGTGCCTTCGGCGGCACGGGGTTCTCAGGCCGGTGCGTAGCCGCGCACACGGACCAGGTCGTGGGCGAGCCGGGAGAAGGCGCGCGCGGCGGCGCTCTCGTAGGCGTTCTCCCGGCGCAGCAGGCTCGCCACGCGGGCGGGCAGCGGGGGGTCGAGCGGAATCGGCGCGAGATGGACGTGATCGTCCGCGATCGCGTCGGGCAGCACGGTGGCCAGCAGGCCGGTGCGCCGGACGATTTCGGTGAGGGCCTGGATGGTGTTGGCCTCCACGGCGATCGGCGGGCTGACACGGTGCCGGGCGAAATAGCTGTCGATGTGGTTCCGCGTGGCGAAGTCCGCACTGAGTAGTGCGAGTTGCTGGACGGCCAGGTCGCTCACCGGCAGCGGCCGGTCGCCCCGGCTCTCGGCACGGTCCGTGGTGACGACGAGGCTGAGGGTCTCGGTGAACAGCGCGGTGGCGCCGATCCCGGGCGGATGGGATCCCTCGAAGGCGATCCCGAGGTCGATCTCGTCGGCCAGCAGACCGGCCTCGATGCGGTCCTGGGTCATCTCCCGCAGCTCCAGCATGATGCCGGGATGGTGGGTGTGCAGCGCCTCCACGAGCGGGCCGACGAGGTACGCGGTGAAGGTCGGCGTCACCGCCAGCCGCAGGTGCCCCCGGGAGAGGTCCGCCACATCGAGGACGGCGCGGTCGGCGGCCGCCAGTTCCCGCAGTGCTCGCTGCGCGTAGTGCACATAGGCCTCGCCCGCGTCGGTGGGACGGACGCCGCGACCGCTTCGGTCCAGCAACTGGACACCGACGGCCCGCTCCAGTTGCTTGATCTGCTGCGACAGTGTCGGCTGCGAGATGCGCAGCTCCTCGGCGGCGCGCGTGAAATTGCCGTGCTCGGCCACCGCGATCAGATAGCGGAGGTGACGTAGTTCCGGACCCATGCACACAGCATAACCCAGACTATTGATGTGATCTATAGGGATCATGGATAGCAAGTCTTGGACACTATAGATGGAGGTCATGCATGGTGGATTCCGTCAGCCCCTCGGGGCGGCATTCACCGAAAGGAGTGACCGATGCATGACCTCACGGACGGCCTTGCACGTTTTCGCCGCGACGTCTTTCCCGCCAAGGCGGGGCTCTTCGCCAGTCTGGCCACGACCCACCGACCGAAGACGCTGTTCATCGGCTGCTCCGACGCCCGCGTGGTCCCCGAACTGATCACGCAGAGCGATCCGGGCGAGCTGTTCGTCATCCGTACGGCGGGCAACCTCGTCCCGGCGTACGCGTCCGGCCCGGACGGCATCGCGGCGAGCATCGAGTACGCCGTCGCCGTGCTGCATGTGACCGACGTCGTCATCTGCGGCCATTCCTCGTGCGGCGCGATGACCGCCCTGGCGGAGGAGCACGACCTCAGCGCCGCACCGGTCGTCGCCGGCTGGCTGCGGCACGCGGACGCCGCTCGGGCCCGGGCCGCCGCGGCGCCGGCCGCCTCCGGACCGGCCAAGGTGGCCACGCTGGTGCGCGCGAACGTGGCCGCGCAGCTGCAGAACCTGGCCACCCACCCCTCCGTGGCCCGCGCCCTGGCCGACCGGACACTCACGCTGCACGGCTGGGTGTTCGACATCCCCACCGGGACCGTCGAGCCGGTCGACACCGCCCGGGTCGCGGCCTGACCGCCCTCCCCCACCCCCCAATGACCACCGGCCGTACCTGAAGGCCGGTCCCCCGAAAGGAAAACCCCGTCATGGCACACGCCCAGTTCGACCCCACCGCCCGCGAGACCCTCGCTCGCGCCGCCGTCGAGGCCAAGACCCGCAAGGACCTCACCTGGGAGCAGATCGCCGACGCCGCCGGGCTGTCGGTAGCCTTCGTCACCGCCGCCGTGCTCGGCCAGCACGCCCTGCCGGAGAACTCCGCCAACGCCGTCGCCGAGCTCCTCGGCCTCGACGAGGACGCGGCGATGCTGCTCCAGACCATCCCGACCCGCGGTTCGATCCCCGGCGGCATTCCCACCGACCCGACCATCTACCGCTTCTACGAGATGCTCCAGGTCTACGGCACCACCCTCAAGGCCCTGGTCCACGAGCAGTTCGGCGACGGCATCATCTCCGCGATCAACTTCAAGCTCGACGTGAAGAAGGTCGCCGACCCCGAGGGCGGCGAGCGCGCCGTCATCACCCTGGACGGCAAGTACCTCCCCACCAAGCCGTTCTGACCCCGCACGCAACACAACACGGCGGGCCCGGGCGAGGCCGTACGGCCGAGTCCGGCCCGCCCCGGCCCCCCGCCCGTCCGGCACCGACCGCCCCACCCCGGAGGACCCCATGGACTTCGCCCAGCACACCATCGACATCGCCCGCAAGAACGTCGAGGAGGGGGGACGCCCCTTCGCCACCGTCATCGTCAAGGACGGCGAGATCCTCGCCGAGAGCCCCAACCGGGTCGCCCAGACCAATGACCCCACCGCCCACGCCGAGATCCTCGCCATCCGGGACGCCTGCCGGAAGCTCGGCACGGAGCATCTGGTCGGCGCGACCATCTACGTACTCGCCCACCCCTGCCCGATGTGTCTGGGTTCGCTGTACTACTGCTCCCCCGACGAGGTCGTCTTCCTCACCACCCGCGACGCCTACGAGCCGCACTACGTGGACGACCGCAAGTACTTCGAACTCGACACGTTCTACGGCGAGTTCGCCAAGGACTACACCGAGCGCCGCCTGCCCATGCGCCACGAGCCGCGCGACGCCGCCGTCGACGTCTATCGGCTGTGGCAGGAGCACAACGGCGGCAGCCGCCGCGTCCCCGGCGCACCGACCGCCGCGTAGCCCCATCGAGCGCCTTCACCACATCCACACGCGAAGAACCACAACACACTCAAGTAGACAGCTCCAAGCCCTTGACGGTGGAGTTGGCGAAAACTACGTTTTGATCCACGGAAGTTCACTTCCATTATGCGGAAACTTTAGAACGTTCCCTTTCGCCACTCCCCGGAGCTCCATATGACTGCCGTGGATGACCGATCGAGCGTGGAAACCAACGGCACAGCCAGCTCTGGTTTGTACACGTACGATCTCGCCCCGACGAAGAAGGAAGGGCGCCGCTGGGGCGCCTACAACGTCTTCACACTCTGGGCCAACGATGTACACAGCCTGGGGAATTACGCGTTCGCCACCGGGCTCTTCGCGCTCGGGCTGAACGTGTGGGGCATCCTTGCCGCCTTCGCGCTCGCGTCCCTCCTGCTGTTCCTCCTGCTGACCCTCTCCGGCTTCATGGGGCACAAGACCGGAGTCCCCTTCCCGGTCATGAGCCGTATCGCCTTCGGCATCAGGGGGGCGAAGATACCGGCCGTGGTGCGCGGCGCCGTCGCCATCGCCTGGTTCGGTATCCAGACGTATCTCGCGTCCTCGGTCCTGAGCACCCTCGTCATGACGATGTTCCCGGGCCTGAAGTCCCTGGACACCGACTCCGTGCTCGGCCAGTCAACGCTCGGCTGGATCACCTTCCTCGCGTTGTGGGCCCTCCAGGTCCTCATCGTGAGTTACGGGATGCAGATGATCCGGCGCTACATGGCCTTCGCCGCGCCCACCACCCTGATCACCATGTGCGCCCTCGCGGTCTGGATGTTCGTACGCGCCGGCGGCTCGATCTCCCTGTCCATCGACGAGCCGCTCACCGGCGGGGCGATGTGGCTGCAGATTCTGCAGGGTGCCGCGCTCTGAGTGGTGATCTACGGGACGTTCGTACTGAACTTCTGCGACTTCACCCGGTCCGCCAGAAGCCGCGGCTCCATCGTCCGCGGAAACGTGATCGGGATCCCGGTGAACATGCTGTTCTTCGCCGTGATCGTGGCGGTGCTCAGCGGTGCGCAGTTCAAACTGGACGGGCAGGTCATCACCAGCCCCACCGACATCGTGCGGACGATCCCCAACATGTTCCTGCTGGCGATCGCCTCGCTCGCGCTGATCGCGCTGACCGTCGCGGTGAACCTGATGGCCAACTTCGTGGCCCCCATCTACGCCCTGGTCAACCTCTTCCCGCAGCGGCTGGACTTCCGCAGGGCCGGCATGGTGAGCGCCGTCGTGGGTCTGGTGATCCTGCCCTGGAACCTCTACAACAGCCCGATCGTGGTGAACTACTTCCTCGGCGGGCTCGGTGCCCTGCTCGGACCGCTCTTCGGCGTGATCATGGCGGACTACTGGCTGCTGCGGAAGTCCCGTGTGAACGTGCCCGACCTCTACAACGAGGACGTCCGGGGCGAGTACCACTACCGCCACGGTTTCAACCCCCGGGCCGTCTGGGCCTTCGTCCCCAGCGCCGCGGTCGCCGTCGTCGTCGCGCTGGTGCCCGCCTTCCACTCCGTGGCCGGATTCTCCTGGTTCATCGGCGCCGTCCTCGCCGCGCTGGTGTACGCGGTCATCGCCGACCGCTCCCGACAGATCCGCGACGTGGACGGCGAGTCGATCGCCGTCGCCGCCGAATGAACCATCCAGCAGAGAGCCGAACCATGCGCATCCTCGTCGTGAACGTCAACACCACGCAGTCCATCACCGACTCGATCGGCGAGCAGGCTGCCGGTGCGGCGTCACCCGGTACCGAGATCGTTCCGCTGACTCCCTCCTTCGGGGCGGAGTCCGTCGAGGGCAACTACGAGAGCTACCTCGCGGCCATCGCCGTGATGGAGGCCGTCCGCGCCCACCCGGAGCCCTTCGACGCCGTGATCCAGGCCGGCTACGGCGAACACGGCCGGGAGGGCCTGCAGGAACTGCTCGACGTCCCGGTCGTCGACATCACCGAGGCGGCCGCGAGCACCGCCCGGTTCCTCGGCCGCAGCTACTCCGTCGTCACGAGCCTGGACCGTACCGTCCCGCTCATCGAGGAGCGTCTCCACGCCGCCGGCCTGAGCGCCCGGTGCGCCTCCGTACGGGCCAGCGGACTCGCCGTACTCGACCTGGAACGGGACGAGAAGGCAGCTGTGGACGCCATCGTCGAGCAGGCGGCCCGTGCGGTGGAGGAGGACCGGGCGGAGGTGATCTGCCTGGGGTGCGGGGGCATGTCCGGTCTCACCGAGCGGGTCATCGCACGCACGGGGGTTCCCGTCGTCGACGGGGTGAGCGCCGCCGTGACGATCGCGGAGTCCCTCGTACGCCTCGGTCTGAGCACCTCCAAGGTGCGCACCTACGCGACGCCTCGCCCCAAGAAGATCCTCAACTGGCCGCCGCGGGTGTGATGCCACAGGTCACCGAGGTGTGAAACGGCCCGCTGGGGAACTCTCCCCGGTGGGCCGCGACACCTTTCCGGCAGACAGAGACAGAACGGTTCGCCCGGGCGTGCGGGCGAGGGTGGCGGTGGCGACGGCGGCGAGCAGCAGGACGATCAGGGGGCACCGGACGGCGGTGGTGAAGCCGTGCAGTGTGGCTGCCCGTGCGCTGCCGTGGAACGCGGCCGCCGCGCTCGCCGCGACGGTGTTGAAGACGGCAGAGCCGATGGAACCGCCCACCTGCTGGGCGGAGTTGACCGAGGCGGAAGCGATTCCGGCGTCCTGCGCGGGTACGTCGGAGGTCGCCCCGGTCATGATGGCGAGGAAGCTGCCGCCCATGCCGACGCTGAAGGTGACCAGTGCGGGGACGACGTTCGCCGCGTAGCTGGAGTCCGGTGTCAGGAGGGCGAGTTGGAGGAGTCCGGCGGCCGAGATGCACAGACCCGCGGTCATCATCACGCGGGGGCCCAGCCGGGGCAGCAGACGCGTGCCGAGCTGGGTGGCGGTGGCGGTGGTGACGAGGCTGATCGGCAGAAAGCCGAGACCGCTGGCCAGTGCGGACCAGTCCAGGACGGTCTGCAGGTAGTAGGTGAGGAACAGGGAGACGGAGAGCTGCCCCGTCATCAGGGCTCCTCCGGCCACCAGCGAGGCCACCCTGCGACGGTCCCGCATCAGCCGGGGCGGCAGCAGGGGTGCCGCGGCGCGGGTCTGCCAGTACGCGAAGGCCGTGAGCAGCACGGCGCCGCCGATGAGGGTGCCCAGTACGGAGGGGGCCTGCCAGCCGTTCGCCTCGGCCCGGCTGCAGCCGTACACCATGGCGGTCAGTCCGCCGCAGCCCAGTACGGCGCCGCCGATGTCGATGTGGCCGGTCAGGCGCTGCGCGTGGTCGGGCGGCATCCAGGCGGTGCCGAGGAGCGCGGCGAGCGCGATGGGCACGTTGACCAGCAGGCACCAGCGCCAGCCGAGCCATTGGGTGAGCACTCCGCCCAGGACGACGCCCAGGGATGCTCCGGCACCGCCGAGTGCGCCGAAGACGGCGATGGCGCGGCGTCGCTCACCGGGGTCGGTGAACGTGGTGGCGACAAGGGCGAGCGCGGAGGCGGCCAGCAGTGCGGCGAAGGCACCCTGGACGGCGCGGGCCGCGAAGAGGGCCTGAGCGGTGGCGGCCGCACCGGCCGCGGCGGAGGCGGCCGCGAAACCGAGCAGCCCGGCGGTGAACACCCGCTTGCGCCCCAGGTGATCGGCGAGCCGGCCCGCGAGCAGCAGCAGCCCCCCGAAGGCGACGGTGTACGCGGTGACCACCCAGGGGCGGTCGCCGTCGCTCATGTCCAGTTCGGTCTGGAGGGACGGCAGGGCCACGTTCACGATCGTGCTGTCCAGCAGAATCATCAGCTGGGCCAGCCCCAGAACACACAGGGCCCACCAGCGCCTGGGGTGCGGAATCGGGAGCGGTTGCGGAGGGCCGTGGGGTGATGTGGGACCAAGCATGACTTTTTTGTATACCAAATAGGTCCGCTCTACCAACAAATCTCCGTGCTATAGCCTCAGTGCGCACGGCTGAGCTCTCTTCGCCACCAGATATGGGATACGAAATTCCCTGGTGGCCGCCTTGCTGCCGGATCCGGGTGTCATGGCAGGCTGGAAGAGGCGAGCGAGTACACGTCGGACCGACGGGGGGAACGGATGTCAGGGTCGGTATTTCCGCCTGCACGCGTGGCGGGCCGGGGGCGCGGTTGGTACCGGGGCGATTGCCATGTGCACTCGGTGCACTCGGACGGCAGGCTGACACCGGAACAGCTCGTGTCCGGTGCCCGTGCGGCGGGGCTGGACTTCCTGGCCACCACCGAACACAACACCTCCGGGGCGCACGGCGTCTGGAACCCGCACGCGGGCGACGATCTGCTGGTGATCCTCGGCGAAGAGGTCACCACCCGGACCGGGCACTGGCTGGCGTTGGGCATCCGCCCCGGACAGGTGGTCGACTGGCGCTACGGCCTGCGGGACGAGCGGGTCGGCCGGTGCCTGGACGAGGTCCATCGGGCCGGCGGGCTGTGCGTGGCGGCCCATCCGCACGCACCGTACCCCTCGGGCACATTCATGTACCCGTACCAGGGGTTCGACGCGGTCGAGGTGTGGAACGGGCTGTGGAGTTCGGACGCGCCGTGGAATGCCGACAACGAGGCGGCCCTGGCCGAGTGGGGGCGCGGCCTGGCGGCCGGCGTCCACCGGGGTCGGTGGCGGCCGGCGATGGGCAACAGCGACACCCATCTGGAGGACCAGATCGGCATCCCGCACACCGTCGTGCTGGCCGAGGAGCTGAGCGTCGCTGCGATCCTCGACGGAATCCGCGCCGGCCGGAGCTGGATCGCCGAATCGGCGGCCGTCGAGCTGTCGTTCACGGTCTCGGCCGGTGGCCGGAGCGCCAGGATCGGTGAGCGGCTGGGAGCGGGGGACGCACCGGTCGAGGTGAGGGCGGAGGTACGCGGTGTGCCCTCGGGAACGGTCGGCTTCCACACCGAGCAGGGGAGGGCACACCACGCGTCGCTGCCCGCATCGGGTTCCGGCACCGTGGAGTGGTGCACCGACGCGGCGCAGTCCGCGTTCGTCCGGGTCGAGGTACGCCGTCCCGACGGGCGCATGGCCGCCCTCGGCAATCCGGTCGTCCTGACCTGAACGAGTCGCACGGTCCGGCCGGGGGCGGACCGTGCCGGGTCAGGGACTGACCGGTCGCTCCGCCCGGGTGAGGTGTCGCCACAGGAAGGTGTGCACCAGGGCCTCGTTGTGGGCGGACTCCTCGTTGTTGCTGGCGCCCGCGTGGCCGCCACCGGTGTTCTCGTGGAACAGGACCGGGTGACCGAGCTCGCGCAGCCGTGCGGCCGCCTTGCGGGCATGGCCGGGGTGGACCCGGTCGTCACGGGTGGAGGTCGTCAGCAGAACGGGCGGGTAGTCCCGGTCCACGGCGAGCCGGTGGTACGGGGAGATCTCGCGGAGATGGGGACGGTCGGCCTCGGTGTCCGGGTTGCCGAATTCGGCGGTCCAGGACGCGCCCGCGAGGAGCTTGTGGAAGCGGAGCATGTCCAGCAGCGGCACCTGTACGACGATCGCACCGAACAGGTGCGGGTAGCGGGTGAGCATCGCGCCCATGAGCAGCCCGCCGTTGCTCGCCCCCGTGGCGCCCAGCATGGCCGGGGTGGTGATGCCGCGCGCGACGAGGTCCGTGGCGACGGCCGCGAAGTCCTCGTAGGCCCGCGGCCGGTCCGCGCCCAGCGCGGCCTGGTGCCAGTCCGGTCCGTACTCGCCGCCGCCCCGGATGTTGGCGACCACGTACGTGCCACCGCGCTCCAGCCACGCCCGGCCCGTCACCGCGTCGTAGGAGGGGGTGAGGGAGACCTCGAAGCCGCCGTAGCCGTAGAGCAGGACGGGGCCGGGGCCGTCGGGGGATCGAGCGGGGCCGATCACGAAGTACGGCACGCGCGTGCCGTCGGGGGAGGTCGCGAAGAACTGCTCGACCGTCAGACCGGCCGTGGCGAAGCGGGCCGGAGTCTGCTTGAGGATCTCCGAGTCGGCGCCGATCCGCCCGTGATGGAGGGTGGGCGGCTGCAGGAACCCCGACACGTCCAGGAAGTACTCGTCGGAGACGTCCGGGTCCGTGTTCACGACCGTGACCGCGGACAGCGCCGGGACGTCCGCGAGCGGACTGCGTGCCCACCCGCCCCCGGGGCCGGGGGTGAGGACCTCGATGCGGGTGCTGACGTCCCGCATCGTCTCCAGGACCAGGTGGTGCCGGGTCCAGGAGTACCGGGACAGAGCCGTCCGCTCGTCCGGGGTGAACAGCACCTGCGCCGTGCGGTCGCCCGCCAGGAAGGCGTCGAAGTCGAACGCCAGCAGGGAGCCCGCGGGCTGTCCGAGCCAGTCGGACTTGGGATTGACGATCAGATGCCGGCGATGGGCGTGGGCATCGGCGTCGTCGGGGACGTCGATCCTGACGAGTCCCGCGTCCGGCGTCAGCAGGAACATCTCGCTGCGGAAGAAGTCCAGCCACCGGGCGACGAAGTCCCGTTCGAATCCGGGTGTGCTGTCGTGCCGGCTCCAGACCGCCACGTCTCCCGTCCCGGCCTCGAAGACCTGGGCGGCCTCCTCCAGCGGTGTGCCGCGTCGCCACTTGCGGATCGTACGCGGATAGCCGGCGTCGGTCAGTGAGCCGGGCCCCAAGTCCGTGCCGATGAACACGGTGTCGGCGTCGGCCCACTCGATCTGTGTCTTCGCCTCCCCCACCTGGAATCCGCCTTCGACGAAGGCCCGGGCGGCAAGGTCGTACTCACGGACCACGACGGCGTCACCGCCGTCGCGGGACAGCGACACCAGCGCCCGCTCGTGGTCCGGACGGCGCAGAGCGGCGCCCGCCCACACCCACTTCTCGCCCTCCGCCGCGGCGAGCGCGTCGACGTCGAGAAGGATCTCCCACTCGGGGGCGTCCTTGCGGTACTGCTCCGGCGTCGTGCGCCGCCACACCCCGCGTACGTGCTCGGCGTCCTTCCAGAAGTTGTAGAGGAACGCTCCGCGCCGGACGGCGTAGGGGATGCGGTCCGAGGCGTCCAGCACCTCCCGCAGGCGCTCCTTCAGGGGCACGAAGCCGGCGTCGGCGGCCAGTGCCGCCTCCGTCTCGGCGTTCCGCTCGGCCACCCATGCGAGCGCGGCCTCGCCCTCGACGTCTTCCAGCCACAGGTACGGATCTTCATCAATCACAGACCGCATTGTGCAGGCACGCGGCGCGCGCCGGAACCACATCCCCTCGTGCCACGCCCGGCGCGAGGAATCACAGCCAGCCGCGGCGGGCCGCGATCACCCCGGCCTGGAACCGGTTGGCGGCGCCGAGGAGCTCGTGCAGACGGCTGATGCGGCGGCGCATGGTGCGGACGGACCAGCCGAGCTGGCGGGCTATCGCCTCGTCCTTGAGGCCGCTGACCAGGAGGGTGAGTACGAGCCGGTCCTCCTCGCTCAGGGGGTCCTCGGCGGGGGCGTCGAGGGGCAGGGCCTGCTTCCAGCACAGTTCCCAGTAGTCGGTGAGGGCGTCGAGCAGGGTGGACGGCCGGATCACCGCGGCGCGGACGTCGTCGAGGTCGAGGGAGAGCGGCATCAGGGCCAGCCTGCGGTCGGCGATGGCGAGTTTGATGCCGAGTCCGGGCAGGACGCGGGCCTGTTCGCCGTGCCGGACCAGTTCGCGGATGTCGCCGAGGACACCCGGCCACTCCAGGGCCTCGGGGGCGTAGACCGCGCGGTAGCGCACGCCGCGGCCGAGCGCCGTCGCCTCCACCGGGTTGGAGGTGGTCAGGGCGTACGGCGGCCGGTCCAGGGTCATCACGTCCTCGTGGGCCTCCTGCTGGAGGCGGACGAACCAGCGGCCGAGCGCCTCGCTGCCGGTGGTGATCTCCACCTCGTCCTCGTCGGTCGCGCCGGTGCGCGCGGCGGCGAACAGGCGGGACAGTTCACCGGCCGCCGAACGCACCCGCTCCAGTTCGTTGCTCCTGGCCCGCACCAGTGCCTCGACGGCGGCCCCCGGCTCGATCGCGGCGTACCGGCGGCGGGTGCCGGCGAGTCGGCCGACCAGCCCGTGGTCGCGGAGCCGGTCCAATGCGCGGGCGATGCGTTCGGCCGAACAGCCGAGGTCCGCGGTGAGTTCGGCGGGGGCCGCCGTGTGCCGGGTCAGGACGGCGCGGTAGACGCTCTCGTCGAACGGGTCGATGCCTGCCGCCGTGAGTTCCGGCGTTTCGGGAGTCATGGACGGATGGTGGCCCAGTTGTGCCAGCGGCAGCAATGGGCCACGAAGATCAGTTGTGCGGCAAGTGCCTTCACCACTAGGACCTTTACGCATGGCAATGAAGTCACGAAGACCACGTCATGCCGCCCTCGCCGCCGTCGTGCTCGCCGGCATGCTGGCGGCGACACCGGGTGCCGCCGACGCGTCCACCCACGACCCGTCGCAACGAGTGCTCGTCGAACTGTCCCGGAACCCCGCGGTCACCGCCGCGCCCGGTGGTTCGCTGCTGTCCTCCGGGGCCGCCCGCGACGTCGGTGCCGCCCGCCGGGCGATCGACGCGCGGCAGGAGACCTTCCTCGGCTCGGCGAGGCGCGCCGGGCTGCACCCGTCGGCGACCCGCAGGCTGGGGCTGCTCGTCGACGCCGTGGCGATGACGGTGCCCGCCTCCGAGGTGGGGCGGCTGTCCGCACTGCCGGGCGTCACCGCCGTCCGCCCCGACACCCGGGTACTGACGAAGACCGACGCGAGCGTGCCGCTCGTCGGCGCGCCCGGCGTCTGGCAGCGCAGGGACCCCGCCGGAAGACGTGTCGACGGCAGGGGCACCACCGTCGCGATCCTGGACAGCGGAGTGGACTACACCCACCCCGACCTGGGTGGCGGACTCGGCAAGGGCCACAAGGTCGTCGGCGGCCACGACTTCGTCAACGGCGACGAGGACCCGATGGACGACAACGGCCACGGCACCCACGTGGCCGGCATCGTCGCGGGCAGGGCCGCGGAGAAGGGTGGCGTCACCGGTGTGGCGCCCGGCGCGAATCTGCTGGCGTACAAGGTGATGGACGCCGACGGTTCCGGCTACACCTCGGACATCATCGCCGGAATGGAGGCGGCCTCCGACCCGGCCAACCCGCACCGCGCCGATGTCATCAACATGAGCCTCGGCGGCCCCGGCGACGGCACCGACCCGCTGGGCCGGGCCGCGACGGCGGCCGTACGGGCCGGGGTCGTCGTGGTGGCGGCGGCAGGAAACGACGGGCCGGGCGCGGGTACGGTCAGCAGCCCCGGCACGGCCGACGGCGTGCTCTCGGTCGGCGCGTCGACGAGCAATCTGCGGCTGCCCAGCGCCTATCTGGCGGGCCGGAAACCCGAGTTGATCCAGAGTTACCGTGGCGTCCTGTCCGCGAACCCGCCGAAGGCCCCGGTCACGGCGCCGCTCGTCGATGTCGGCGAGGGCACCCCGGAGGACTGGGAGCGGGCCGGCGACGTACGCGGAAAGATCGTACGGGGGCGGCTGCTGGTCGCCTCCGACGCGCAGTACCTGACGGCGAGCGCCGTGGAATGGGCGCGGGAGGCGGAGAAGCGCGGTGCGATCGCCGTGCTGGGCGGACTGCCCTCCAACGACGGTCCGGTCCTCGCCGCCGGTGCGCCGGACGGGGTCCGGCCGCCGGAGGTGAACCCCGAGCCGGGAGTGACCGAGGTGCCGTCCTCGCCCGCACGGATCGACGCCTCCGGTGACTCGCTGCGTATGGACCGCCTGGTGGTCATGGGCATCGACTCGACCCAGTACCAGGAGCTGAGCAGCCGGCTCGCCGCCGGGAAGGTCTCGGTGACACTGCGGGGCACCGACACCACCGACCGGATCGCCTCGTTCTCCTCGCGCGGCCCCACACAGGGCTTCGGCCTGAAGCCCGATCTGGTCGCGCCGGGCGTGGAGATACGCTCCACCGTGCCCAAGTCCCTCTACGGGCCCGGTCAGTACCGCATGTCGGGTACGTCGATGGCGGCCCCGCACGTCGCCGGTGCCGCGGCCCTGCTGCGCCAGCTGCACCCCGGCCGGACGCCCGCCGAGATCAAGGCGGAGCTGATCGGTACCGCGAAACCGCTGAGCGGCACCGGGCCCACGACGCGGGGCGCGGGCCGGCTCGATGTGGCCGCGGCCGCCTCGGCCACGCTCGACGCCTCACCGGCCTCGATGTCGTTCGGCCTCGCCGACCTGTCCGGGCGTCAGGTCGGCGGCACCGCGAAGGTGACGCTGCACAACCCCGGCAAACGGCCGGTCACCGCCACGCTGCGGACCGACGGTCCGGCCAAGGTCTGGCCGAGGCGGGTCACCGTTCCGGCCGGGAGGACCGCGACCGTCACGGTGTCGCTGCGCGTCGCCCGGCCCGCCGCCGACACCGAGACCGGCGGCCGTCTCACGGCGACCCCCGACCGGGGACCGGCGATCCAAGTGCCCTATCTGCTCGCCGTCCGGCATCTGGCCGTCCAGGCCGCACCCGACCCGAGCGACGGCCACTCGACCGTGCACATCGCCCCGCCGACCCGGCTGGCGGCACCGCCGGTCGTCACCGTCACCCCGCCGCGCGGCGAACCCGTCGAGTTCGCCTCCACCCTCGATCCCGCCACCGGCTACTACCGGGCCCGGGTGACCGGCAGCGTGGCCGGGGCCTACCGGGTCTCGGTACGCGGCACCGCCGCCACCGGGCAGCTGCTCACCGGTGCCAGTGCCTTCGAGGTCACCCCGGTCGACAGCCGCGGGGACCGCTGGGAGCCGGTCGGCCCCAACAGCGAGGCCGGTTCCGTCGCCCTCTCGCCGGGCCGGCCGCAGCAGGCCGTCCTCACCCAGTTCCAGAAGGCGGCTCCCTGGCTGACCACCGACAGCGGCGCCTCCTGGCGCCAGCTGGGCCGACTGCCCGTCGCGGACGGCACGGGTCCGCTCGTGGTGGACGCGGAGAATCCCGACCGCTGGTGGTACGCCGTGAACAGCGTCCACGACGGCAGCCGCCGGGGCGCCGTCCTGCGCACCGACGACAACGGGCGCACCTGGCGCACGCTCGACGTCCCGGACACCCGCGTCGCGGCGCTCGTCGCCGATGAGCGGACGCGCACCCTGGTCGCGGTCACCTCGGACGCACTGCTCGTCAGCACGGACGCGGGCGACCACTGGACGACGTATCCGACCGGTGTCACGGGTGCCGTCACCGCCGCAGCGGTCACCGGTGACACCCTCTACCTGACGACGTATCACGGTGTGTGGGCCCGCTCAGGCATCGGCTCCGGCGACCTGGGCGAGGCGCGCCTGCTCTTCGATCCGGCCGACGGGACCATCGGTTCGATGGCCGCCGACGCCTCGGTCGTGGCGGTGCAGGTCCCGGGCCGGGGAGTGGTCGGCTCCCATGACGGCGGGAAGACCTGGACCACCCTGCTGCCCTTGGCCGAGGGCGGCCTCCGCCTGGCTGTCTCGGGCGACGACCTGTATCTGAGCACACTCTCCGGCTACGGCCGCCTCAGCCGCGACCACGGAAGGACCTGGACCGAGGTGCCCGCACCGTCCCGGGCGGCACTGCCGGTGGACTACGACCGCTGGGCCGACGGTTCCGTGACCGTCTCCAGTGAGCAGGACGGCCTCTACCGGGGTGCCGCGGACGGCACCGGGTACCGGCGGATCGGCGTCCAGGGGCTGACCGTCAACGACCTCGCTGTCAGCGACGGCCGGCTGCTCGCCGCCACCGACAGCGCCGTCTACCGCACCGCTCTGCCCGTCGCCGGCCCGGAATGGGGCCAATCGGGCGGCGAGGGCGGGCGGGGCGTCGGCGTCCCCCAACTCGCCGTGTCGGCGAAGGATCCGAAGGTGGTCTGGAAGGTCCGGCGCACCGGGTTCGGCGCGTTCACCGTCGAGCGCAGCGGCGACGGCGGCAAGAGCTGGGAGAAGCGGGGCAGTTCGGCGGAGGTGCCGACGGCTCTGCTGGTCCATCCCGCCGACCCGGACCGGGTGATGGTCGGCTTCCGGAGCCTGCTCGGCGAGGGGCTGTTCGCCACCGATGACGGCGGCGCGACATGGAAGAACCTCTACCACGACCGCTCCTTCGGCACCATCGTGGGCGACCCCGCCGATCCGCGACGCCTGTGGCTCGGCAGCACCGCCGGTCTCTACCGGTCGGACGACGGCGGGGTGACCGTCACCAAGGTCGCCGACGGCCCGGTGACCGCGATCGACCTCGACGGCCGGCGTCTCGTCGTCGGCGGCGAGAACATCCGCGTCAGCACCGACGGCGGCCGGACCTTCCGCACCTCGGACACCGGCGCTCCGGCGATCCATGTCTCCGATCTGCTCCGGGTCGGGGACACGTACTACGCGGCCACCACGAGCTCCGGCGCCAGCGGCCTCCTCCAGGGCGGCCGCGGCGTACTGCGCAGCACCGACCGGGGCCTGAGCTGGCAGAACATCTCCACCGGCCTCCAGAACACCGACACCACCCGACTGGCCGCCGACCCCGACGGCGGCACGCTCTACGTCGGAACCGTCGACGGCGGTGTGCACCGTCTCGACCTGCGCCACTGATCACCACGGGCGTGGCGCCCGGACGGAACGTCTGTCCGGGCGCCACGCCCGTGCGTCTCCCGGGGCACCGGGCCGGGTCCCGGCTACCGCTCCCGGCGGCGGAGGAGCATCGTGGAAGACGGACCTCAGGAGGCTCGCATGTCCGGTTTCCCCCTGCGGGACAGAGTGGCTGTGGCCGCTGCCCTGGTCTGCCCGCCCGCCGTCGCGGCGCTCCTCGTGCCCTTCCGTACGGACCTCACGAGCACGGATGCGGCGCTGATCCTCGTCGTGGTCGTCGTGGCGGTCGCCGCGATCGGCAACCGGGTGGCCGGCGCGCTCGCCGCACTCTCGGCCGCCGTCTGGTTCGACTTCTTCCTCACCGCGCCCTACCAGCGGTTCACCATCGACAAGCGCGACGACATCCGGACGGCCGTGCTGCTCCTGGTGGTCAGCCTGATCGTCTCGCAGCTGGCGGCGCGCGCACGACGGCTCCAGGTGGTCGCCATCACCGACGCGAGCCATCTGTCCGCCATCCACGACACCGCGCAGCTGGCGCGGACGACGACCTCCCCCGACGCGGTGGTCGACCATGTCCGGGGCGAGCTGACCCGGCTGCTCGGGCTGAAGGGCTGCCGGTTCGAGTACGGAACCCTGCTGGGGCACCCGCCGCGGCTGGAGCAGGACGGCGACGTGGTGGTCGGGCGGCGGACGTGGGACGTGGAGCGCAAGGGCTGGCCACCGGAGGAGATCGAGCTGCGCGCCACCGGAAACGGCCACTACTACGGCCGGTTCATGCTGGCGCCGGCGCCCGGCGCGGAACCCGCCTCGTTGCAGGCGCGGCTGGTGGCGGCGACCCTGGCCGACCAGGCCGGGGCCGCCATGGCGACGGTCGGCACCAAGGAGCACGGCTGAAGGGGGCTCCTTGGTGCCGGGCGGTGCGAGCCGGTACGGAAGGGGCGTCCCGGGCAATGGTGCGGCCGGCTCAGAGACCGATGTCCCGGCTGTTGATGTCGGCGAGGGACTCGCGGCGGACCAGCAGCCGTGCGCGGCCGTCGAGGAGGGCGACCACCGGGGGGCGGCCGACGGCGTTGTAGCTGGATGCCATGGAGAGGTGGTAGGCGCCCGCGACCGGGACGGCGATCAGGTCTCCGGGGCGGATGTCGCCGGGCATGGCCACATCGGCGGCGAGCACGTCGCCCGCCTCGCAGTGCCGTCCGACGACGGTCGCCGTGCGGGGCTCGGCCGTCGAGCGCCGGCCGACGAGCCGGGGTGCGTAGCGCACGCCGTACAGCGCGGGCCGCGGATTGTCGCTCATTCCGCCGTCCACCGCCACGAAGACCCGGTCGCCGGTCCGCTTCACCGCGAGTACCCGGTAGAGCGCCACGCCCGCGGGCCCGACCAGCGCACGGCCGGGTTCGACGGTGAGCCGGGGCACGGGGATGCCGGCCGCGGCGCAGTTCACAGCCAGTTCCCGGCGGATGCGGGCGCCCAGGGACGGAATGTCGAGCGCGGTCTCGCCCGGCCGGTGGGCGACCGCGTGCCCGCCGCCGAGGTCCAGTTCCGGCAGGACGACTCCGTGCCGGTCGCGGATCCGGGCGAGCAGCCCGACGACCCGCCGCAGCGCGGTCAGATAGGGCTTGGCCGTGGTGATCTGGGAACCGATGTGGCAGTGCAGCCCGACGAGTTCCAGCCGTGGCTGGCCCAGGATCCGGGCGACGGCGTGCCGAGCGCTTCCGTCGGCGATCGACAGCCCGAACTTCTGGTCGTCGGTGCCGGTGCGGACCGCGGCGTGGCTGCCCGCGCTCACCCCCGGAACGACGCGTACCAGCACCTTCTGGCGGGCGCCGGGCGGGAGGAGCGCGGAGAGCCGGGCGATCTCCCACGCGCTGTCGATGACGATCCGTCCGACGCCCAGGCGCAGCGCGGCTTCCAGGTCGTCCGGGCTCTTGGCGTTGCCGTGCAGCACGATGCGCTCGGGCGGGAAACCGCTGGTCACAGCGGATTCCAGCTCCCCCGCGGAGCAGACGTCCAGGCCGAGGCCCTCCTCCCGCACCCAGTGCAGAAGGGCGCGGCAGAGGAAGGCCTTGGCCGCGTAGACGACATCGGTGTCCGGGAAGGACCGCAGATAGGTGCGGCAGCGTTCCCGTACCTCGCGCTCGTCGAGGAGGTAGAGCGGTGTGCCGAACCGCTCGGCCGCCTCGACGAGGGAGACGCCGCCCACCACGACGTCACCGCGGGGGGCGAGCCGTGCGGAAGCGGGCCAGACGGACAGGTCCGGCGAGCTGCCGGGCGGCACGGGAGCCGTGGAGGGCACGGTCTGTTGCGGTGTCGGGGCGGACGGTTCCGGGAGTGTGGTGGTCATGGTGTTCCCCTCGGCCGATCAAGCGGTTCGTGCAAGGGACAGCTGTGGTGTGCCGGCTGCGCGGGGTGCGCCGGCCACGGGGAGGACGGCGAGCTGCGGGTCGACGACGAGGCCGGTGACTCCCAGGGGCGCGACGAGGGCGCGTATCGCCGGCTCGGAGAGCCGGATCCAGGTCTGCCGCTGCCCGAGGGTGCGGACCAGTCGCCGCTCGTGGGTGAAGGCGACGGCGGTACGTGCGCCGAGGGGCGTACGGAAGAGGCGGGCGCAACAGCCCGCGGGCCCCGGCCGGACCGGAACGAACAGGGTTCCGGCCCGGTCCGGTTGAAGGGGGTCGGGGCCCTCGGCACGCTGGTTGTCGTTCATGGCACTCCTTGTGGAGACGGGTACGCCGCCCCGGACTCGCCGGCATTCCGCGGCATGCCACGACGGTATGCCCGCCCCTGCCGGGCCCGGCGCCCCTGTTGGCGGCCCCTTGACCCCGGGCCCGTGATCCTTGACGGACGGTTGACGGCGGCGCACTCATCCGGCCCGTTCCGCCCCACCGACGAACGAGTGTGACTTTGGGTGCCCGCTTCGGTACTTTGAGTCAATGCTCGGTGCGGCGTCGTTCTCCCCGGCAGATCGCCGCACGCGGGACAGCGGCGCACTGCTCGTACTGCTCTGGGTGGCCTTCCACCTCCTGGGCTGCGCACACAGCCACGGCCCGGCCTTCGGCGCCCACCACGACCCGATGACGGCGATCGCCGCGTCCGCCGCCCCCGCGGCGGTGCCCGGTCCCACCTCGGCGTCGTCCCCCGATCCCTCCCCGTGCTGTCCCGAGCCGGACCACGCGGCGGACTGGATCCGCGTGGACACCCCGCCGCCTCCCGCCCCCGGCGGGGCGCTCCCGGCGGAGGCCGACCTCCGGGCGCTGTCCGCCGCCCTCCCGGGCGGCAGAACGGCGCGGGCGCCCGGCCGCGGTCCGCTCGGCGGGCGGTGCATTCTCACGGCTCTGTGCGTGGCACGGACCTGACCGGGCCCCGCACAGCCGCCCACCGGCCCCGTGCCGCCCCCGGCACGCGCCGGACCCGGTCCGGGCCGCTGTGTGTCCACGCCCTGATCCCCCGATGCCCCGACGGCCGCTGCCGGCCCGGGGCGAGGAGCCGTGACACCTTCATGAACATTCCCTCGTACGCCCCTGCCCCGATGTCCGCCCGGGGGCCCTCCGAGCTGGTGGGCCACACGCCGGTGCTGTGGATCGGTGAACCCTTCGCCGGGGTCGGGCGCGGTTTCTGGGCCAAGCTCGAAGGCACCAACCCGGGCGGCATCAAGGACCGCCCCGGCCTGCACATGGTGGCCCGCGCCCGGCAGCGCGGCGACCTGGCCGACGGCGCCCCGATCGTCGAGTCCTCCAGCGGCACCCTGGGGCTGGGCCTGTCCCTCGCCGGGATCACCTTCGGGCACCCGGTCACCGTGGTCACCGACCCCGGGCTCGAACCCGCAATCCGCCGGGCGCTGACCGCCTACGGCTCCCGCGTCGAGACCGTCACCACCGCGCACCCGACGGGCGGCTGGCAGCAGGCCCGGCGGGAGCGGGTGGCCGAACTGCTCGCCGGGACCCCCGGGGCGTGGTGCCCCGACCAGTACAACAACCCCGACAATGTGGCGGCCTACGCCCCGCTGGCCGCCGAACTCGTCGCCCAGCTGGGCCGCATCGACGTCCTGGTCGCCTCGGTCGGAACCGGCGGTCACTCCGCGGGAATCTCCACCGCGCTGCGCAGGACCTTCCCCGACCTGGCGCTGATCGGCGTGGACTCGACCGGTTCGACGATCTTCGGGCAACCGGCCGGACCACGCCTGATGCGCGGACTGGGCTCCAGCATCCACCCGGGCAATGTCGCCTACCCGGCCTTCACCGAGGTCCACTGGGTGGCCCCCGCCGAAGCCGTTCGCGCCTGCCGTTCACTGGCCCGTCACCACTACGCCTCGGGCGGCTGGAGCGTCGGGGCGGTCGCGCTGGTCGCCGGATGGGCGGCCCGCACCCGTCCCGCCGGGACGAGAATCGCAGCCATCTTCCCCGACGGGCCCCATCGCTATCTCGACACCATCTACAACGACGGCTGGTGCCACGGCCACAAGCTCCTGGACACCCCGGCCACGTCGCCGGACGAACCCGACGAGATCACCGACCCGGGCGAGCGCACCGTGACGTCCTGGACGCGGTGCCGAACGGTCAGCGGCCCGGCCGCCGTCCCTGCCGTGCTGGCGGGTGCCCGGTGAGGCGGCTGCGCGCCCAGGTGCGCTCCTTCGAGCCCGGCGTCCAGCTGCTGATGGTCAATCAGTTCGGCATCAACCTCGGCTTCTACATGCTCATGCCCTACCTCGCGGACCATCTCGCCCACGGACTGGGCCTGGCGGCGTGGGCGGTCGGCCTCGTCCTGGGCGTACGCAACCTCTCCCAGCAGGGCATGTTCTGGCTCGGCGGGACCCTGGCCGACCGGATCGGCCACAAGCCCGTGATCCTGGCCGGCTGTGCCCTGCGGACCGGTGCGTTCGCGCTGCTGGCCTTCGCCGACGACCTGCCCGCCCTGATCGCCGCCTCCGCCGCGACCGGGTTCGCCGGGGCCCTGTTCAATCCCGCTGTCCGCGCCTACATCGCGCAGGGCGCCGGAGAGCGCCGGGTGGAGGCGTTCGCCGCCTTCAACGTCTTCTACCAGGCGGGCATCCTGCTCGGCCCGCTCGCCGGGCTCGCCCTGCTCACCCTCGACTTCCCGGTGGTGTGCGGCGCCTCCGCGGCGGTGTTCGGGGTGCTGGCCGTCGTCCAGGCCCGTGCCCTCCCGGCGCGGCGTCCGGCGGCGGACCCGGAGCGTACGAGTGGATGGCGGGGCATCGCCACGGACTGGCGGACGATTCTCCGCAACCGGCCCTTCGTGCTGTTCTCCGCCGCGATGGCCGGCTCCTACCTGCTGGCCTTCCAGACGTACCTCGCCCTGCCCCTCCAGGCCCGCAGCCTCCTCGGCGACGGCAACGGCGCCGCGATGGGAGTGGTGTTCGCCGTCTCCGCGCTGGTCGCGGTCGCCGGCCAGCTCCGGCTCACCGACTGGGCCAGGAAGCGTCTGGACCCGCCGAAGGCGATCGCGCTCGGCCTGGCCGTGATGGGCGCCGCGTTCCTGCCGCTGATGCCCGGCCCGCACCACCGCGTCCACGGGCTGACCGCCGTACTCGGCCTCGGGAGCCTGGTGGTGTGCGCGGCACTGCTGGCGGCGGGCTCCGCGCTGCTGTACCCGTTCGAGATGGACACGCTGGTCCGCCTCTCGGGACAGCGGCTGACGGCCACGTACTACGGCGCCTACAGCACCGTGGCCGGCCTGGCCGTCGCGGTCGGGAATCCCGGCGTGGGCGCCCTGTTCGATCTGGCGGCCCGCGCCGGTGTCCCCTGGCTGCCGTGGACCGCGCTGGCCGCGCTCGGTCTCGCCTGCGCGGCCGCCCTGACCGGCCTGCGCCGCACCGGGCACCTGCGCCTCGTTCCCGCCACGGCACCGGCCGCGGCGTGAGCGCGCGGAGCCGGCCGGCCTCTCACGTCCCGCGTGTCCGGTCCGGGTCGTCCCGCACGGCCCGTGCGATCAGGTCGTGGATCAGGAACTCTCCCGGCGCGCGGTTCTCCTTCAGCCGCTCCAGGTCGCCGGGGCCGAACCAGCCGAAGGCGGAGTGCTTGGACCATTCCAGGTCGGGGTTGCCCAGGTCGCCGTCGACCTCGACGAGATAGTCCGCCTCGTGGCGGAGGCCGGCGCCGTCGTCCCCGGTCCAGGTGCTGGTGCCGAGGAACCGCCTCACACGGCGCAGGCGCCAGCCGGTCTCCTCCTCGATCTCGCGGGCGAGCGCGTCCAAGAGGGTCTCCCCGGGCTCGACATGGCCACCCTCGATGTCCCACGCATCGGGAAAGAGACGGCGGTGCGGGCTTCGCTTCTGGGCGAAGGCCGCACCGTCCTCGTCGAGCACGACCGCTCCGACGGTCCAGCGTGTCCCTGGCGCGGGAACGGGCACCTCGACGTCATCGTCCACGGTGAATGAACGGTTGTCCTCCGGCATGTCCGAGAGCGTAGGCCGGCCACTGGACCACAGCGCGGCCGCCCCTGTCCCCCGTGCCGAACGGCAGACCTGACGAGGCCCTGCCGACGGGATCGTCACCGCGGGTCAGCGCACCCGTCCCCGCGGCTTCAGGGCGACGGGCGGCAGTTCGGGAGCGGGCAGCCGGTCGCCGTCATAGCCCTTCACCTCACCGAAGCGGGAGGTCTCCATCCAGCCCTGCCTGGCCTCTTCGATCTCCTCGTGCGACCGCCCGATGAAGTTCCACCACATGACGAGCTCCTCCTCGAACGGCTCGCCGCCCAGGAGCATGAGGCCTGCGTCGGTGTCCGCGCGCAGTGGCAGCTCGGTACGGCCGCAGCCGAGGTAGAGCATGGAACCGGGGAGCACGGGCACTCCGTCGACCTCGGCCTGACCGGACATGGAGAGCACCGCGTACTCGAAGTCCGGGTCGAGCGGCAGTCGGGCCCCGGCTCCGGCGGTCAGGGCGATGTCGGCGCCGACGATCGGGGTGTACGTGGTGCCGGGCGAGGTGGTGCCGTCGAGTTCGCCGAGGATCAGGGTGGCGGTGAGGCCCGGCGCCGTGACGGCCGGCAGGTCGGTGTGATGCTGGAAGTGGGGCTCGACGTGGCGGTGGGCGTCGGGCAGTGCGACCCAGAGCTGGGCGCCGTGCAGAAACCTCGCGTGGGACTTCGGGCTCTCCTCGGAGTGGCTGATGGCCCGGCCGGAGGTCATCAGTCCCAGTTCGCGCGGACGGATCGTACGGAGACTGCCGAGGCTGTCCCGGTGCAGGACCTCGCCGTCGTGCAGCCAGCTGACCGTCTGCAGGCCCATGTGCGGGTGGGGCGGCACCTGCATCCCCGGTTCGCCCGCGATGTCGTCGGGGCCGTAATGATCGACGAAGGCCCAGGCGCCGACCATCCGGCGGCCCAGATTGGGCAGCAGCCTGCGGACCTCGGTGGACTCGCCCAGCCGGACACGGCGAGGGGTGAGGAGTTCGCGTACGGGCTCGGCGACGACGAAGCCCCGCCCCCCGCAGACGGAGGGTTCGGCCTGGCGATCGAGATTGCTCATGGCGCTCAACCTATTCCCGTGCGGGCCCGGGGGTGCCGGTACCCACGCCGACAATTTAGTGGAATATTCAACCACCAGGCCGTGTTGCGGCCATTGCACGACGACCGAGCGGCAGCTGGGTCGATGGCTGGACGGAGTCGGACGCGATCCGGGGACGGTCCATGAAGGAGGAGGTCAAGTGAGCGACACCTACTACGAGTTCGGCACGGCTGCCGACCGCTGGGACCGTGCGCAGATGTTCTTCGAGGCGAAGGAGTACATGTCGGCGGCCCGGATCCTGGAGGGGCTGGTCGAGGAGGTCCCGGAGCAGGTGTCGCCGCGTCTGCTGCTGGCCCGGACCTACTACCACTCGGCCCGGCTCGCGAAGGCCGAGGCGGAGCTGCGGGCGGTGCTGGAGCGCGACCCGGTGGAGCACTACGCGCGGCTGATGCTCGGGCGCACCCTTGAGCGCCAGGGCCGGAGCGCGGAGGCGGCCGGTCATCTGCGGATGGCGGCGGCGTTCTCCGGCGACTTCGGCTCCGGCTCCGGCTCCGGCTCCGGCTCCGACCAGGGCTCCGGCCCGCGTTCCGGCCGGGCGGTCTCCCGGGAGCCTTCGGCCGGGTGAGCCCCGGGCCGACCGGCAGCGCGTCCGGCCGGGTCCCTCTCGGACCCGGCCGGGCCGTTCAATTCGGATGCCGGCCACCCGCCCCCCGTGATACTTCACTCACTCATGACCGACCTCGGAACTCCTCGCCTCCTGCTCCACCTGATGAATGCCACCGATGCCCTGCGGGTGATGACCGGCACGCCGGGAGACGGCGCGCACTGGGCGCCCGGCTACCCGTCCCCGGGCGAGAGGGCCGCGGCCGAGCGCTTCCTCGACACCTGTGCGAGGAACGGTGATCCCAGCCCCTTCGGCTCGTACGAGATACGGCGCCGCGAGGACGGACAGGTGATCGGAGGGATGGGATTCCACGGCGCGCCGGACGAGAACGGGCACGTCACGATCGGCTACGGCCTCGTCCCCTCGGCCCAGGGGCTGGGTTACGCCTCCGAGGCCCTGCGCGCCCTGCTGCGGTTCGCCCGCGATCAGGGCGTGGGCTGCGTGCACGGTGACACCGATCTGGACAACATCGCGTCCCAGCGGGTCATGGAGGCCGTCGGCATGCACCTGGTGGGGGAGGACGAGAAGTTGAAGTACTACCGGATCGACTGGGGCCGGCAGGCCGAGGAGTGAACCGGCCCAACGGCTGGACCCCGCCGGGTGCCGGCTCCCGGCGGGGTCCAGGTCGTCGGACGGCCCGCATGCGGCGCGCCGGTCAGCCGGCCGCCGTGGCCGCCCGTTCCGCGCCGCTGTTCCCGGCCGTGACGGTGCCGGCTCCCGGTGCGAGAAGCCATTCCGTCAGATGACCGAAGACCAGGCCGAAGGTCACCCAGAGGGTGGCCTGCACGGCGAGGGTGCTCAGCCGGAACTCCCACAGCAGGGTGGCCGGGAAGTCCTTGCCGACCTCGTTGAACGAGGGCAGGAACGCGTAGGCGAGGCCGATCACCAGGACGTATCCGGCGGACGCCGCGATCGTCGCGTTCCAGTTGCCCAGACGGGGAGCCAGCCGTCTGCCGAGCATGACCGCGGCGACGGCCAGCAGCACGCTCAGGGCCACCATCAGGAAGAACAGAGCGGTACGCCGGCCGATGGTGTCGGGGTTGCCGACGGCCGGCGGGTTGGCCGGGTACTTCAGGAACGGCACGACGTACACCGTCAGCAGCGCCGCGCCCGCGATCAGTGCGGCCGTGGCCCGTGGGCCGAACCTGCCGATCCGGCCGAGGGCGTAGCAGAAGACAAGGGCGGCGATGCCGCCGATCGCCACACCGAAGACCAGCACACCGGTGGCGAGGCCGGCGGTGGACTGCATGGTGCGGCTGACCAGCTCCTCGCCGCCGTCGTGGTGATGACTGTGCGACTCCTCCAGGGCGATGGCCGCGTCCACACGCGACTCACCGAGGAAGAAGGCGACGAGCAGGGCGAGCACACCCGCGACGAGGCCGGCCAGCATGCCGCGCACGAGCAGGGCTCTGACAGATATGGAGTTCATGGGGCTTCCCCTGGATCGGACGGTACGTCAGTGGCAGGGGAAACCGAGGAGGTGGCGGCCGTCGTGGACCCACTCGTGGACACCTTCGCCGGAGATGACCGCGGTGGCGCCCTGCTCGGCGCCGACGAAGTACAGCAGTACGAGCATGAGGATGCCGAAGAAGACCGCCCAGGGGGCAATGGCCTTCAGGGAGATGGGGGTGATCGCCGGTACGGCGGTGGTGGCGGGGGCAGCGGTCTGTGCCATGGCAGAACCTCCTGAGGGAACACGCGTCCCGATCGTGGTGCCTGAGACGTGGGTGCTGGGTCTGACTTCCCGCACAGGTACGGGTTCACAGTGGCGCGACCGTGCCGGATTCTCACCGGACTTCCGTCACACCCACGTCATGTTGGCCGTGACCATACCGCTTGGGGACAGGTGCCGCCATGGTGCCGGCAACCGGGCCGGCCGGCCCTGATGCCATGGTGGGCACGGAGGGGCCGGAGTTCAGGGAGTTGACTGGGTCATGGCAGTACAGGTGATGTTGATCTCACCGGCGCTCAACGCCGCGCTGCGCGAGGCGCGCTTCGACGGCGACGCACCGCTCGACGCGGCCGGGGTCCGCCGGGCCCGGGCCGCCGCGGCGGCGGTGCCCGGGGCCGACCGGCTGCTGCGCGGACCGTCCGGGCGGTGCGCCGCGACCGCCGAGGCGCTGGGGCTGTGCGCCGAGGCCGAACCGGCTGTCCGTGGCTGGGACATGGGCCGGTGGAGCGGTCGACGGCTTGCCGCGGTGAGCGCGGCCGAGCCGGAGGGTGTGTCGGCCTGGCTGACCGATCCTTCGGCGGCTCCCCACGGCGGCGAGTCGCTGCTGGAGCTCTGCGCCCGGGCCGGGCGCTGGCTGGAGACACTGGCGTCCACCGAGGAGGTGGCGGGCGCGGAGGGTCGCCGCGTGCTGGGCGTCGTGGAGCCGGCGGTGGTGCGGGCCGTGATCGTGGGGGCGCTCGACCTGCCGCCGGAGGCGTTCTGGCGGCTGGATGTCGCCCCGCTGACGCTGACCGGACTCAGCGGGCGGTCCGGCCGGTGGAACCTGCGGTGCGGACAACCGCTGTCCCCGGCGCCGGCCGAATGATCCCGTCCGATCGTGTACGGACCCGCCGTTGGATCCAAGAACTGTGGTCCGTACCAAGGTCTTGACACGGTGTTGCTTCACTTCTTAAATCGCATACAGAACCAAGACCTCTCCCTGCTCCCCCCACAGCGGCCGCTTGTCAGTTTCATGACAATTACCGGCCGCTCCGTTCCGCACGGGAAGGACCCCCATGACCTCCCCCCATCTCCCCCGGCGCCTGCTCACGGCCGCGCTCTGCACACTCTCCGCGCTCGCCCTCGTCCCGGCCTCCTCCGGCCTCGCGGCCGGGGTGCCCGCACCCGGGCCGCGTACCGCCACGACGACGGCGGCCGCGACCTTCACCGACGACTTCGACGGCCCCGCGGGCTCCGCCGTGGACGGCGCCAAGTGGCAGATCGAGACCGGTGACAACGTCAACAACCACGAACGGCAGTACTACACGGCCGGGAACCGCAACGCGGCACTCGACGGCCAGGGCCATCTGGTCATCACCGCGCGCCGCGAGAACCCGAACAACTACCAGTGCTGGTACGGGACGTGCGAGTACACCTCGGCACGGCTGAACACCTCCGGCCGGTTCACCCAGACGTACGGGCACGTCGAGGCGAGGATGAAGGTGCCGCGCGGCCAGGGCATGTGGCCGGCGTTCTGGATGCTGGGCGACGACATCGGCCAGGTCGGCTGGCCGAACTCGGGCGAGATCGACGTCATGGAGAACGTGGGTTTCGAACCGTCCACGGTCCACGGCACGTTGCACGGCCCGGGCTACTCCGGCTCCGGCGGCATCGGCGCCGCGTACACCCTGCCCGGCGGCCAGGCGTTCGCCGACGACTTCCACACCTTCGCCGTCGACTGGGCACCCGGCTCGGTGACCTGGTCGGTGGACGGCAACGTCTACCAGCGCCGTACGCCCGCCGATCTGGGCGGCAACGCCTGGGTGTTCGACAAGCCCTTCTTCCTGATCCTCAACCTCGCGGTCGGCGGCTACTGGCCCGGTGACCCCGACGGCAGCACCGCCTTCCCGCAGCAGCTCGTCGTCGACCACGTGCGGGTCACCACCAGCGATCTCCGGCCGCCGGCCTGACCGTACCCCGCACCCCGGGCCGCCTGCCCTGCCGGTGAGTCCCGGTCACAGCATCCGCAACGACTGGTTGCGGCCGCCCCGCCCGCCGAGGATGGCGACCGACTCGGGGAGGTGGCGGGAATGACAGCCGAACGTGTGGTGGCCGGGGACGATCCGATGCTGCGGTTCCGCGGAGCGGTGTCGTTGCAGCACGGGCCGGGCTGGGTCGCGCCCTGGCGGGTGCCCCACCGGGAGGCGGAGCTGCATCTGCCGGAGGGTGGCATCGGCCGGGCCGCGATGCCCGCCGGGGTCCGGATCACACTGCGGACCGACAGCCGCGAGCTCGGCTGCCGCTACCGGGCCGATCCCGCACCACGGCTCAACGGGCCGCAGGAGCAACCCCGTCTGGACGTGGTGCGGGAGGGCAGGATCACCGACACCGTGGAACTGCGGTGCGACGGGAAGGACGCCGAGTTCCTGGTGTCCGGACTGCCGGGGCGGATGACCACCGTCGAGCTCTGGCTCCCCACGTACCACCAGTTCCGGCTGTGTGCCCTCGTCGTCGACGGGGAGGCGAACGTCGCGTACGACGACCGCGAACGCCCGCGCTGGGTCCACTACGGGAGCTCCATATCGCAGGGCAGGGGCGCCCGTTCACCCGCCGGGGCCTGGCCCGCGCTGGTGGCCGGGCGCGCCGGTCTCGATCTGACGTCCATCGCGCTCGGCGCGGCGTGCTGTCTCCAGCCGATGACGGCCCGGCTCATGCGGGACCTGCCCGCCGACCTGCTCACGGCCTGCGTCGGCATCAACATCCAGGCGCTCGGCAGCCACAGCCCGGCCGCCTTCAGCTCCGCACTGGTCGGTTTCGTGGCAACGGTCCGCGAGCGGCATCCGACGACACCGTTCGCCCTGATGTCGACGATCATCGCGCCGGACCGCGAGACGGTCCCCGGGCCCTCCGGTCTGACCGTCCGGGACTGCCGCACCCGCACCCGCGAGGCCGTCGGACTGCTGCGCAGGCACGGCGACATCGATCTCCACTACATCGACGGGCTCGATGTCTTCGGCCCGCGCGAGGCCGGACTGCTCCTGGAGCCCGAGGGGCTGGACCGGCTGCATCCGGGGCCCGCCGGGCATCCCGTCTTCGCCGAACGGTTCCTGGCGGCACTGCGCCGCAGCCTGTGTGTGCCAGTACCAGCATGAATCGGGATCTGGCTGCCGGCTGCCCGCAGCGGAACGATCGCCTCGTCAGACGCCGTCCGGCGAGAGGAATGCCGTGCCCGAGTCCACCCCACCCGTCGCCGACGGGACACCGCCCGCCCAGTCGCCGCCCGCCCGGGTGCCGTGGGTGACGTACACGGGTGTGTATCTGCTGTTGTTCCTGATCGGCACCGAGACGTTCCTGGTCTCGCCGCTGCTGCCGACCATCGCCGGTTCGGTCGGGGTCTCCGTGGCCGCCGCGGCGAGCACTGTCACCGCGTACACGCTGGTGTACGCCCTGACCGCGCCGTTCCTCGGCGCGGTGTCCGACCGGTTCGGCCGGCGTCCGACCGTTCTCGCGGGAACGCTGCTGTTCCTGCTGGGCAATGCCCTCGCGGCGGTGGCCGGGAATCTCACCGTGCTCGTCGTGGCCCGGGTGCTGGGGGCCCTGGGCGCGGCGCTGGCCGGGCCCTCGATCTGGGCCCATATCGCGGAGACGGCACCGGCGCCGGTCCGGGGCCGGGCCGTCGGGCTCGGGATGGCGCTCTTCTCCGCCGGTCAGGTGCTGGGCGTTCCCGCGGGCAGCTTCCTGGCCGGCTGGGGCGGCTGGCGGGCCTCGTTCTGGGCGTTGACCGCGCTGACCGCGGCGTCGGCGCCCCTGCTGCTCGCCCAGATCAAGGACCGGCCGGGCAAGGAGGCCGAGGCGGCGCCGCTTCGGTTCGCCGCGGTGTTCTCGGTCTGGCGCGACGGCGTGCTGCGGCACACCCTGATCGTCGTCTTCCTGCTGCAGGCCGCGAACCTCGGGGCGTACACCTTCCTCGGCTCGGCGCTCCACGACCGGTTCGGGCTCTCCGTCAACGAGCTGGGGCTGCTGGGCATTCTGGTCGGGGCGGGCAGTGCGCTCGGTTCGCTGGCCGCGGGCCGGATCGGGGACCGGGCGCGCGAGCGCGGCTCAGGTGACGCCTTGTGGATTCCGGTGTGGTGCCTGGTGCTGGGCGGTGCGGCGGTGCTGGCCGCGCTCGGGGCGAACTCGCTGCTGGCGTACGCGGCGGTGCTGGTGTGGTTCTTCGCGAGCGGTGCCTTCGGAACGCTCGTCCAGACACTGCTGGTGTCCTCGCGACCGGAGCTGGGGGCGACGTCCAGTTCCTGGAACAGCGCGACGCTGTACGCGGGTACGGCGGTCGGTGTCGCGGTGGCGGGTACCTTCGCGCACGCGGACACCGGCGCCGCGGTCGTCGGCGGCGGTCTCGCGGTGCTGGCCGGGCTGACCGCGCTGCCGCTGGTGGGCCGGCTGCGCCCGGTGCCGGCAGAGGGGGTCGCGCGGGCGGATTCCGCGCCGGCCGGTACCGGCACGAAGGAGGCGGCGGCCGATGGGCGTTCCTGACACCGGGCGCAACCGCGCCCTCCCGCTCGACGGGCTCCGCGCCGTGGCAGCCCTGCTGGTGATCGCCCTGCATGTGGGCATCTACACCGGCCAGGTCGCCTCCAGTTGGCTCGGCATCGGCGAGGCCGGGCCGCTCGGGCCGGTCATCTCCCGCTTCACGGTGGGGGTGCCGATCTTCTTCGTACTGTCCGGGCTGCTGCTGTACCGCCCCTTCGCCGACGCGGCCCGGAAGGGCGGTCCGCGTCCCTCCACCGTCCGCTATCTCCGCCACCGGGCGGTGCGCATCCTGCCCGCCTACTGGCTGGTCGCGCTGGTGTCGCTCGGGTGGTTCGGGCGGGACACCCTCGGTGCGCTCCGGCCCGCGCTGCGGACGTTCCTGCTGCTGCACATCTACGGCTCCGACCCGATACCGGCCGGCATCCCGCAGACCTGGAGCCTGGCGACCGAGGTGTCGTTCTACGCCATGCTCCCCCTGCTGGCCGTCGCGCTCCACCCCTTGCTGCGACGGGGCAGGACGGTGGTCGTGCTCGGTGTGCTGGGTGCCGTCGAGGCGGTGACGCTGCTGTCGGTGGTGCTCACCCATGTGCCGTCGGCCGGGGCCTATCCCCCGGCCCAGCTGTGGCTTCCCGAGTACGCCGGGTACTTCGCGGCGGGCATGACGCTGGCGGTCGTCGCCTCCCGGACCGCCGAGCCGCCCGCATTCGCCCGCAGGCCGTGGCTGTGCTGGGGAGTGGCGCTGCTCGCGTACGTCCTGGTGTCGACGCCGCTGACCGGGTCGACGCTGCGCTACCCGACGGTGGGCGAGGCGCTGCTGGAGCACGCGCTCTATCTCGTCGTCGCGGTGGGGTTGGTGGCGCCGCTGGCCCTGGGTCCGGCCCGGCCGGAGCGGGCGACGCCCGCCAGTCTGCTGTCCCGCCCGGTGCCCGCCTGGCTCGGGCAGATCTCGTACGGGCTGTTCCTCTGGCACATGGTCGTGGTCGAGGCCTGGCTCCGTACGACCGGCGAACGGGCAGGTTCGGCGGACTTCCTGGTGCTGTTCCCGGTCACCGTGGTGCTGTCCGTCGGATGCGCCGCGCTCAGCCACTACCTGGTCGAACGCCCGCTTCGCCGGCTGCGCGGCCGGACACCCGTGTCACGCGGGCGCCCGCTGCCCCGGCCCGCCGCAACCTGAGATCCGCGACCCACAGGAGTACGTACGCCCATGAACGCCGTCCGCTGGGGCATCAACCTGCCTCTGCCCTCCCGCGCCCTGGCCGATCACCGTCGCACCGTCGAGGCGCTCCCCGATCTCGGGTTCACCGACGTGTGGACCGGGGAGGGCGGAGGCATCGACGCCTTCACCCCGCTCGCCGCGGCAGCGGCCTGGCAGCCGGAGCTCCGTCTGGGTACGGGAGTGGTGCCGGTCTCCACACGCGGCCCCGGCATCCTCGCCCAGACCGCCGCAACCCTCTCCCAACTGGCCCAGGGCGAAGTGCTGTTGGGTGTCGGGGCCTCCGTACCGGCCCATACGACGGCGCTCAACGGCGGGGCGCACGACCGGCCGCTGGCCAGGGTCAGGGACACGGTCCGGTTCCTGAAGCGGGCGCTGCACGGGCTGCCGGTGGGCGATGCGTACGAGACGCTGTCGGCCCCCGGTTTCAGTCTCGGCTTCACCCCGTCCAGACCACCGAAGGTGCTGGTAGGGGCCCTGCGGCCGCGGATGCTCGGGGTGGCGTACGGGGACGGGGACGGGGCGGTCGTCAATCTCCTCACCGCCGAGGACGTACCGCGGGTGATCGCGGCCGGACGGGCGGAAGGAGGCGTGGACAGCTCGGACGGCGCCCCGCCGCCGGACAAGGAGACCGTGGTGAAGCTCTTCGTCTGCCCGACGCGCGACGTGGCGTACGCCAGGAGCGCGGGCCGCGGATTCCTCGGCTGGATCCTCAACCAGAAGCCCTATCACGCGTTCCACGAGTGGCTCGGGCGCGGGGAGTTGCTCAAGGAGTCGTACGAGGCCCATCTGGCCGGTGACCGTCACGGGGCCGCCGCCGCGCTGCCCGACCGCCTCGTCGACGCGCTGTGGCTGCACGGCGAGCCGGCCGCGCTGCGCGAACGGATCAGCGGTTTCCTCCACCCCGGGGTGACGACCCTGCTCCTCTACGTCGCACCGACACCCGAACTGTACGCACGGCCCGAGGCGCTGACCGGACTCCTCGCGGACCTGCGGGCATGACGGTCAACCGGTCCCTCGGCGGGCTGCCGGTGTTGTGCGTCCGGCCGCCCGTCGCGGGGGAGGGAACCGTGGTGCTGCAGCTGCACGGGGGCGGCTACCGGGCGGGATCCCCCGAGCCGAGCCGCCCGCTCGCCGACCGTCTCTCCCGTCTGACCGGTGCCGAAGTGATGGTGCCCGCCTATCGGTTGGCGCCCGCGCACCCGTTCCCCGCAGCCGTGGCGGACGGACTCGGCGCGTACGCGGATCTTCTGCGGGGCGGCGTTCCCGCCGGCCGGATCGCCGTCCTGGGCGAGTCGGCCGGCGGAGGACTGGCGCTCGCCGTGCTCCTGGAGGCACAGAAGGCCGGGCTGCCGATGCCGGCCGCCGCGGTGGGGCTGTCGCCGTGGCTGGATCTCACCCTGGAATCACCGGCGTTCGAGCGGTGCGCGGCCACCGATCCGGTGCTCGACCGCCCCTCGCTGCGGCATTCCGCCTCGCTCTACCTCGCGGGCGCCGACCCCCGTACCCCCGCCGCCTCACCGCTGTTCGCCGACGCGGCGGCGCTGGCCGCCCTGCCGCCCGTGCTGCTCCAGGCGAGCCGCGCGGAGGTGCTGGCGGACGACGCGGAACGCTTCGGCGCCCGGATGACGGCCGCGGGCGGCGACTGCCGGGTGGAGATGTGGGACGGGACGACGCACTGCTGGCAGCTGGCCGTGGACCGGCTGCCGGAGGCGGTGGCGGCCGTGGGATCTGTTGCGGAATTCTTAACGGAACATCTCGCCTGACGGACAACTCCCGAGAAACCGGACAGCGGTGGAGCGGGCACGGTTAAGCTGGCCCTTGAAAACCGCAGGATCGCGGAGAATCGGGGGGACGGCATGCAGCCGGGCGACGGAGTCATGAATTCCGGGCCGTGCGGACGGCGCCGGCGATGTAGGGGCGCACAGCAGCGCACCCACTGACCCCGCAATTTCCGCGAACATCCGGAAGGCCGTTTTCCATGAATGCATCCGCGAATACATCCCTGAATACGTCTGCGAACAGATCCGTGGGCTCCGCCGCGCAGACGGACACGCATCACGGCGAGGAAATCGGCGAGAGCCGTCAGTTCGCCAATTCCAAGGAGCTGGGGGCGTTTCTCCGCGCCCACCGCGAAAGACGCTCGCCGCGGGAGGTCGGCCTGCCCGACACCGGTCGGCGCCGCACGCCCGGTCTGCGCCGCGAGGAGGTCGCCGCGCTCTCGGGCGTCGGACTCGCCTGGTACACCTGGCTGGAGCAGGGCCGGGTGATCCCGTCCCGGAAGGTGCTGGAGGCGGTGGCACGCACACTCGGGCTGAACGCGGTGTCGTACCGCCATGTCCTGGCCCTGTCCGGGCTTCTGCCGCCCACTCCGGACGGCGCGGGTCACGACGAGGTGGCCGCCCGGGTGCAGAGCCTGCTGGACACGTGGGAGAACAGCCCGGCGGTACTGCTGGACTCGCGCTTCGACATCACCGCGTGGAACGAGGCGTACGCCGCCGTGTGGTCCGATCCGGCCGAGATCCCCGCCGAGCGCCGCAATCTGATGTGGTGCGTGGCCGGCAGCCCGGCGTTCCGTTCCACGCTGCTGGGCTGGGAGCCGGTGGCCCGCGCGGTGCTGGCCCACTTCCGGGGGCAGACCGCGCGGCTCGCCGCCACCGACCGTCGCACCCAGGAGATCTACGCGACCCTGCGCGAGGACTTCCCCGAGCTGGCCGAGTGGTGGGAGTGCCAGGGGGTCGGCGATCTGACGGCCCGCCGGATCTCGGTGCTGCTGCCCCGTCACGGCGGGCTCGACCTGCTGTTCTCCGCATTCCGCCCGGTGGACGACCCGGAGGCGCTGATCGTGGTGCAGGCACCGGTCGGTCCGGCCGACCGTGAGCTGGTGTCCCGGCTGGTGCGGGAGAGCCGCGGCACGGGCGCGGAGATCGTCCGGATCGGGCGGGACCGGGCGGCCGCCGGTCATCCGGTGGCGGCCTCGGCGAAGAAGGAGCGCAGCTCCGCGTAGGTCTCGGCGGGCGCTTCCTCGGGCAGGAAGTGCCCGCAGTCCAGCGCCCTCCCCCGCACGTCGTGCGCCCAGCGCCGCCACACGGCGAGTACGTCATGGCGCTGTTCGGTGTGCGAGCGTCTGCCCCACAGGGCGAGCACCGGCGCCTCGATGCGCCGCCCGGCCCGCAGATCCGCCCGGTCCTGCTCCAGGTCGGGGCCGAACATCGCCCGGTAGTCCTCGCACATCGCGTGCACGACGGCCGGGTCCGCGGCGGCGGCGCGGTAGGCGGCGAGCGCCTCGGGCGCGAACAGTCCGGCGTGCGCCCCGAAGAGGAACGTCTCCGGGTCGCCCGCGATCATCCGCTCCGCGACGGGATACGGCTGGGCCATGAGGAACCAGCGCCACAGTTGTCCGGCCCCCGTCGCGTCGACCGCGTCCAGCGCGTCCGCCGTCGGAACGACGTCGAGCACCGCGAGCCGGCCGACCCGTTCCGGATGGTCCAGGGCCAGCCGGTAGGCACACCGGGCACCCCGGTCGTGGCCGGCCACGTCGAAGCGGTCGAAGCCCAGCTCGCCCATCACCCGGACCAGATCGCCGGCCATGGCGCGCTTGTTGTACGGCGACGGCCCGTCGCCGGCCGGGGCGGTCCGCACGCTCTCCCCGTATCCCCGCAGATCGGTGGCCACGACGGTGAACTCCGTGGCCAGGAGGGGGGCCACGGCATGCCACATCACGTGTGTCTGCGGAAATCCGTGCAGCAGGAGCAGCGGTGGCCCCTCGCCCGCCCTGCGGACGCGTACGGGTCCGCCGTCGGCCCCGGCGACGGTCAGTGAATCGAATCCCTCGAACAGCACCATCGGTTCAGCGTAATCGGGTCCCAAGCAGTCGGGAATTCATTGCGGATGCTGTTATTCGCAGTCACAGGATGACCGGTGCACCGCCTCAATAATTGCCATTGACGGGATCGAACCCACATTCCTATTCTGCGTCAGGAATTTCGAATTCATTCTTTCCGAAGTCCTTCTTCTCCGGTCGAAAGAGCTGCTCATGAAGCAGAAGTACTCCACCGACATGAGCCCGTCGGAGCGCGCCGCACTGTGGCGGCAGCGCCTCTTCGAGGCCGAGGCCGGCCTGACCCGCTATCTCACCGAGGCCCGCGGCGGCCAGGACATCGACGACTGGATCGCGGTGCGTTCGCAGATCTTCGCCGATCTGCCGGGCCGGGACGCCGATGCGGACACCGATGCCGGCACCGACGACTGGCAGCGCGTCTTCTTCCGCGCCCAGGCCCTGATGGAACGGTTCCTGGTCTCCCGGTACGGGCACGGCGAACTGGCCGCCTGGGCACGGGCCGGCGCCGAGGTCCACCGCTATGTCGAAGCCGGTCACGGCCGCGGCGCGCTGGACCCGGTCCTGCGGGTGGCCCGCCAGGCCGAGTTGTACGGATCGCGCTACCGCGTCGTCGAGGACGGCGCCGAGCGCGCCGTGCTGGAGATCTCGCACTGTGCCATCTGGGACTACCGCGAACAGGCCCGCGCCCGTGGCGTGCGGCTGACGCTCGCGTCGCCCTGCGAGTACTGCGTGCACGCCACCGGCGCCAACATCGCCGCCAAGGGTTTCGTCGCACGCCATGAACTCACCGAGGGCCCCGACGGTCCCGGTTGCATCTGGGAGGCGCAATGTGCGGCATAGCCGGGTGGGTCGACCGGGACCGCGATCTGCGGACCGAGGCCCGGACCGTGCGGGCCATGACCGACACCATGGTGCTGCGTGGTCCCGACGCGGGGGACATCTGGCTCTCCGAGCACGCCGCTCTCGGCCACCGCCGCCTCGCCGTCATCGATGTGGAGGGCGGCGCCCAGCCGATGGAGGCCCGGGACGGCGACGGCCGGGTCCTGGCCGTGATCACGTACAGCGGTGAGGTCTACAACTTCCGCGAGCTGCGCGACGAACTCACCGCGCTGGGGCACCGGTTCCGTACCGGCTCGGACACCGAGGTGGTGCTGCGGGCCCACCTCCAGTGGGGCGAGGCCGCGGTGCCGCGGCTGAACGGGATGTTCGCGTACGCCGTCTGGGACGTGCCCCGGCAGGAGCTGCTGCTGGTCCGGGACCGGCTCGGGGTGAAACCGCTGTACTGGACGGCCGGTGAGCGCCATCTGCTGTTCGGTTCGGAGCCGAAGGCCGTCCTGGCCAATCCGCTCTTCACCGCCGAGACCGACGCGCAGGGGCTGGCCGAGCTGTTCGCGGTGCCGTCCGCGCCGACACCGGGTCTCACCGTGTTCCGGGGGCTGCGCACGGTACGCCCCGGGCACACGGTGCGCTTCGGTCCGGCGGGGGTGAGCGAGCGGGCGTACTGGACGCTGGAGACCCGGCCGCACACCGACGATCCCGACACCACCGCGGCCCGGGTGCGTGAGCTGCTCACCGACACCGTGCGGCGCCAGCTGGTCAGCGACGTCCCACTGGGACTGCTGCTCTCCGGCGGGCTCGACTCCTCCACCCTGACCGCGCTGGCGGCGGCCGATGCCGAAGGCGAGAAGGTGGCGACGTTCTCGGTGGACTTCCCGCCGGACGAACAGCCCGAGCGGCTGGGCGACTGGAACCGGGACAGCGACGCGCCGTACATCCAGGAGCTGGCGGGCCGGCTCGCCACCACGCACACGGCGGTGACCGTGCCGGGCAGCGAGCTGCTGGCCCACCGCCCGATCGGGCTCCGGGCCCGCGACCGGCCCGGCTGGGGCGAGCCGGACGTGTCGCTGTACCTCCTGTTCAAGGGAGTGCGGCGGCATGTCACGGTCGCGCTCTCCGGCGAGGTGGCCGACGAGGTGTTCGGCGGCTATCCGTACTTCCACCACGACCGTCCGCTCGACACCTTCCCCTGGCTGAGCGGCAGGCCTTCCCCGGCGAGCCTGCTGCGGCCGGACGTCGCGGCGTGGGTCCGGCCCGAGGAGTACGCCGCCCGGCGCTTCACCGAAGCGCTCGCCGAAGTCCCGCACCTGGAAGGTGAGTCGGGCCGGGAGCGGCGGGCCCGGCAGATCTCCTATCTGGCGCTGACCCGCTGGCTGCCCGCCCTGCTGGACCGCAAGGACCGGATGAGCATGGCGGCGAGTCTGGAGGTGCGGGTGCCGTTCGCGGACCACCGGCTCGTCGAGTACCTGTGGAACGTGCCCTGGTCACTGAAGAACACGGGCGGGGTGCCCAAGGGGCTGCTGCGGCGGGCGGTCGGCGATCTGCTGCCGGCGAGCGTGCTGCACCGGCCCAAGAGCGGCTACCCGGCCAGCTCCGCACCGGGCTACGGGCAGACGCTGCGGGCGCTCGCCGAGGACCTGGTGCAACGGAACGGCCCGGTCTTCGAGTTGGTGGACCGGGACGCGGTGAAGCGGCACCTGGCGACGGGCACCCCGCTGCCCGGACCGCGTGCCGCGCCCCACCCGACCGGCGGGCTCGACCATCTGCTGGCCGTGGACCGCTGGCTCGACACCCATGGGGTGAGGGTGCGATGACCCTCACGACCGGCCACGGCGAGCCGACGGCCGCGGAGTACCTCGCCGCAGCCCGGACGTTCCCCACCGGGGTGACCGTGGTGGCCACCCGCTACCGGGACGGCACCCCCGCCAAGACCGTCTCCGCCTTCGCCTCGCTCTCCCTCGATCCGCTGCTGATCGCCGTGGCGATCGGCAGGCACAGCCCGCTGGTGTGGGCGGCGCGCGCCTCCGGGGTGCTGTCGGTGAACGTCCTGCGCCACGACCAGCAGGAGGTCGCCGACTACTACGCGGCGCCCGAGCGCGGCCGGGCGCAGCCGCCGCCGGTGGGCCTGGTGCGGGAGCGCACCGGCGCGCCGGTCCTCGACGACTGCCTGAGCTGGTTCGACTGCCGGCTCGTCACCGTGACGCCGGGCGGGGACCACGCGCTCCTCATCGGCCAGGTCGTCGGCGTGCGCAGCGGCAGCGGTCCGCCGCTGGTGCACCATGCCGGCCGCTACCGCAGCCTCAGCCCTGCCGCGCCCCTCCACAGGACGCAACCACCGCGTCAGACCCCTCTCCCGCATCAGCAAGGGACCTCAGCATGACTTCCTCTCTCACTTCGGCCGTCGAACCGCTGGGCGTACTCGACGGCGCACGTTTCCGGGCCGGTCTCGACGACGGGCGCAGTGTGTGGCTGGACGGCGAAGAGATCAAGGACGTGGCCGGGCATCCGGCGTTCGCCGCGCCGGTCGCCGAGCTCTCCCGGCTGCTCGACCTCCAGCACGACCCTGCCCACCGCGACCTGCTCACCGTCGAGGACCCGGAGTCGGGTCTGCGCATCGGCCGCGGCTACCATCCGCCGCGTACCGCCGAGGAGTTGAGGGCCGCCCGGGACAGCGCCGAGGTGTGGATGCGGGAGTCCTGGGGCCAGCACGGCCGCTCCCCCGCCTTCATGGCGTCCATCGCCGTCGGCCTGCTGGACTTCCAGCACCGGCTGGAGACCAACCGGCCCGGCTTCGGCGCCAACGCGCAGGCCTACCACCGCTTCGCCTCCTCGCGCGACCTGCTGCTGACACACGCGCTGGGCGACCCGCAGATCGACCGCTCGGCCAGTCCGGTCGACCACCCGGACCACGCACTGCGGGTGCTGCGCGAGGACAGTGCCGGGATCGTGGTCCGCGGGGCCAAACAGCTCACCACGCTCGCGCCGTTCGCTCACGAGGTGCTGGTCTATCTCTCGGCCTCGTTCGCCCGGCGAGGCGCCGAGGAGTTCGTGCTGTGGTTCGCACTGCCGCTCAACGCTCCGGGGCTGCGCATCCTGTGCCGCGAGCCGTTCGGCAGCCGGCCGCACGGGCACGCCCATCCCTTCGCGAGCCGGTACGACGAACAGGACGCGATGCTGTTCTTCGACGACGTGACCGTGCCGTGGGACCGGGTGTTCCTGCTCGGCGACGGGGCGCTGGCCCGTGAGGGTCTCGGCCGGATCAACGCGTGGAGCCAGTACATCGGCCAGGTCCGCTACCGCGAACGGCTGCGCACCCTGCTCGGGGTCGGCTCACTGCTCGCGGAGTCGATCGGGGTCGACGGCTTCCGCAACATCCAGGAGGACCTGGGGGAACTCGCGGGCTACGCCCAGGTCCTGGACCACTTCCTGGACGCCGGGGAGGCCACCGCGTACCGCACCGACAGCGGGCTGCTGGCCCCCGGTCCGACCCCGGCGGCGGCGGTGTGGGCGGCGCAGGTGGCCGGGCGTGCGGTGGGGATCGTACGGGGCATCGGGCAGTCGGGAATCCTCATGCAGCCCACGGAGAACGATCTGCGTTCGGCCGAGCTGCGGCCGCTCCTGGACCGCTACATGCGCGGCAAGGGCATCGACGCCGAGCACAAGTCCCGGCTGTTCAGGCTCGCCTGGGACCTGACGGCCGACAGTTTCGGGCAGCGGCAGGACCTGTACGAGTACGTGCACCGGGGCGACCTCGCTCGCAACCGCATCAACCTGTACCGCAACCACGACCTGTCGGCGGTGCGCGAGCGCATCGCGGCACTCATCGACGCTCCGCTGTGAAGGGACCGTTCCGACATGACCGACGACATACTCGACCGCGCCCGCACCCTCTCCGGGTACGACGACGTCAGCCGGATCCGGCAGGCCCAGGACCACGACTGGGTCCTCGGGCTCGCGCCGGACGGCCCGCGCACCCTCCTCGATCTGGGCTGCGGGACCGGGGCGTTGCTGGAGGCGGCGCTGGACCGCTGGCCGGACGCGGTGCGGGCGGTGGGGATCGACGGTTCCGGCCACCGGGTCCGCGAGGCCGGGGTGCGGCTGGCCGGGCGGGCCGAGCTGCTGACCGGTGACCTGCTGCGGCTGCCCGCCCTGGACGACCGGTTCGACGTGGCGTTCATGACGTCCGTGCTGCACTGGCTGCACCCGGACGAGGACCGGGCGTTCGCGTGGGTCGCCCGCCATCTGGCGCCCGGTGGCGCCTTCGTCCTGACGACGCACCACCCGGTGACGGACCGCGCGGGTCTCGGTGGTGAGGATGTCGTCGCCGTCGACGCCCTGCGCCTGCTCGGTGTCCCGGCCGACCTGTCCGGGATCGTGCCGATGGGGGTACGGGCCCGGTCGGCGGACGACGTACGGGCCCTGCTGGAGCGGCACTTCACGATCGAGGAGACGCACGGGCGGACGGTGCCGGTGCGGGCCGCGGGCGACCGGCAGTACCGCGACTTCCACGCCTCCACGTTCGGCACGTACTTCAGCCGGCTGCTCCCCGACGAGCGGCAGTCGGAGTTCTTCGACGCGGTCGGCCGGGCCGCCGCCGCCCGGACCGCCGAGCACGGCGAGGTCTACCGCATCACGGTGCGGGCCTGGCGCGCGGTGCCGCGCCCTCGCTGATCCCCGCCCCTCCTCCCCCCTTTCCCGTCGCACGACTCTGAACGGAGCCCAGCCGTGCCCACTCGCCGGTCCTTCCTCCTGCTGTCCGCCGGTGCCCTGACGGCGGCCGGCCTCACCGCCTGCTCCTCCGGCACCGCGGCCGACTCCTCCTCGGGCGCGGGCGGTGCGCCGCGCGACGGCGGGACACTCACCTTCGCCACCGATGTCGAGCCGGACAACTTCGACCCGCACGTGTCCCCGGCCGACATCGTGGGGGTGCTGCTGCGCAATGTCTTCGACTCCCTGGTGGCGCAGCGCCAGGACGGCGGTTTCGAACCGTGGCTGGCCAGGGAGTGGACGGTTTCGGACGACGGGAAGGCGTACACCTTCCGGCTCCGGGACGATGTGGAGTTCACCGACGGCACCCCGTTCGACGCGGCGGCGGTGAAGGCGAACTTCGACCACATCGTGGCTCCGGCCACCAAGTCCCAGTACGCTGCCACCCTCATCGGCCCGTACGAGCGCACGGACGTCGTGGACCGGCACACGGTGACGGTCCGGCTGAAGAGGCCGTACGCCTCGTTCCTGCACGCCGTGTCGACGACGTATCTCGGCTTCCACTCGCCCGCGGCGCTGCGCGAGCGGCCCGGCGAACTGGCGGCGGGCGGTGCGGCCTCGGTCGGCACGGGGGCGTTCACCTTCGTCTCCCGCGTCAAGGGCCAGCAGCTCGTCTTCGCCCGCAACAAGTCCTACGCGTGGGCGCCCGCCTCCGCGAAGAACAACGGCCCCGCCCACCTGGAGCGGCTGGTCGTCACGTTCCTGCCGGAGAACGCGACCCGGGTCGGCGCGGTGACCTCCGGTCAGGCGGACGTCGCCGACGCCCTGCCGGCCAACCGGATCGCCGCGCTGAAGTCGCAGCCGGGCCTGACCGTCAGCAGCCACGACTCGCCGGGCATCGTCTACTCGTACTTCCTGAACACCGAACGCGCCCCGTTCGACCAGCGGGACGCCCGGCTCGCCGTGCTGCACGCCGTCGACACGGAGGCCATCACCAAGGCGGTCTTCGCGGGCCAGTACCGGCGGGCCTGGGGCCCGCTCAGCCCGTCCACTCCCGGCTACGACGCGTCCTTGGAGAACAGCTGGAAGCACGACCCGGCCAAGGCGGCCGCGCTGCTCGACGGGCTCGGCTGGACGGGCCGTGACTCCGACGGGTACCGGACCAAGGACGGCAGACGGTTCCGGCTGACGCTGCTGTACGTCCCTGCGTACACCAAGTCCGAGCGGCGCACCTTCGACACCGCGGTCCAGGACGACCTGAGGAAGGCGGGCATCGAACTGGTCCTCGAACCGCTGGACGCGGGCAGCTACACCCCGGTGCGCAATCGCGGCGACTACGACATCATCGCCTTCGCCTGGGGCGGTTCGGACCCGGACCTGCTGCGTACGGTCTTCCACTCAGAGAGCCGGCTCGCCGACGGCGGGGCGAACGGCTCCCGGGTGCACGACCCGCGCGTCGACGGCTGGCTGGACGCGGCGACGGCGGCCACCGCGCGCAAGGAACGCGAGGCGCTGTACGCGAAGGTGCAGCAGCGGATCGTGGCACAGGGGTACGCGCTGCCCGCGTTCGTCGGCACCCGCCAGCTGGGGGTCCGGGGCCGGGCGCACGACGTGACGTTCGACGCCTCGGCGTGGCCGCTGTTCCAGGGCGCGTGGGTGGACGGCAGCTGATGTCCGCGATTCATCGGTGGGCGGCGCCCGTGGCGCGCCGGCTCGGCTCCGGGGTGCTGGTGCTGTGGGGCGCGGCCACCGTGTCGTTCCTGGTGCTGCATCTGGTCCCGGGTGATGTGGTGGACACGGTGCTCGGGCCCTCGACGGCGGCGACCCCCGAACTGCGTGAGCGGATCCGGGCCGACTACGGGCTCGGCGATCCGCTGCCCGTGCAGTATCTGCGGCAGCTGGCCGGTCTGCTGACCGGGGATCTGGGCCGCTCGTACCAGCTGGGTCTGCCGGTCGGCGATGTGCTGGCGGGCCAGATCGGGCCGACGGTGGAGCTGGCACTGACCGCGACCGCGCTGGCGCTGCTGATCGCGTTCGTGGCGGCCGTCGCGACCGCGGGCCGGGGCCGGGTCGCCCGCGCGGTGGCTTCGGGTCTGGAGCTGCTCGCGGTGTCCGTGCCGTCGTACTGGCTCGGCATTCTGGCGCTCACGGTCCTGTCGTACCGCTTCCGGCTGCTGCCGGCGGCGGGCGACCAGGGTCCGGCGGCGCTGGTGCTGCCGGCGCTCACGCTCGCGCTGCCGATCGGCGGGGTGCTGGCCCGGGTCGTCCGGCAGGAGCTGGACGAGGCGCTGGCCAGGCCGTTCGCACTGACGGCGCGGGCCAGGGGCGCCACGGAGCGGACGGTGCTGCTGCGGCACACCCTGCGTCATGCGGCGCTGCCCGTGGCCACGCTGTCCGGGTGGGTGGTCGGCAGCCTGCTGGGCGGGGCGGTGCTCACCGAGACGGTGTTCGCCCGGCCGGGTCTGGGCCGGGTGCTGGTGACGGCGGTGACGTCCAAGGACATCCCCGTGGTGACCTCGCTGGTGCTGTTGTCCGCGGCGGCGTTCGTCGTGGTGAATCTGCTGGTGGATCTCGCCTATCAGGTGATCGATCCGCGGCTGCGTACGGAAGGGGCGGGCGTATGAACGCGGTCGCGCGGACATGGGGCGGGCGGGCCGGCCGCCCGGAGGGGCGGCGGGCGGCTCCGGCGCTGGCAGCGGTGGTGCTGGCTCTGCTGGCGGTGGCGGTGGTCTTCCCCGGGCTGCTCGCCCCGCACGCGCCGAACGACACGGATGTGGTGTCGGCGTTCCGGCCGCCCGGCGGTGCGCACCCGTTCGGCACGGACGAGCTGGGGCGCGATGTGCTGTCCCGGGTGGTGTACGGGGCGCGCCCCTCGCTGGCGATCGGGCTCGGCGCGACCGCGCTCGGTGTGCTGGCCGGGCTCCTCGTCGGGCTGCTGGCGGCGACGGGGCCGCGGGTGGCCGACCGGGTCCTGATGCGTGGTCTCGATGTGCTGCTGGCCTTCCCCGAACTGCTGCTGGCGCTGCTGGTGGTCACGGTCGTCGGGTCGGGTACGGCGAATGTGCTGGTGGCGATCGGCATCGCGGCCGTTCCCACCTATGCGCGGCTGGTGCGGGGCCAGGCGCTGCTGGCCGCCAGGTCGCACTACGCGGAGGCGGCGAAGGTGCTGGGGGTGCGGCGGCCGGTGATCGTGCTGCGGCATGTGCTGCCCAATGTGACGGGGCCTCTGCTGGTCCTGGCCACCATCGGCACCGGGACCGCGGTGATCTCCGGTTCGGCGCTGAGTTTCCTGGGGCTCGGCACTCCGCCGCCGGCCGCGGAGTGGGGTTCGATGCTGTCGGACGGGCGGGAGTTCCTGGCGACCGCGTGGTGGACGGCGACCTTCCCCGGGCTGGCGATCGTCGCGGTGGTGCTCTCGGTGACGGTGCTGGGACGGTCGCTGCGGTCCGGTACGCCGAAGGGGGCAGGGGCATGAGTGCGTTGCTGACCGTCGAGGGCCTCGATGTGCGCTTCGGGTCCGGGCGCGGGGGTGAGGGGCCGGGTTCGGTGCATGCCGTGCGGGACGTGAGTCTCTCCGTCGCCGCGGGCGAATGCCTGGCCCTGGTCGGGGAGTCGGGCTCGGGCAAGAGCACGGTGGCGCGTGCCCTGCTCGGGCTCGCCGGGGCCGGGGCACGGACGAGTGCGCGGACGCTGCGGGTGGACGGGCGGGACGCGAGCGGTTTCGGGGCGCGCGACTGGCGTACGGTGCGGGGCCGGACCGTCGGGCTGGTCGCCCAGGACGCGCTGGTGTCGCTGGACCCGCTGCGCCGGATCGGGGCCGAGGTCGCGGAGCCGATGCGGCTGCACCGTACGGCGGACCGGTCGGGGATCGGCGTCCGGGTCGTCGAGTTGCTGCGCCGGGTGGGTGTCCCCGACCCGGAGGCACGGGCGGCGCAGTACCCGCATGAGCTCTCCGGAGGGCTGCGGCAGCGGGCGCTGATCGCCTCGGCGCTGGCCGCCGGCCCCCGTCTGCTGATCGCGGACGAGCCGACCACCGCGCTCGATGCGACCGTGCAGGCGCAGATCCTCGATCTGCTGGCCGCGGCGAAGGAGGACGGCACGGGACTGCTGCTGATCAGTCACGACCTCGGTGTCGTGGCGCGGATCGCGGACCGCGCGGCGGTGCTCAGACATGGCGCGGTCGTGGAGACGGGCCCGACGCCCGGGCTGCTCGCGGAGCCCCGGCACCCGTACACCCGTGCCCTGGTGGCGGCCTCCGTGCTGCGTTCCCCGCCGCGCGCCCCGAAGCGCTCGCGGACCGTGCTGGAGATGGATTCGGTGTCGCTGTCGTACGGGGCGCGCGCGGCGGTCCGCGATGTCTCCTTCACCTTGCGCGCGGGCGAGACGGTCGGACTGGTCGGTGAGTCGGGCTCCGGCAAGAGCACCGTGACCCGGCTGGCGACCGGTCTGCTGCGGCCGCACTCCGGCACCGTGCGGATGGACAGCGAGCCCTGGTCCGGCCTGCCCGAACGCCTGCGGCGGCCGCGCCGCGCCCGGATCCAGCTCATCCACCAGGACCCGTACAGCGCCTTCGATCCACGCTTCACGGTCTCCCGGATCATCGCCGAGGGCGTTCCGCGCCACGAGGACCGGGCCGCCCGCACACGCGAACTCCTGGGCCTGGTGGGCCTCGGCCCCGAGCATCTGGACCGCCGCCCCGACCAGCTCTCCGGCGGCCAGCGCCAACGCGTCGCCATCGCCCGTGCCCTGGCCCCGTCCCCCGCCGTCCTGGTGTGCGACGAGCCGGTGTCGGCGCTCGACGCCTCGGTGCGGGCACAGGTCCTGGATCTGCTGGACGACATCCAGCAGCGCCTGGGGACGGCCCTGTTGTTCGTCTCGCACGACCTGTCGGTGATCCGGCGGATCAGTGACCGGGTGCTGGTGATGAAGGACGCGGAGGTGGTGGAGGAGGGCACGGCCGAGGAGGTCTTCGACCGGCCCCGGCACCCGTACACGAAGTCGCTGCTCGCGGCCGTCCTCACGGCCGGCCCGCCCCCGGGGGCTACGCGTCCCGGTACGCCTCCAGCAGCCGCAGCCAGACCTCGCTGATCGTCGGGTACGCGGGTACGGCGTGCCACAGCCGGTCGATCGGGACCTCGCCGGCGACCGCGACCGTCGCCGAGTGCAGCAGCTCGCCGATGCCCGGTCCGACGAAGGTGACCCCGAGCAGGATCTCCCGGTCCAGGTCCACGACCATGCGGGCGCGGCCCCGGTAGCCGTCCGCGTACAGGCCGGAGCCGGCCACCGCGGCGAAGTCCTGGTCGACGGCGCGTACCCGGTGGCCGGCCCGCTCCGCCCCGGCGAGGGTGAGGCCGACCGAGGCGGCCTCCGGGTCGGTGAAGACGACCTGGGGGACGGCCGCGTGGTCGGCGGTGGCGGCGTGGGCGCCCCAGCGGCCGGTCTTCAGCTGCGGTACGCCGGCGGCGCGGGCGGTGATCGCGGCGCCCGCGATGCGTGCCTGGTACTTGCCCTGGTGGGTGAGGAGCGCCCGGTGGTTGACGTCACCGACCGCGTAGAGCCAGGTGGTGCCCTCCACCAGGCAGCTGTCGTCGACGGTGAGCCAGGATCCGGGCTCCAGGCCCACCGTCTCCAGTCCGAGGTCGTCGGTGCGCGGGGCCCGGCCGGTGGCGAAGAGGATCTCGTCGGCCTCGATCTCCTCACCTTCCGCGAGTTCCACGGTGACCGGACCGTCCGGGACCGCGCGCCGCACGGCGGCGACCGAGGTCCCGGTGCGGATGTCGGCGCCCGCCTCGGTGAGGGCCCGGCCGACCAGTTCGCCGGCGAAGGGCTCCATCTTCGGCAGGAGGCCCTCGCCCCGGACCAGCATCGTCACCCGGGCGCCGAGGGCCTGCCAGACGGTGGCCATCTCCACGCCGACCACGCCGCCGCCGACGATCACGAGGCGGCCGGGCACCTTCTGCGCGCTGGTGGCCTCCCGGCTGGTCCAGGGGCGGGCCCCGTCGATGCCGGGCAGGTCGGGGACGACGGCGCGGCTGCCGGTGCAGACGGCGACGGCCCGGCGGGCGGTGAGCCGGTGCTCGGTGCCGTCGGGCGCTGTCACGGCCACCGTCTTCTCGCCGGTGAGCCTGCCCTGGCCCCGGTAGATGTCCGCGCCGATGCCCTCCACCCAGGCGGCCTGTCCGTCGTCCTTCCAGTGCGATGCGTAGGTGTCACGGTGGGCGAGGACCGCCGCGGTGTCCAGCGGCCCCTGTACGGCGTCGCTGAGGCCAGGGACGCGGCGGGCGTCGGCGCGGGCGACCACCGGGCGCAGCAGGGCCTTGCTGGGCATGCAGGCCCAGTAGGAGCACTCGCCGCCGATGAGTTCCGCCTCGACGACCGCGGCGCTGAGCCCGGCTGCACGGACCCGGTCGGCGACGTTCTCGCCCACCGGCCCCGCTCCGACCACCACGACGTCGTACTCGGCGTTCAGGGAAGCATCAGTCATGGGGACAGTCTGGTCGCGGGTGTGCGCGGCGGCCACATGGGCAGGCGGAATAGTGCAGAAGCAGGCACCGTTGTGCGGACAGGTCCGAACGGGCACAGGAAGAGGTAACAGAGAATGAGCACCGTTGAGCTCACCAAGGAAAACTTCGATCAGGTCGTCAGCGACAACGACTTCGTCCTGATCGACTTCTGGGCTTCCTGGTGCGGCCCGTGCCGACAGTTCGCCCCGGTCTACGACGCGGCGTCGGAGCGCCACGACGACCTGGTCTTCGCCAAGGTCGACACGGAGGCGCAGCAGGAGCTGGCGGCGGCCTTCGAGATCCGCTCCATTCCCACGCTGATGATCGTCCGGGAGAACGTGGCGGTGTTCGCGGAGCCCGGGGCGCTGCCGGAGGCGGCGCTGGAGGACGTGATCGGACAGGCGCGGAAGCTGGACATGGACGAGGTCCGCAAGTCCATCGAGGAGCAGAAGAAGGGGCAGCAGTAGGGCCTGTCCCGTGGGTGAGGGGTCCGGCCCGGGCGTGGCCGGACCCCTCACCCGTGTCCGGGGCCGGGCGGTGCGGCCTCAGCGGTCGGCGTCGCTTCCGGCGTCCCTCTCCTTGACCCGGGCCGAGAGGCCGAAGGCCAGTTCGGCGCCGTCGACCAGCAGGGCCTCGACCGCGTGCGTCGCGGGGTCGATGTCCGCGACGACGCCTTCGCCGGAGTACCGGGGGTAGCCGGACGCCCCGGTCTCCCCGGTCGCCGACACGACCGCGGAGCGGACGGCGCCGCCGGGCTCGGCGGCATCGGACTCGGCGGCATCGGCAGTTCCGGCGGTGCCCTCGGCCGCTGCGGTGTCCTCGGCTTCGGCGGTCTCCTCGGCGAACCGGGGGACCAGCAGGATCTCGTAACTCTGCGGATGGCTCATGGTCATGACGCTAGGCAAGCGGCACCCGGTACGCACCTCGCCGCGCTGCCGCGCGGTGCGGTACGGGCGGTGCGCCCGCCCCCGCCGCCTCAGCCGGATTCGCGGCGGATCACCCCGGCCCGCAGCAGGTCGTGGTGTTCGGGTGCCCCGCCGGGGTCCCGAACCAGCCGGTCCACCAGGTCCGCCAGCGGCTGCGCGGTGGCCAGCTCCATCCGTACGGTGGTGAGCCGGGGCCGCAGCAGCCTGCCCAGCATCAGGTCGTCGGCACCGACCACGGCGGTCTCGCGCGGCACGTCGATGCCCGCGTCCTGGAGGGCCCGCATCAGGAGCATCGCGTATTCGTCGTTGTAGGCGAACACCGCGTCGAGGTCCAGGGCGCGCCAGCGGGCGGCCAGCCGGGCGGCCGACTCCTCGTCGTACCGCAGCGGCAGCGGTTCCACCCGGGCGCCGTGGAGCCGGGCGGCCTGCCGGGCCCCGGTCAGCCGGGGTTCGGCGAACGGGCCGAGTCCGCATTCCTCGGGCATGACCACGCCGATACGGCGCCGGCCGCTCTCCAGCAGGTGTCCGACCGCGCAGCCGCCGACCTCCCGCTGGTCCATGACCAGCGCGTGGGCGCCGGGCACCGGCCGCGGGCCGAGGGTGATCACCGCCCTGGCCCCGGAGCGCCTGAGTACGGATATCCCGCGCGGGGTGAGGTCGATCGTGCTGGGGGCGATCACGGCGACCGGGCGGAGTTCGGCCCAGGCGCGGGGCGCGTCGTCGGGGTCGAGTCCGGTGCTGCCGTACTGGACGACGGTGTAGTCGAGCCGGCGCAGCCCCGATTCCAGTTCGTGGAAGAAACGGTGGTGGAGCGGGCCGGTCGGGAAGTTCACGGTGGGCAGCAGCACCATGCGGGTGTGTCCGGCGCGCAGGCTGCGGGCCGCGGCGTGCGGTACGTAGCCCAGTTCGGTGGCGGCTTCCCTGACCCGGCGGCGGGTGGTCTCGCTGATCCGTACGGAGACGTTGTTGTTCAGCACGTACGACACGGTGGCCCTGGAGACCCCGGCGAGCCGTGCGACATCCGCGCTGGTGGGGACGGGGGGTTCGGTGGGCTGGTTCGGTAACTGGCTCATGGCGTCGGGCAGTCTTCCAGACCCGCGGTGCGTGGGTACGCTCCGGGGCATGGATGAATCCTCGATGGTGGGACTGCTCGGCCGGGTGACCGGGACGGTGGGGCCGGGACTGGTCGGCGAGGTGATGGTCCGGATCCGGGGCGGCGCCGAACACTTTCTCGCGCATCCGGCCCAGGCGGGGGAACGCATCGAGGTGGGCACGGTGGTGACGGTGATCGAGCATCTGCCGCCGCGAACGGTCTATGTGGCTTCCGCTTACGGGAGTTGAGGGACGCGCGGGGGGTTCTTGACGGATTTCGTCGTCAAGAATTCGGCAAGGATCCGCACGCGTCTTCTGCCCGGTCGCGAGCAGGAGAAGACTCCCCCGTGTTCAGCGGTGCCGACGGGGTACCGCGATAAGGGGGCGCATGCCGATGGTCATCGGCGTCACGGCGGGTCTCGTACTCGCCGCCATCATGGTGTTGTTCGGCCTGTTCAAGATGATGTGGCGGGTCGCCGAACCCAACGAGGCACTGGTCATCTCGGGTTCCAAGCACAGGACCGAGGGCCTGGGGCAGGGCATGGGGTTCCGGATCGTCACCGGTCACGGCACTCTCGTCCTGCCCGGGGTCCAGGCGGTGCGGAAGATGTCCCTGGACCTCAACGAGACCGAGCTGTCGGTGGACTGCGTCACGCACCAGGGGATTCCCCTGCGGGTGCGGGGCGTCGTCATCTTCAAGGTGGGCGACGACTTCGTGTCGATCGCCAACGCCGCCCGCCGCTTCCTCGATCAGCAGAAGCTGATGTCGGAACGGGTGCACAACGTCTTCGCCGGTCATCTCCGTTCCATCGTGGGCGGGTTGACGGTCGAGGACATGATCCGGGACCGGGAGAAGCTCACCGGGCAGACCCGGGCCGCGTGCGGGACGGAGATGGAGAAGCTCGGGCTCATCGTCGACTCGCTCCAGATCCATGAGATCGAGGACCCGACCGGCTACATCAAGAACCTGGCGATGCCGCACGCGGCGGCCGTGCAGCGGGACGCCCGGATCGCGCAGGCGGAGGCCAACCGCCTGGCCACCGAGGCGGAGCAGCAGGCCGCGGCCCGGATGTCGGAGGCGACCCGGGACAGCGAGATCCTGCAGGCCGGGTATCAGGCCGAGCGCGACAAGGCGGCGGCCAGCTCCCGGCAGGCGGGCCCGCTGGCCGACGCGGCGGCCCGGCAGGAGGTCGTGGTCCAGGAGACCAGGGTCGCCGAACTGGAGGCACAGCGGCGTGAGCAGCAGCTCCAGGCCGATGTGCGCAAGCCCGCGGACGCCCAGGCGTACGAGAAGCGCACCCTGGCCGAGGGTGAGCGCGACGCCCGGATCTCGGCCGCCGAGGCGAAGGCGCGGGAGACGGAGCTCGCCGCGGTCGCGGAGGCCAACCGGGTGAAGACGGCGGCGCTCGCCGAGGCCGAGGCGACGAAGGCGCGTGGCGCCGCGTCCGCGACCGCGACCAGGGCGACGGGTGAGGCGGAGGCCGCCGCCGCCCAGGCCAAGGGGCTGGCTCTGGCGGAGGCGGCCCGTGCCAAGGGCCTTGCCGAGGCGGAGGCGATCAAGGCACGGGCAGCTGCCCTGGCGGAGAATCAGGAGGCCGTCGTCGCACAGCAGTTGGCCGAGAAGTGGCCCGAGATCGTCCAGGCGGGCGCGGGCGCCTTCGGCAGCGTCGATCACATGGTGCTGCTGAACGGGGCCGACGGCATGTCGGACATGTTCGCGAAGGCGCTGACCATGGGCGGCACGGGCCTGGGGCTGGCCCGGCAGTTGCTGGCCACGATGAGTCAGGGCGACCGGGCGGAACCGGCGCCGCAGGTGAACGGGATGGCCCCGGCCGCCCCGCCGTCGCCGCGCAAGCAGCGGATTCCCGTGACGGGTGATCAGGAGGACGGCCCGGCCGCCTGACCGGTCCGGCGGTGGCCGGTGCGCGCTCCTCGGTCCACGGCGCGCACCGGACCCGCTCCATGAAGTCGGCCGCCCAGGTCCTACGGTGTGGGGATGACCATCCAGCACCGTGACGACAGCATCGACAGCTCGACGGACTTCCCGGGCCGCAGCGGCCCGGCCGCCACCACCGAGGCCGACCCGCGTGACGTGGGACCGGTCCGCACCTCGTACGCCCCCGACCGGGACGGCGACCCCGACCCCGGCGAGATCGTCTGGACGTTCGTGCCGTTCGAGGAGAACGACGGGCGCGGCAAGGACCGTCCGGTCCTGGTGGTGGCCCGTGAGGCGGCGGGCACGCTGCTCGCCGTACAGCTCTCCAGCAAGCAGCACGACCGGGACCGCGAGTGGGTGGCGCTCGGGGCCGGCCCCTGGGACAGCTCCGGCCGGCAGTCGTGGGTCGACCTGGACCGGGTCCTGCGGGTGCACGAGGACGGGATGCGGCGTGAGGCGTGTGCGCTGGACCGGGACCGGTTCGACCTGGTCGCCGGCCGGCTGCGGGAGCGCTACGGCTGGCAGTAGAGGCCGGGGCCGTGCGCGGCGGCCTTGCACGGGGACCGCTGCGACGGCCGCGTCGGCGGCGGTCGGCCGCAGAACGACGACCCCACGGCGGCCACGATGTCGGCGTCCCGGTCGTCCGTGAGGCTCGGCACGGTCCCGCCCTCGAACCGCGATTTCTCCTGGCGCCGCACCGTCGCGGCGTCCTTGCCGTCCCTCATGTCGAGGCAGACGTCGCGGGACCGGCCCGATGAGGCGACAACGGCAGCTGTACCCATCGCAGGCCGCTCGCGCCGCACACGCATCGCGCTGACGAACTCGTTCAGCCGAACGTCCGGTCGAAGGCGGACCGGGTGGCGGATTCGGGGCTGCGGTCGAGTATGCCGAAGACGATCTGCTCGAAGTGGCCGGCGAACCTGCCGCCGTCCAGGAGCAGCGCCCGGAACGCACCGGCCACCTGCGCCGGATCGTTGCGGAACACCCCGCAGCCCCAGGCGCCCAGCACCAGCCTGCGGTAGCCGCGCACCGCGGCGACCTCCAGCACCCGCTCCGCCCGGGAGGCGAGCGCTGCGGGGATACGCTGGGCCTCCTCGGGGGCGCGGTCGCGGATGACCCCGGCGTTGGGCGCCGGGGAGGTCAGGAAGCCCACGGTGTACGGGGTGTCGAGCAGCCGCCCCCGGTCGTCGCGGAACACCGGTACGCCCGGCGAGTGAATCACCCGGTCGGTGTAGAAGGCGCTGCGTTCCGCGCGGTGATGGGCGTAGTAGCCGGGGGCGCGCAGCAGCGTGGCGTAGAGGGCGGAGCCCCGGCACAGGGCCTCTTCCTGGGCCTGTGCGCCGTTGAGGTAGCCGCCGCCGGGATTGCGGGCGGATGCGTAGTTCAGCACGGCTACCTTGCCGGGGTCCTCGCCGGTCATCCGGCGCGCCGCCTGCAGGCTGCTCTCGCCCGTGACCTCGACCACCGGTGTGCGGTCGGAGTCGAGCACCGCGACCGGCACCGGCTCCGGGCCGTACAGCCTGGTCCCCGAGAGTGCGGTGGTCAGCGCACGCTCGATGCTCACCTCGCGTCCGTCATCCGTACGGTAGCGGCCGGCCTCGACGACGGCCTCGGTCTCACGCGCGATGCCGCGCAGTCGTGCGCTCATCGGTACTCCCCCGTGTGGTGCATACGGGGGATGCTCGGCGCTCCGGCGGCATGGACGCAACCGGATTTCCGTCGCGGAGGGGCGCCCTTGTGCGATCCATCCGCAGGGGTTTGGGTGGTGGGAAGGCACCCGGAGAAGGAGGCCCGGCATGTCGTACGACACACCCGGCGGCCACGGTCCGCCCGGCCAGTACCCGCCCCTGGGCGAGGGCGAGGCCGAGGATTTACTGCGCTGCATCTGTTTCAAGACGGGACCGCCCCGCAAGGTCGGCGTCGAACTCGAATGGCTCATCCACGACCGGGATCATCCCCGCGTTCCCGTCCCGCACCACCGTCTCGAAGCGGCCGCCGGCATCCTGCGGGCCCTGCCCCTGAGCGCGGCGCTCACCTTCGAACCCGGCGGCCAGCTGGAGCTCAGCTCGCGCCCCGCCGACTCCCTCATGGCGTGTGCCGAAACCACCGCCGCAGATCTCACCGCGGTACGTGACGCCCTGCACCGGGTGGGGCTCGCGCCCGTCGGTATCGGAGTCGACCCGTGGCACGCGCCGCGCCGGCTGCTGCGCGAGCCCCGATACGACGCCATGGAGGCCTCGTTCGACCGGTCGGGCCCGGCCGGCCGCGCCATGATGTGCACCACCGCGTCCGTCCAGGTCTGTCTGGACGCCGGAGAGGAGGAGCCCGGTCCGCTCGGGTACGGGCGGCGCTGGCAGCTGTGCCATCTGCTGGGCGCGGTCCTGGTGGCGGCGTTCGCGAACTCGCCCCTGCGGCTCGGCCGTCCGACACCGTGGCGCTCCACCCGGCAGTCGCTCTGGGCCGACCTCGACCCGTGGCGGCCCCTGGCACCGTCCGGCGCTCTGCCGCCGCGCGAGGCCTGGACCGCTCATGTGCTGGACACCCCGGTGCTGTGCATCCGGGACGACACGGGCCCATGGACCGTGCCGCGGGGACTGACGTTCCGCGACTGGATCCGCACCGGCGCGCCCAGACCACCGGTGCGGGCCGATCTCGACTACCACATCAGCACGCTGTTCCCGCCCGTGCGCCCGCGCGGTCATCTGGAGCTGCGCATGATCGACGCACAGCACGGTGCGGACGGGTGGCTGGTGCCGCTCGCCGTCACCACCGCCCTGTTCGACGACCCGGAGGCCGCCGAGACCGTGTACCGCACCGTGAAGCCCCTGGCCGAGACGGCCGGGGCCCAGCCGGCGCCACGCAATCCGCTCTGGGTCGGCGCCGCCCGCGACGGGCTGGCCGACCCCGAGCTGCGGGCGGCCGCGGCCACCTGCTTCCGGGCCGCGCTGGAGGCGCTGCCCCGGATGGGGGCCTCGACGGCCGTGCAGGATGCCGTGGCCGGCTTCAACGACCGCTTCGTGGCCCGGGGCCGATGTCCGGCCGACGATCTTCCCGAACTGCTGGCACCGGTTGTGCCCGGCGGTCCGGGCCACCACTGAGAGGGGCACCGCTCATGACCCACTCCCCCACTCCCTGCGGATCCGCGCCCCAGGGCGCGGACGCCGAGGCGCTCCGGCAGCGCGCCCTCGCCGCGCTGCTCACCGCCCGCGAACGCACCGCACTGCTCACCGACAGCGTGGACGACCACGAACTGACCGCCCAGCACTCGCCGTTGATGTCCCCACTGGTCTGGGACCTCGCGCACATCGGCAACCAGGAGGAGCTGTGGCTGCTGCGCGGGGTGGCCGGGCGGGAGGCGATGCGCCCGGAGATCGACGGACTGTACGACGCCTTCGAGCATCCCCGGGCGACCCGCCCCTCGCTGCCGCTGCTGGCACCGGCCGAGGCACGCGCGTACGCCTCGGAGGTACGCGGCCGGGCGTTGGACGTGCTCGACGGCACCGCGCTCGACGGCGGCCGTCCGCTGGTGCGGGCCGGATTCGCCTTCGGCATGATCGCCCAGCACGAACAGCAGCACGACGAAACGATGCTGATCACCCATCAGCTCCGGTCGGGGCCGGCCGTGCTGGCCGCGCCCCTGCCGCCCGCCGCCACCGACGCGGCGGACCTGCCCGCGGAGGTCCTGGTCCCGGGCGGCCCGTTCACCATGGGGACGTCCACCGAGCCGTGGGCCCTGGACAACGAACGCCCGGCGCATGTGCGTGACGTACCGGCGTTCCTCATCGACACGACCCCGGTCACCTGCGGCGCGTACCAGGAGTTCATCGAGGACGGCGGCTACACCGAGCAGCGCTGGTGGGCACCGGCGGGATGGGCGATGGTCCGTGAGCACGAACTGACCGCTCCGCTGTTCTGGCACCGGGACGACGGACAGTGGCTGCGCCGTCGCTTCGGGGTCACCGAGGTGGTGCCCGCCGACGAGCCGGTGCTCCACGTCAGCTGGTACGAGGCGGACGCTTTCGCCCGCTGGGCCGGGCGCCGGCTGCCCACCGAGGCGGAGTGGGAGAAGGCGGCGCGCCACGACCCGGTGTCGGGACGTTCCCGGCGCCATCCCTGGGGCGACGAGGACCCGGCGCCCGAGCTGGCCAACCTGGGCCAGCGTCATCTGCGGCCCGCGCCCGCGGGGGCCTATGCTCAGGGCCGGTCCCCTTACGGCGCACGACAGTTGATCGGTGACGTGTGGGAGTGGACGTCGAGCGACTTCCTTCCCTATCCCGGCTTCTCGGCGTTCCCGTACCGCGAGTACTCCGAGGTGTTCTTCGGGCCGGCCCACAAGGTGCTGCGCGGTGGTTCGTTCGCCGTGGACCCGGTGGCGTGCCGGGGGACGTTCCGCAACTGGGACCTGCCGGTACGGCGCCAGATCTTCTCCGGTTTCCGCACCGCGAGGGATGCCTGATGTGCCGTCACCTCGCCTACCTGGGGCCGCCGGTGCCGCTCGGCGAACTGCTGACGCGGCCGCCGTACTCGCTGGTGCGCCAGTCCTGGGCGCCCAGACACCAGCGGTACGGGACGGTCAACGCGGACGGCTTCGGCGTCGGCTGGTACGCGGACGGCGATCCGGTGCCCGGACGTTACCGGCGCCGGGGCCCGGTCTGGGGCGACGAGACCTTCGCCGACCTGGCCAGGGTGGTGCGCAGCACGGCACTGCTCGCCGCCGTCCGTGACGCCACCGAGGCGGGCGCCGACGGTGAGGCGGCGGCCGCGCCGTTCGCCGCCGGGCCGCTGCTGTTCAGCCACAACGGTGCGGTGAGGGGCTGGCCGCATTCCGTGGCCCCGCTCGCCTCGGCGCTGCCGCCGGCCGAGCTGCTTGCCCTCACCGCGCGCAGCGACTCGGCCCTGCTCTGGGCCCTCGTCCGGCACCGCCTGGCCGACGGCGACGCACTGCCGCAGGCCGTCGCCGACACCGTGCTCGACGTGGCGGCCGCGGCGCCGGAGTCCCGGCTGAATCTGCTGCTGACCGACGGTACGACGATCGTCGCGACGGCCTGGGGCGACACCCTGTCGTATCTCGCCGAGCCGGGCCTGCGCACGGTCGTGGCCTCGGAACCGTACGACGACGATCCGCGCTGGCGCGCGGTCCCCGACCGCACCCTGGTGACGGCGACCCGCACCGACGTTCTGCTGACCCCGCTCAAGGAGCCCGCCGAGTGAGTCCCTTTCTGCTGACCCGTACCCTGCCGGAGGACGCCACGGACGCGGCGCTGCGCGCCGATGTCCTGCACGGTCTGACCCGGTACCCGAAGACACTGCCGCCCAAGTGGTTCTACGACGCGCACGGCAGTGAGCTGTTCGAGGAGATCACCCGCCTGCCCGAGTACTATCCGACCCGCGCCGAGCGCGAGATCCTGATCGACCGCGCCGACGAGATCGCCCGGGTGTCCGGGGCGCGGACCCTGATCGAGCTGGGGTCCGGATCGTCCGAGAAGACCCGGCACCTGCTGGACGCGCTGCCCGCACTGCACAGTTATGTACCGGTCGACGTGAGCGAGAGCGCGCTGCGCGGTGCCGCCGAGGCCCTTCTCGCTCAGCGGCCCGAACTTTCCGTGCACGCGCTGATCGCCGATTTCACCGGCGGACTCGCGCTGCCGGGAACGCCGGGGCCCCGACTGATCGCGTTCCTGGGCGGCACGATCGGCAATCTGCTGCCCGACGAGCGGGCGATGTTCCTGAAGTCCGTACGGTCGCTGCTCTCCCCGGGCGACGCGCTGCTGCTCGGCACCGATCTGGTCAAGGAGGAGAAGGTGCTGGTCGCCGCGTACGACGACGCGGCCGGGGTGACCGCGGAGTTCAACAGGAACGTACTGCGGGTCGTGAACCGGGAGCTGGGCGCGGACTTCGACCCGGCCGGTTTCGACCATGTGGCGGTGTGGGACCCGGAGCACGAATGGATCGAGATGCGGCTGCGGGCCCGTCGGGCGCACGCCGTGAAGATCCCGGACCTGGACCTGGTGGTGTCCTTCGAGGCCGGTGAGGAGTTGCGTACGGAGGTGTCGGCCAAGTTCCGCCAGGAGGGGGTCCGGGCGGAACTCGACTCGGCCGGTCTGCGGCTGGATCAGTGGTGGACGGATTCCGGCGGCCGGTTCGCGCTCTCGTTGGCGACGGCGGTCTGAGCGCGGCGGGCCAGGGCGCGGCGGTCGGCCGGGCCGCGCGCCGGGATCGGCGGCAGGACGCGGATCTCGGCGGTCAGGCCGGCCGCCGTCACCACCCGCCACAGCGAGGCGATGAGCGGATCGTCGCCGACGAACGCGGCCGCACCGGCCGGGGCCTCGTGTTCCGCCGGTGCGGTGTCTTCCGCCGGTGCGACGCGGTAGCTGATGCGCACCGGCAGGACCGTGGCGTCCGCGTCCATGGCCGCCTGGAAGACCGCGGGCCCGAACCGGCCACCGGGGCCGCGCCCGCACCAGGTGGTTCCTTCCGGGAAGACGACCACGTGTGAACCGCCGCGCAGCGCCGCCCCGATGGTGCGCACGGTCGCCGGCAGCGCGCGCAGGCGGTCGCGTTCGACGAAGAGCGTGCCGCCCCGTGCGGCGAGCGGGCCGAGCAGCGGCCAGTCGCGGATCTCGCTCTTGGCCAGCATCCGGCCGGGGAACACGGCCGCGACGAGCGGGATGTCCAGCCAGGAGATGTGGTTCGCGACCACGAGCGCGCCCGCTGCCCCGGTCGTTCCGTCGGGCACCGCGGGTGTGCCGACGATCCGCACCCGCACCCCGAAGGCGCGCACGACGCCGTACGCCCAGCGCCGGATCAGCCGTTCCCGCCGGGGCGCGCCGAGCATCGCCGCGAACGGGGCGCCCAGCGCGCCGGCCAGGATGCAGGCGCATCCGGCGAGCAGCAGGGCCACGGCGGCCGGGCGGCCCCGCACCCGCCCCTCGTGCCCGGCGCAGTCGCGCGGGGTGCAGGGGGCGGTGGGCAGCCAGGGGTTCATCGCAGCGGGGCGAGGGCGAGGAAGTGGCGCAGGTAGCGGGGGTCGGTGCGGCGCAGCGACAGCAGTACGTACAGGTCGGCGACGTTGAAGTCGGGGTCGTGGGCGGGCGCCCCGCACACCCAGGCGCCGAGGCGCAGATAGCCGCGGAGCAGCGGAGGGAGCGTGGCGAGCCCGGTGGGTACGGGAGCCCCTCCCCCGGTGGGCTGCCAGAGGCGGTGCGGGGTGACCCAGTGGTCCTCGGGAGCCAGGTGCTTGGTCCGTACGGTCTCCCACGCGCCGGCCGCCGCGGCGCCGCCGTCGGCGAGGGGGATCGAGCAGCAGCCGGCCAGCCAGTTGTGCCCGGTGCGTTCCATGTAACGGGCGAGACCGGCCCAGATCAGCGCTATGACGGCGCCGTCGCGGTGGGCCGGGTGGACGCAGGAACGTCCGACCTCGACCAGGTCGTCACGGATCGGGCCGAGCCGCCCGAGGTCGAACTCGCTCTCCGCGTAGAGGCGCCCGGCGATCCGCGCCCGGTCCGGCGGCAGCACGCGGTAGGTGGCGACGACATCGCCGGTGGACTCCTCCCGTACCAGCAGGTGGTCGCAGTAGGCATCGAACTCGTCGCTGTCCAGGCCGGGTTCGGGCCCTTCCAGCCGGGCACCGAGCTCACCGGCGAAGACCAGATGACGCAGCCGCTGGGCGGCGCGGACCTCGTCCTGGTCGGCGGCGAGGGACACCCGGTAGCGCGGTGGGACGGGGGCGACGGGCTGCGCGGGAACGGCGGGGGCGACGGGGAGCGGGGTGATGGGCAGCGCGTTCATGACAATCTCCGGGGACGGATCGGCAAGGGCGGCCGCCGGGCCACCGCACTGGGTGCGAAGGCCCGGCCCCTTAACTTCTTCCGTGACCGGCTTTATTCGACATGACCGCTCGGGAGCCCCGACATGTGCGAAGGCTGAATCCCGAGGGTGGCCGACAACGGCCCCCGCCCGGCCACCTGCCGGTGGATCGCGCGGGTCAGCCCCCGGCCAGCTTGGAGGTGATCTTCTCCGAGGCGGTCTTCGCCTCCCGCAGCGGGTCGCCGCCTTCGAGCACCGCCGTCATGTACGGCTTGATCGGGTTGTCGGCCTCGACGTCCGCCCACTGCGGCGAGTTGGGGGTCGCGCGGCCCTGGGCGGCGCCACGGGCCATCGCCGCGGTGCCCTCCTGGCCGACGACGACGCTTGCGAGACCCGGCTTGTTGGGCACGTAGCTCATGCTCCTGGCGAGCTCCTCCTGCCACTTGCGGCCCGCCAGCGCCTTGATCACCTCGATGCCCTCGGCGCGCTGGTCCGCCTTGTCAGGAACGATCAGGTCGGATCCGCCGGTGAAGACGGCTCCGGGCTCCTTCGCGGTCTTGCCCGGGATGGGGAAGTAGCCGAGTTTTCCCTTGAGTTCGGGATTCTGCTTCTCGATCTGCGCGACGGTGCCGGGCACCGAAATGATCTGTGCGACATTGCCCTCGGCGAACACGTCGGCCTGCGGGGGCTTTTCCTCGTCGGCGTTCTTGGGGCCGTCGCCGAGCCCTTGGAGTTCCTTGTAGAAGCTCATGCCCCGGATCGCGGCGGGGCTGTCCAGGGCGCCTTCCCACTCCCCGCCCTTCTCCTCGGCAAGTTCGCCGCCCTCGTCCCAGATGAATCCGGCGAGGACATACCAGTTCTGGCCCGCGAGGTAGATTCCCTGATTGCCGTCCCGGTTCAGCAGTTGGCTGTCCTGGATCCACTCGTCCCGGGTCTTCGGCGGGTTCTTTATGCCCGCCTGCTCGAAGAGCTCCTTGTTGTAGATCACCACACGGTTGGCCGCGTACCAGGGAATTCCGTACTGCATCCCGTCGATGCTGCCCGGGTCGGCGAGACCGGGCAGCCACTCCTCGCTGCCGAGATCACGCACGGACTCCAGGGTGAGATCGCGCAGGCCACCGCTCTCCGCGTACTGGGCGACCTGAGTGTTTCCGACCTCGATGACATCCGGGGTGTCCTTGCCCTTGAGGGCGCCGATGACCTTCGGGCCGATTCCGCTCCAGCTCTGGAACTTGAACTCGAGCTTGACGGACGGATGCTCGTCCTCATAAGCCTTTGTGAACCGCTTCAGGAAATCTGCGGAGACACTGTCCTTCATCAGCCAGATCGTGACCTTCTTGCTGCCGGATGCCTCCGAGCCGGAGCCCAGCCCGCATCCACCCAGCGCAAAGGTGGAAACGAGCGCGACGGCTCCGACGAGTATGCGGTTCTTCACCAGGTTCACCTTCTGCGAAACGGCACGACTGAATTCAGGGACCCGGTGTGGGGGACTGCGGGCAACGCTCGCACGGGCGTGGCTGGATTTTGGTATGGACCAATGAATTGGTCAAGGCCCGTTCACGGGACATTCTGCACGTCGACCCCTCGCGGACTCGGGCCGGGTGGGGCACCGTGGTAGGGACGAGAGGAGACATAAGATGTCAAACCACACCTATCGGGTCACCGAAATCGTGGGAACCTCCCACGAGGGCGTCGACGACGCCATCCGCAGGGGCATCGCAAGGGCTTCGGAAACGTTGCACAATCTCGATTGGTTCGAGATCACGCAGGTACGCGGCGAGATCAAGGACGGCCGGGTCGAGCACTACCAGGTGGGACTGAAAGTGGGCTTCCGGCTCGACGAGACGAGCTGATCCGGCCGCCCGGGCGCGACCGGGCCGAGGCCACGTTCCCGCCCGGCACACCCGGCAGGGTTCAGGTGCGGCCCTCGCGCTCCTGCGCGTCCTTGAGCGCGTCCGACGGCTTCGCCCAGCGGGCCCGCACCACGGCGAAGCCCGCCTGCTCCGCCGCGTCGCAGACGAGTTCGTCGTCGTCGACCAGCATCCGCACCTCACGATCCCGGCCCAGCCGCCGCAGGATCTCCAGCTTGGTGTGCCGGGCCGGCCTGCGGTCGTCGTCGCGGCGCATGTACACCCGCCCCTCGGGCAGTCCGTGTTGCGCCAGCCAGGCCACGGTGTCCCGGCGGCACCGCTCGGGCCGTCCGGTGAGATATCTGACCTCGCAGCTCTCGGCGCTGCTCAGCACCAGCCGTACCCCTTCGGGGAGCGGTGGGTCGTCGACGGCCGCCGAGAAGAAGCCGTTCCAGTCGCGCCGACGGCCCTCCAGGAAGTGCTGCCGGTGACCGCTGTCCGCTAGCGTGCCGTCCAAGTCGAATACGGCCAGGGGCCGGTGGTCGCCTCTCATACCTCCAGCAAATCAGACCAGCGCGGCCACCAGCAGCACCAGCACGACCACCCCGGCCACCACGGCGGCGACCCGCAGGGACCGGCGCCTGGACCAGACCGGGAGAACCTCGGGGCCGTCGTTTCCCGGGAAGACGTAGAAGACATGGTCGGGATCGTCCGGGACCGCGACCGAGACCAGGTGCAGCCACCCGATCTCGACACGCCTGGCCACCTCGTCGGGCCGGGGCGCGAGTGCCGATTCGACCGCTTTCACGTGGGCGGGGTCCAGGGCGTCGGGGAGCGGATCGCCTGCCGAGGTCAGCGTGACCCGTTCCCACGCTCCGGTGCGTCCGGTCTGCTGGCGGACCCGCAGCGGCGGCGCCGGGTCGGGGAGTTTCGCCGTGCTCCGCTGCGGGGCGTGTCCGACCGAGCCGGCCGTCCACCGGGTGATCAGTCCCGTGCCGTCGCACGGCGCGTGCTTCGTCGACCGCTCGCCCTCGCAGACCGGGCAGTCCCGGAAGCCGGTGTCGTCGCACTGCGGGCACTTCTCCGTGCCCCGCCCTCGGCACCGCGGACAGGCGGTACGGGGCTTGCGGCATTTCACACAGGTGGTCCGCCCGGCGAGCTGCTTCTCCCGCTCCGGCCCGGCGGCCGCACGGTCCTTGCGGCGCTCACCCGTACCGTCGCACCAGGTGCACGGCTCCACACCCTCGCAGGCCGGACACAACGGACCGATGTCGCAGCGCAGTTTCCCCTTGGCCCGGCAGCGCGAACAGGGCTGCCGGCCTCCGTCGCAGCCGCAGTCCACCGTCCGCGCCGAGCCGTGGAGCACCAGCTCCACCTCCCGCGACCGGGCCGGATCCTTCGGCGGCTCGACGGGATGGTCGCGCAGCTCGCCCTCGTACGTCGGCCGCCCCGAGGTGTCGTACGTGCCGGGCCTGGTCTCCGACCGTGTGCTGCGGGTCTCCACGGAGCGGACGATGCTCAGATCCAGCATCGGGTGCCGGGTGATGTCGGCGCCGGCCCGCCGCAACCGGGGCCCCTGTCCCGGGCGGCCGATGTGCCGGGCGATCGCTTCGAGGATCTCGTCCTCGGACAGTGCGTCGGCCATGACCGCGCTTCCACCTCCCCGGTAGGCGTGCCCGCGCGCCCGACGCAGCGTACGGGCGGGGCCGTCCGGCGTTCAAGAGGGCGTACGAGGAGCCCGTGCGGGCCGCACCGGGTGTCCGTCAGACACCACGCGCGCGCCTGCCCGTGCACGGATGGGTCATCCGCCGCTCACGTTCCGCCAAGATCGCAAAAGGTTGTACAGGATGCACGTGGAAGCAAAAGCGTTCGTAAAGCTATATTCAGGTTTGTGGCATCCAACGTTAATGATGTGAAGCGAATACTCCTGCGTTCAGGGAAGAGCCCCTACGACGTCGTCCCTGTCGAGCGCGCCCTCCATGAGGACGTGTTCGCCACCAACTCGGGCAACCTGATCTTCAGCGACGCCGCTCACAAGATCCTTGAGACGCCACGTTCGGAGGTGGTGTCGAACGGCATCACCACCAGGGTCGCCGACGCGGACCGCATCAACAGCGAGTTCGACGTCTTCGTCATCCCGCTCGCCAACGCCTTCCGGCCGTCCTTCGAACCGCAGCTGAAGCGGCTGACCCAGCTCATCTCGAAGCTGAAGATCCCGGTGGTCGTCCCGGGCGTGGGCGCCCAGACCGGCATCAACTACTCCGCGGACCGGCTGAAGCCGATGCAGTCCACGGTCTACGATTTCGTCTCCGCCGTGCTCGACCACAGCGCCTCGATCGGCGTGCGCGGGGAGTTCACCGAGCGGTATCTGCGGGACATGGGCTTCCGTGACGTGGACGTCATCGGCTGCCCCTCGATGTTCCTCCACGGCAGCAAGCTCGTCGTCCGGGAGGACGGCCGGGCGCTCGGGCCGCAATCACGCATCGCCGTCAACGGATCGCACGACGCGGTGCGCAAGCACAAGCTCGGGCAGATCATCGACCGTACCCACGCGCGCTACCCCCACCTCCGGTTCATCGGCCAGAACCTCTCCGACGCCCGTCAGCTGCACTGGCGCGATCTGTCCCACCAGAACGCCGCAATCACCAACATACCCACCCATCCCGACCACCCCATGTACGGGGAGGACAAGGTCCGGGTCTACATCGACCCGGTCACCTGGATGGACGACCTGCGGGGCTTCGATTTCTCCTTCGGTTCCCGGATCCACGGCAACATCGCGGCACTGCTGGCCGGAACGCCGGCCACCGTGCTCTGCGGCGACTCCCGGACGCTGGAGCTGTGCCGCTACTTCGACATCCCGCACCGGACGCTCGCCAAGGTGCCGGCCGACCTGGACCCCGCCGACCTGCACGCCTCGGCGGACTTCGGGCCGCTGATGCGCGGTCACCAGGAGCGCTTCGACCGGTTCATGAACTTCCTCGACAAGAACGGCCTGGAGAACACCTTCACCCACGGCGACGGCGGCACGGCCTTCGAGACCCGGATGAGCAAGCTGTCCTTCCCGCCGGGCGTCCGCCCCTGGGTCGGCTCCGACCCCGCCACTGTGGCACCGCGGCTGAACTGGCTCCAGAGCCGGCTGACCGAACTCGCCACCGAGAACGACCAGCTCAAGCGGAAACTACTGAAGAGCGCCTCGCTGCCCGCCCAGCGCTCCACGTACCAGCGCGCCCGCAGCGTCGTGGGACGGCCCATCAAGCGCGCCCTGCGCCCCTCCCGCTAGGGTCTTTCGTTCGGATCAGGCCGGATCGCGAGCCCGGCATGATCCAGACGAGAGGCCCTGGGGACATTCGCACCGCACGGACCCGCGGGGCCGGCCCGACGGGGCCGGCCTCCGGCCGTTGCGGGCCGGGCCGTATCCATCGCCCCCATGCCTAGAATCGGAGTGTTTGTACCGGGCCGCCTGCCCTGCCCCGATCCGTACGGAGACCTGCGCACATGTCCACCCCCCACGATCCGTACGTCCGGGTGCGCGGCGCCCGTGAGCACAATCTCCAGGACGTCTCGGTCGACATCCCGCGCGACACCCTCACCGTCTTCACCGGTGTCTCCGGTTCCGGGAAGTCCTCCCTCGCCTTCGGGACGATCTACGCCGAGGCCCAGCGCCGCTACTTCGAGTCCGTCGCCCCGTACGCCCGCCGGCTGATCCATCAGGTCGGCGCGCCCGCGGTCGGCGAGGTCACCGGTCTGCCGCCCGCCGTCTCCCTGGAGCAGCGCCGTTCGGCGCCCGGCGCCCGTTCGTCCGTCGGCACGGTCACCACGCTCTCCAACTTCCTGCGGATGCTGTTCTCCCGGGCCGGGGAGTATCCCGCCGGTGCCGAACGGCTGGACTCCGACGCCTTCTCGCCGAACACCGCCGCCGGGGCGTGCCCTCGGTGCCATGGGCTCGGCCTCGTCCACCGCACCACCGAGGAGCTGCTGGTTCCCGACCCCTCGCTGTCGATCCGGGACGGTGCGATCGCCGCCTGGCCGGGGGCCTGGCAGGGCAAGAACCTGCGCGATGTGCTGGACGCGCTGGGGTACGACATCGACCGGCCGTGGCGCGAACTGGGTGCCGAGGAACGGGAGTGGATCCTGTTCACCGACGAGCAGCCGGTGGTGACGGTCCATCCGGTGCGGGAGGCGGGGCGCATCCAGCGGCCCTACCAGGGCACGTACACCAGTGCCCGCCGCTATGTGATGCACACCTTCGCGGACTCCAGGAGCCGCACCCTGCGGGCGAAGGCCGAGCGGTTCCTGACCAGTGCCCCGTGTCCGGTCTGCGACGGCAGCCGGCTGCGTCCGGAGGCACTGGCCGTCACCTTCGCCGGGCATACGATCGCGGAGCTGGCCGCGCTGCCGCTGACCTCGCTCGCCGAGCTGCTGAGCACGGCGGGCGGCAGCGACACGGCGCGGGTGCTGACGGCGGATCTGCTGGGCCGGATCGAGACGGTCACCGAGCTCGGCCTCGGCTACCTCAGCCTCGACCGCACGGCCCCGACGCTCTCCTCCGGCGAGCTGCAACGACTGCGGCTCGCCACCCAGTTGCGCTCGGGACTCTTCGGTGTCGTCTATGTGCTGGACGAGCCGTCGGCCGGTCTCCACCCGGCGGACACCGAGTCGCTGCTGGGGGTGCTGGGCCGGCTGAAGGAGGCCGGGAACTCGGTCTTCGTCGTGGAGCACCAGATGGACGTGGTGCGCCGGGCGGACTGGCTGGTCGATGTGGGGCCGCTGGCCGGTGAGCACGGCGGCCGGGTGCTGCACAGCGGTCCCCCGGCGGGGCTCGCGGAGGTGGCGGAGTCGGCCACCCGGCGTTTCCTCTTCGACGACGGGCCGGCGCCGGTCCGGGAGGTGCGTACACCGTCGGGATGGCTGAGGCTGGACGGGATCGACCGGCACAACGTGCGCGGCGTGGACGCCGCGTTCCCGCTCGGGGTGTTCACGGCCGTGACCGGGGTCTCGGGATCGGGGAAGTCGACGCTCGTCGGGCAGGTCCTGGCCGGTGTGCTCGCCGACCGGCAGGCCTCCGCCGCCGCGGACCCGTCCGCGGAACACCCCGCGCCCTGGTGCGCGTCGGCGCGGGGGCTGGAGGCGGTGGACCGCCTCGTCCAGGTCGACCAGCGGCCGATCGGCCGTACCCCCCGGTCCAATCTGGCCACGTACACCGGGTTGTTCGATGTGGTGCGGAAGCTGTTCGCCGGTACGGACACGGCCCGGGAGCGCGGCTACCGGGCCGGGCGGTTCTCGTTCAACGTGGCGGGCGGGCGGTGCGAGACCTGCCAGGGCGAGGGGTTCGTCTCGGTGGAGCTGCTCTTCCTGCCCAGTACGTACGCGCCCTGTCCGGACTGTCACGGCGCGCGGTACAACCCGCGGACGCTGGAGGTCACGCTGCGCGGGCTGGACATCGCGCAGGTGCTGGATCTGACGGTGGAGTCGGCGGCCGGGTTCTTCGCGGGTACGCCGGCCGCCGAGCGCAGTCTGCGGACGCTGCTCGACGTGGGGCTCGGCTATCTGCGGCTCGGGCAGCCCGCGACGGAGCTGTCGGGCGGTGAGGCCCAGCGGATCAAGCTCGCCGCCGAACTCCAGCGCACCCGCCGGGGCCGCACCCTGTATCTGCTGGACGAGCCGACGACGGGGCTGCACCCCGCCGATGTCGACGTGCTGATGCGGCAGTTGCAGGGGCTCGTCGAGGCGGGCGACACGGTGGTGGTCGTGGAGCACGACATGGCGGTGGTGGCGGGTGCCGACTGGGTGATCGACCTCGGCCCCGGCGGCGGTGACCGGGGCGGCCGGATCGTGGCGGCGGGACCGCCCGTCGAGGTGGCCCGGGTCCCGGGGAGCCGGACCGCTCCGTACCTCCGGACCGCACTCCGTCTCGACTGACTGCCCCGTCACCGTCAACTCGCCTATTGGCCGAGCGAGTTGCCGACCCGGGCAAGCAATGGGGAATGAAACAGTAAAGAACATTGACAGTTACTTGGTCCAGACCAATTATGGGCATGCCTCACGGCCTCTCCTTGCCGTGCGGCACGTGACCCCGGCCGGGAATCACAGGAACGGGCCGCACCCCTCCCCGGGCGCGGCCGAGCCGAGCGATCCGCCCGTTGTCTCACCCCGCTGGGAGCTGCCCCATGAGACGTCCAAGAACAGCCGGCGCCGTCCTGAGCGCCTTGGCCACCGTCGTCGCGTCCGCCGGTCTGATCCTCGGATCGGGCGCCGGCGCACAGGCCGCCACCACCGCCGCCACTCCCCTGCCCGCGCACGTCTTCGCCCCGTACTTCGAGGCGTGGAACGGCGACAGCCCGGCCGCGCTCTCACAGGCATCCGGCGCCAAGTACCTGACCATGGCCTTCATCCAGACGGAGGCCCGAGGTTCCTGCACCCCCTACTGGAACGGCGATTCGGGCACACCCATCGCCCAGTCCGAGTTCGGCGCCGACTTCACCACCATGCGGTCCCGCGGCGGCGACGTGATCCCCTCGTTCGGCGGATACACGGCCGACAACGGCGGCACCGAGATCGCCGACAGCTGTACGAACGTCGACTCCATCGCGGCGGCCTACGAGAAGGTCATCACGACCTACGACGTGTCCCGCCTCGACATGGACATCGAGGACAACTCCCTGGAGAACAGCGCCGGGATCGACCGCCGCAACAAGGCGATCAAGAAGGTCCAGGACTGGGCGGCCGCCAACGGGCGCTCGGTGCAGATCTCGTACACCCTTCCCACCACCACGAGCGGTCTGGCCGACAGCGGTCTCGCGGTGCTGGAGAACGCGGTGTCCAACGGTGCCAAGGTCGACGTCGTGAACCTGATGACCTTCGACTACTACGACGGCGCCTCGCACAACATGGCGCAGGACACCCAGACGGCGATCACGGGTCTCAAGGGCCAGCTGGCCGATCTGTACCCGTCGAAGACCGACGCCCAGCTGTGGGGCATGACCGGCGTCATCGAGATGCCGGGCATCGACGACTACGGCCCGGCCGAGACGTTCACCACGGCCGATGCCACCTCGGTCTACAACTGGGCCGTGGCCAAGGGGCTCAGCACCCTGTCGTTCTGGGCGCTCCAGCGTGACAACGGCGGCTGCCCCGGCACCGGCGGGAGCGACACCTGCTCCGGCATCGCACAGGACACCTGGTACTTCAGCCACACCTTCGCCCCGTTCACGGGCGGCGGCACCGGTCCGGTGACGGACGACTACTCGGTGGCCGTCGCGCCCGCCTCGGCGACGGTCGCCCCCGGCGGCTCCACGACGGCGACGGTGAACACCGCGGTCGTCTCCGGCAACGCGAAGACCATCGCGCTGACGACGAGCGGGGCGCCCGCGGGCGTGACGGCGACACTCAGCCCGACCTCGGTCACCGCGGGCGGGACGTCGAAGCTGACGGTCCAGGCGTCGGCCTCCGCGGCGCCCGGCACGTACACGGTCTCCGTGACCGGCGCGGCGGGCACGCTCAGCCACACGGCGTCCTTCACGCTGACGGTGTCGGGCCCGGGTGGCGGCACCGGGGCCCTGGTCAACGGCGACTTCGAGACCGGAGCGCTCGGCCCCTGGACGTGCGAGTCCGGTGGCGCGGTCGTCTCCTCGCCGGTGCACGGCGGTTCGCACGCGCTCGCCGCGGCGGCCACCGCGTCGCAGACCGGTGAGTGCGCGCAGACCCTCACCCTGTCCCCCGGCACCAAGTACACGCTGAGCGGCTGGGTGCAGGGCAGCTACGGATACCTCGGGGTGCGCGGCGACGCGACCGCGAGTGTCTGGGGTTCGTCGAGCGGCTACGCGAAGCAGTCGGTGACGTTCACCACCGGTTCGTCCGGCAAGGTCACCGTCTATCTGCACGGCTGGTACGGGCAGGGCACGGTCTACGGCGACGACATCTCCGTGACCTCCTGATCCGCCGGAGCGGATGAGGCTTCCCGGTCCCGGAGGTGGGCGGCCTCCGGGGCCGGGAACCCGCGCTTCGCTCAGCGGCGCACCTTGCGGGTGGCCCGCAGCCACTCCTTGTTCATGGCCGAGATCGACGGCAGCGGGATGCCCTTGGGGCAGGCGGTGGCGCACTCCCCGGTGAGGGTGCAGCCGCCGAAGCCCTCGCTGTCCATCTGGCCGACCATGTCGAGTACCCGGGTCTCGCGCTCCGGGGCGCCCTGCGGCAGGACGTTGAGGTGGTTGACCTTCGCCGAGGTGAAGAGCATCGCCGAGCCGTTGGGGCAGGCCGCCACGCAGGCGCCGCAGCCGATGCACTCGGCGTGCTCGAAGGCGAAGTCGGCGTCCGGCTTGGGCACCGGGGTGGCGTGCGCCTCGGGGGCGGTGCCGGTCGGCGCGGAGATGTAGCCGCCCGCCTGGATGATCCGGTCGAAGGCCGAGCGGTCCACGACCAGGTCCTTGACGACCGGGAAGGCCGAGGCGCGCCACGGTTCGATGTCGATGGTGTCGCCGTCCTCGAAGGACCGCATGTGGAGCTGGCAGGTGGTGGTGCGCTCGGGGCCGTGGGCATCGCCGTTGATGACGAGGCTGCAGGCACCGCAGATGCCCTCACGGCAGTCGTGGTCGAAGGCGACGGGGTCGTCGCCGGCGAGGATGAGTTCCTCGTTGAGGGTGTCGAGCATTTCGAGGAACGACATGTCCTGCGAGATGCCGTCCACTTCGTAGGTGGACATGGCGCCGGGTGCGTCGGCGTTCTTCTGGCGCCAGACGCGCAGGGTGAGCTTCATGCGTAGCTCCGCTGAGTGGGGTGGACGTACTCGAAGACGAGGTCTTCCTTGTGCAGGACGGGGGCCCGGCCGGTGCCGGAGAACTCCCAGGCGGCGGCGTAGGAGAATTCCTCGTCCCGGCGGGCGGCTTCGCCGTCCGGGGTCTGTGACTCCTCGCGGAAGTGACCTCCGCAGGACTCGGCGCGGTGCAGTGCGTCGAGGCACATGATCTCGGCGAGCTCCAGGTAGTCGACGATGCGGTTGGCCTTCTCCAGCGACTGGTTGAACTCGTCGCCGGTACCGGGGACCTTGATGCGGCGCCAGAACTCCTCGCGGATCCGCGGGATGCGTTCGAGCGCCGTGCGCAGCCCGTCCTCGGTGCGGGCCATGCCGCAGTACTCCCACATGAGCTCACCGATCTCACGGTGGAAGGAGTCGGGGGTGCGGTCGCCGTCCACGGAGAGCAGCAGGTTCAGCCGGTCCTCGGTGTCGGCGACGACCTCCTCGACCACGGGGTGCGAGGCGTCGATCTCCTCGTGGTGCGGATTGCGGGCCAGGTAGTCGTTGATCGTCGACGGGAGGACGAAGTAGCCGTCGGCGAGGCCCTGCATCAGCGCGGACGCGCCGAGGCGGTTGGCGCCGTGGTCGGAGAAGTTGGCCTCGCCGATGGCGAAGAGGCCGGGGATGGTGGTCTGGAGGTCGTAGTCGACCCAGAGTCCGCCCATCGTGTAGTGCACGGCGGGGTAGATCCGCATCGGGGTCTCGTACGGGTTCTCCGCCGTGATCCGCGCGTACATGTCGAAGAGGTTGCCGTACTTCTCCTCGACCTTGTCCCGGCCCATCCGCTGGATGGCCTCGGCGAAGTCCAGGTAGACGCCCTGGCCGCCGGGGCCGACGCCGCGGCCCTCGTCGCAGACGTTCTTGGCCGCGCGGGAGGCGATGTCCCTCGGGACGAGGTTGCCGAAGGCGGGGTAGATGCGCTCCAGGTAGTAGTCGCGCTCGTCCTCGGGGATCTCGTTGGCGGGGCGGTCGTCGCCCCTGGCCTTCGGGACCCAGATCCGTCCGTCGTTGCGCAGCGACTCGCTCATCAGCGTGAGCTTGGACTGGTGGTCGCCGGTGCGCGGGATGCAGGTGGGGTGGATCTGGGTGAAGCAGGGGTTGGCGAAGTAGGCGCCGCGTCGGTGGGCACGCCAGACGGCGGTGGCGTTGGAGTTCATGGCGTTGGTCGACAGGTAGAAGACGTTGCCGTAGCCACCACTGGCCAGGACGACCGCGTCCGCGAAGTAGGTGTCGATCTTCCCGGTGACGAGGTCGCGGGCGACGATGCCGCGGGCCTTGCCGTCGACGACGATCAGGTCGAGCATCTCGGTGCGGGCGTGCAGTTCGACGTTGTCCGCGGCGATCTGCCGGGACAGCGCCTGGTAGGCGCCGAGCAGGAGCTGCTGGCCCGTCTGTCCCCGGGCGTAGAAGGTTCGGGAGACCTGGACGCCGCCGAAGGAACGGTTGTCGAGGAGGCCGCCGTACTCCCGGGCGAAGGGGACGCCCTGGGCGACGCACTGGTCGATGATCTCCACGGAGATCTGGGCGAGCCGGTGGACATTGGACTCGCGGGCGCGGAAGTCGCCGCCCTTGACGGTGTCGTAGAAGAGCCGGTGGATCGAATCGCCGTCGTTGCGGTAGTTCTTCGCGGCGTTGATGCCGCCCTGGGCGGCGACCGAGTGGGCGCGGCGGGGCGAGTCCTGGAAGCAGAACTGGACCACGTGGTAGCCCTGTTCGGCGAGGGTCGCGCCGGCCGAACCGCCGGCGAGGCCGGTGCCGACGACGATGACGGTGTGCTTGCGGCGGTTGGCCGGGTTGACCAGCTTCGCCTGGAAGCGGCGGGTGTCCCAGCGTTCGGCGACGGGGCCCTCGGGGGCCTTGGTGTCGACGACGGGCGCGCCGGTCTCGTAGTGCGAGTAGTCGGTCATGTCAGCTCACGACTCCGGTCATGACGGCGACGGGTACGGAGATGAAGCCCACCGTCAGCACCAGTGCGAGGACGTTGGCGATGGTCTTGAGAACACGTTCACGGGTCGCTCTGCCCGCGCCGAGTGTCTGGGCGGCGCTCCAGAAGCCGTGCTGGACATGGAGTCCGAGGGCGAGCATGGCGACGATGTAGATGACGTTGCCGTACCAGGTGGAGAAGGTGTCGATGACGTTCTGGTACGGGTGCCCGGACTGGAATCCGCCGGAGTGCACGGTGCCCGTCGTCAGGTCGAGGATGTGCCAGACGATGAACAGGGCGAGGATGATCCCGCCCCAGCGCATGGTGCGGGTGGCATAGCCGGAGCGCGGCTTCTTGTGTACGTACTTGGCGGGGCGCGCCCGGATGTCGCGGCGGCTCAGCTGGTACGCGGAGACGGCGTGCAGCACCACGGCGGCGACGAGCACCACGCGGACGATCCACAGCGCCCACTCGTAGTGCAGGAAGGGCTCGCCCATGGTCCGCAGCCAGTGCGCGTAATGGTTGAACTCTCCGGACCCGAAGAAGATCTTCAGGTTGCCGATCATATGGACGACCAAGTAGAGCAGCATGATCAAGCCGCTCACGGCCATGATCGTCTTCTTGCCGACGGACGAGTCCCAGAGCGTACGCGTCATGGACGGCCGTCGGTCCGTCCGGGTAGCCAATGCCATGGACACGACGCTAGGACCGAACCACCTCATCAGTCCAAGACATGGAGCGGCTCATGTTCATAGGCTGAGGCTATCGTGCTAGCTAGAGTGGGTTCATGCAGTTCCAGCAGCTGACGTATTTCGTGGCGGTGGCCGAGACCCGTCACTTCACCCGCGCCGCCGAGGAGGTACATGTCTCGCAGCCCTCGCTCTCCCAGCAGATCAGGGCGCTGGAGAGCGAGCTGGGGGCGGAGCTGTTCAGCCGGGCGCGCGGCAACATCACGCTCACCGACGCGGGCGAGGCCCTGCTGCCGCTGGCCCGCCGTATCCTCGCGGACGCCGACACGGCACGCCACGAGGTGCAGGAGCTGGCACAGCTGCGCCGGGGCCGGGTCAGGCTCGGCGCGACGCCCAGCCTCTGCACGGGCCTGCTCCCCGAGGTGCTGCGCGCCTTCCACGACCGGCATCCGGGGATCCGGCTGCTGCTGGAGGAGGGCGGCTCGCTCGACCTGGTACGGGAGCTCGCGCGCGGGGCACTCGATCTCGCCCTGGTCGTGCTGCCGCTGCCCGCCGCGTCCCCCGCGCTCACAACGGTCGAGCTGCTCCAGGAGGACCTGGTCGTGGTGTCCTCGGCGCAGGCACCGCGGCCCGGCCGGGGCGGGAGCGTACGGATCGCCGACCTCCAGGGCGAACCCCTGGTGATGTTCCGGCACGGCTACGACCTGCGGGAGCTGACGGTCGCCGCCTGCCGGGCGGAGGGCTTCGAACCCTCGTTCACCGTGGAGGGCGGGGAGATGGACGCGGTGCTCGGCTTCGTCCGGGCGGGGCTCGGGATCGCGGTGGTGCCGAGCATGGTCGCCGGCCGGTCCGGACACGGCCTGCGGACCACACCGCTGGCCCGGCCGGGCCTGCGGCGCACGATCGCGCTCGCGCACCGCAGCGACGTGGCCCCGCCGCGCGCCGCACGCGAGCTGCAGAAGGTGCTGCTCGCCGCCGGACGGGCCTGAACCGGACCGTCCGGCGGCGGGGGGCGGGCCGGGCCCGCCTCCCTCACACGGCGTCGGCCAGCAGCAGCGAGTGGATCCGGTCGGGCGCGCCCGGCCTGGCGTAGTACCAGCCCTGAGCCGTGTCGCAGCCCAGCTTGCGCAGCTGCTCCGCCTGGGCCCCGGTCTCCACGCCCTCCACCGTGACCGCGAGGTCCAGGCTGTGCGCCAGCGAGACGATCCCCTCGACGATCTTCAGATCGACCGGGTCGGCCGGGTGCTGCTGCATGCCCATCGTGAAGGAACGGTCCAGCTTGAGGACGCTCACCGGCAGCCGGCGCAGATTCGCCAGATTCGAGTACCCGGTGCCGAAGTCGTCGAGCGCTATGTCCACGCCCATCTCGGCCAGTTGCCGCAGCGGCTTGAGCAGGTCGTCGTCCGCGCCGATGAGCGCGGACTCGGTGACCTCCAGGCAGAGCGCCCCGGGTTCGAGCCCCGAGCGCTCCAGCACGTCGACCGTCTCGGCGACCAGCCGGGGATGGTGCAGCTGGGTGGGTGAGAGGTTGACGTTGATCCGCAGCGGACCGCCGTCGGTGTGCCTCTCCTGCCAGAAGTTGGCCTGGCGTACGGACTCCTCCAGCACCCAGCGGCCCAGCGGCACGATCAGCCCGGTGTGCTCGGCGAGCGGGATGAACCGGTCCGGGCCGAGCACCCCGTGCTGCGGGTGGCACCAGCGCACCAGCGCCTCCGCACCGTGCACCGTGCCGTCGTCGAGGTGCACGAGCGGCTGGTACTCGATGAAGAACTCGCCGCGGTCCAGGGCGGCGGGCAGCGCGGTGGTCAGCCCGTGCCGCGTGATGGCGCGGGCGTCGGCCTCCTCGTCGGCGAGCTCGAAGCGGTTGCCGCCCGCCGACTTGGCCCGGTACATCGTGATGTCGGCACTGCGCAGCACCTCGGCCGCGTTGCGCTCGCGGGCCGGTCCTTCGACGACCCCGATCGATCCGCGCACGGTCAGCTCGCGGCCTTCCAGGCGGATCGGGGTGCCGAGCACGCCGAGGATGCGGCAGGCGAGTTCGGCGACCTCCGTCTCGGTGTCGGGGCCGGTGGTCAGGGCCACGAACTCGTCGCCGCCGAGCCTGGCGACCATCTCGCCGGGCGCGGTCGCACAGCTCTGCAGCCGGTCGGCCACCTCGACCAGCAGCCGGTCCCCGGACGCGTGGCCGAGGCTGTCGTTGATCGCCTTGAAGCCGTCCAGGTCGAGGTAGCACAGGCCGAACCGGCTGCTGTCGTCGGCGGACAGCGCCTTCTCCAGCCGTTCGAAGAACAGCGTCCGGTTGGGCAGACCGGTGAGCGCGTCGTGCGTGGCCTCGTACCGCAGCCGCAGATTGAGCAGCCGGCGCTCGGTGGTGTCCTCCATCAGCGCCAGCTGGTACTGCGGCCTGCCTTCGGCGTCACGCAGCAGGGACACCGTCAGATTGGTCCACAGCACGGTGCCGTCGTTGCGGTAGTACGGCTTCTCCACCCGGTAGTGCTCTCGTTCGCCGCGCACCAGCTCGTCGTAGTACTTCCAGACGTGCGGCGAGTCCTCCGGGTGGACCCATTCGTTGACCTTGTGGCTGCGCACATGGTGGTCGAGTCCGCCGAACATCCGGGTGAGGGTGTCGTTGACCTCCAGCACATTGCCGTCCAGGTCGGCGATGCCGATACCGATGGCCGCGTCCTTGAACACGGCGCGGAAACGTGCCTCGGTCGCGTGCAGTGCCCGTTCGGCGTCGGAGCGGGCGGTGAGCGCCGAGCGCGCGATGGCCTCCTGCTCGGACAGAGTGCGTTCGCGCAGCGCCTGGGTGAAGCCGCCCGCGAGGGCGTGCTGGATCCGGGCGCAGCGGGCTCTGCTGTCCTCCGTCGACAACGGCGTCGCGCCGTTGCCTCCGCAGTAGAGCACCAGGTACGAGTCGACGACGCCGAGCGTGCTGCTCAGCGCGTCCGGGTCCGTGCAGTGCGCGGCGACGAGAGCGGCACCCACCTCGCTCGCGGGCGCGGCGTCGAAGGGCCAGGCGTGCAGGATGTCGCTGAGCCCGCGGGCCAGCGGCAGCAGATGCTGTTCGAACTCCGTGCGCGTCAAGGAGGTGGCCGTCGAAGGGAAGATGGCCCGGCTCCAGATCGTGGCGAATCTCCGGAGCCGGTCCTCGGGACCGTCGGGCTCCGTGTCCGGCGCACCGGACGACTGGGCGGGAATGCTCACGCCTTGCGTCCCACTCCCGCGAAGCCCGAGAACGCGAATGGGTCCTCCTGCTCCGCGACCACCGGGGTGTCCGGGCGCCAGTGCGGCATCGACACGAGCCCGGGCTCGACCATCTCGTACCCCTCGAAGAAGCTCGCGATCTCGTCGCGGGACCGCATGACCAGGGGGTTGCGGATGCTCTTGTAGACCTCGACCGTGCCGCCCGCCTCTTCCCGGGTGAGCGGAATGCCCTCGTACGAGGCGTGGGTGAGGACGAGGAGGCTGCCGGGGGCGAGGGCCTCGCGCAGTCCGGCTACCGCGGCCTGCGGGTCGTCGGAGTCCTCGATGAAGTGGAGCACCGCGACGAGCAGCAGCGCCACCGGGCGGTCCAGGTCGATCAGTCCGGAGACCTCCGGACTCTTCAGGATCTCCTGCGGGCGGCGCAGATCCGCGGCGGCGACCACCGTCCGGTCGTTTCCGTCGAGTACGGCGCGGCTGTGCGCCACCGCGACCGGGTCGTGATCGACGTATGCCACCCGGGCCTCGGGATCGGCCGCCTGGGCGACTTCGTGGACATTGCCGAAGGTCGGTATTCCGGAGCCGATGTCCAGAAACTGGGTGATGCCCTCACCCACCGCGTAACGCACGGCTCGGCGCATAAACGCGCGATTCGCCTGCATGATCTTGGGGAGTCCAGGCATGAACTCCATGGCCTTGCGCGCCGCTTCCCGGTCCACCTCGAAATTGTGCGATCCGCCCAGATAGAAGTCGTACATGCGGGACACGCTCGGCACCGAAATGTCTATGCCTCGCGGTGCCCAGGCGGGACGCTCCATCAATGTCTCCAACAAGTCGCCACGGCGATCCGGCCATGTTCATGGTCAGTGTTGTCCAGAGGCTACTGATCGTCCGCCAAGAGAGCGAGCGGAAACGGAAATTAGCCGTCCGTTATTGGTCACACACCAGTGGCATGTGCAACCGGCCCGTCGCTACGGGTGACATTCGGCATCGGACCGCTCCGGGGGAGGCGTCGCGCGATGCCGGCGATACCCTGCACCGCTCACACCTCGGCCGTTGAAGTAGCCGGTCATACAACCGGTTTCACATCGCGGAAAAAGGTCTGGACCGGATGGCGGCCGATGTCCTGCCACTTGACTCCGCCGGACCGATTGCGGGTGGCAAATCACTTGGCGGCGACGTGATTGGCAGCATTCTTTACCAATGCGGCAATAGCCGTTCGCTCCATGTTGGCAGTCACCGCGCCGGCCTGCCGCACCGACCGGACGACCCCCGCGCCGGACCACCGTCCGCCGCAGGGCAGGCAAGGGGTTCGGCCTGGAGACCGCGTCAACTCACGAACCGGACAACCAGGTTGCGGATCGCGCCCGCTTCAACCGCCGCTTCTGGCACGGACCGCGTGCCCGCTCGGTTCACCAGGGCCTCATGACTTCCCCCGGCGGCAAACATCCGCCGCCCCATGTCCCCACCATCAGGCGAATCACGTCTTCCCACCGCGTGTCCCGCGAGCGGCCGGAACATGCTCCCGGTCGTGTACGGATCACTCATAGGACGGCTCACGGCAGCCGTCGCCCTGCTCTGGCTGCTGAGCACCCCGACGCCCGCGGTCGCGGACAGCTGCGCATACGCCTCCATCGGTGAGAACGGCGGCAGTTCGTCGGTCGCCACGTCGGGCGACGGCAGCTGCCACGCGGGCCCGATGCCCGAGCCGACGCCACCGCCCTCACCGCGACCGCCGCCCCCCCCCCCTCCGCCCTCGCCGACTCCGCCCCCTCCTCCTCCCCCACCGCCACCCGCGCCACCGCGACCGGAGCCGGAGCCCGCACCCCCGCTGCCTGCACCGACGCCCACGCCCACCCCTACGCCCACTCCGACACCCCCGCCCACACCCTCGGCACGCCCCGCACCGCCATCGCCCCGGCCCGTGGCCCTGCCCTCCTACCACAAGCCGGCACGCAAGGCCGTCCGGCACGGCACCTCCCTGGTCACCCTCACCCTGGTGATCACCGCGCCCGCGGTGTTCGCCGTCGCCGTACTGCGTCCACGCTCCCGCTGACCTCCGGAGGATCACCATGTCGGAATGGCTTGTTCTCGCTCTCGCCATGGTCGCGGCGAGCGCCGTCGTCCTGACCATCGCCGTGCTCAACAACCGCCGGGTCGGGGAGGACGACGACCCGTCCGAGACTCCTGACGTCATCGAGTACATGACGATGATGATCGGCGTGGTCTACGCGATCGTGCTGGGCCTCGCCATCGCGGGAGTCTGGGAGGGCCGCGGCGCCGCCCAGGAGTACGTACGCCTGGAGGCCCAGGCCCTGCACGAGGTGCAGGCCCGCTCCGCCGTCTACCCGGCCGAGGTCCGCTCCCGTATCCGCGCGGACGTCGACGCCTATGTCCACCACGTCGTCCACGACGAGTGGCGGGCGATGAGCGAGCGCGGCACGCTGACCGCCGAGGGGACCCGCCTCCTGGACCGGGTGCGCGCCGACGTCACCCAGTACCGGCCGAAGAACGACCACGAGGGGCAGGCATATCAGCCACTGGTCGACGAGGTGGCCGCGGCCGACGACGCACGCAGCGCACGCGGCCAGAGCGCCGGTGCGACCATGCCGGGCGTGGTCTGGTTCGGCCTGATCATCGGAGCCCTGGTGACCGTCGGGCTGTTGTTCACGCTGCAGATCCGCAGGACCTTCCGCGAACTGCTGCTGGCCGGCCTCTTCAGTGTCCTGATCGCCTTTCTGCTCTTCCTGATCTGGGACTTCGACTCCCCCTTCGGGCGGGAGATCTCGGCCACCGCGGCGCCGTTCCTCGATCTGTTCCCGCGCGCCGCGGGCGGATAGCGATCCGCCGGAACACGGGTGATGCGCCGCTCGGGCGAAGCCGGTGCCCCGGGCGGCGCACTCCGATCGCGGGCACCCTGCGCGACTCCTAGCGTCTGGCGGGTCGAGGTGCATTTCTGACACTTTGTGGAAACTCGTTCCGCAAGTGCTCCTCGGGGACCCGGAGGACTCACCCATGCGCGCCGCAATACGTGTCGCACCCGTCGCCCTGCTCGGCGCCGCACTCGCCCTGACCGCTCCGTCCGCGATCGCGGACGCGGCGCGGCCGGGGAGCGCGTCCTCCGCGACCGGATTCACCGTCACTCCGTCGGTGATCACGCCGGGAAGCCAGGTCACCCTGGCCGCCCGGGGGTGCCGTACCACCGCAACCGCCGGCTCGGGCGTCTTCGACACCGTCACCATTCCCACCGGCCGCTCCGTCGCGGCCACGGTCGACTGGGACGCGAGACCCGGCGCCTCCTACGAAGTGACGTTCATCTGCGACACGTCGCCCGACTCCCCCGCGAGGTCCGGTCTCACGATCGCCGCGCTCTCGCACGCGCCCACCACCGGTGCCACGGTGGCCGCGGCCGGTGCGGGGAGCGGGCCCGGCGGCGGCATCGGCACGACCGGCACCGTGAAGACCGCCGCCGGAACGGCGTTGGCGGTGATCGCGGCGGCCGGCGCCGTGTATCTGGCACGCCGTCGCGGGGAGAGCCGCGCGCACTGAGAGCAGGGGCGGTGCGCCGACCGGACGAGAAGTCGCCCCGGGTCCTGTCGCGGGACCCGGGGCGCCGTCGGCTCAACGGCGCTGCGGCACCGTGATCCGGTAGCCCTCGTCGAGCAGTTCGGGCAGGTAGCGGCGGAGCGCCGTCACACTCTGCGAACGGTCGCCGCCCGCGTCGTGCGACAGCACGACGACGCCGGGTGCGGCCCCGTCCCGGACGCGGCGGACGATGGTGCCGACACCGGGTTCGGTCCAGTCCAGGGTGTCGACGGTCCAGGCCATCGGTTCCATGCCCAGGTCGGCACCGATCTCGAAGGAGTTGCGGTTCCACGCCCCGTACGGTGCCCGGAACCAGAGCGGCGGAGCGCCGGTGATCTTCTCGATGACCTCGCTGGTGGCGCCCAGTTCGTCGCGGACGCCGGCCCGGGAGAGCCTGGTGACCAGGGGATGGGTCCAGGAGTGGTTTCCGATGGTGTGACCGTCGTCGGCGATGGCCCGCACCAGGTTCTGGTTGTCGTTGGCCATCTCTCCGCAGACGAAGAACATCGCGCGGACATCGTGTTCGCGCAGGGTCGCGAGGATGTGCGGGGTGTAGAGCGGGTCGGGCCCGTCGTCGAAGGTGAGCACCATGGCGTGCCCGATCCCGGGCAGCTCCTCGAAGGGCCTCGTGCGGACGGGCGGCGGGGTCGGCCGGAAGCGGGGCGGGGCACCCGCGGTCATGGGCTGGAGCCGGTAGGCGGCGGGCCCCGCCCGGAAGGCAGACGGGGGTCCGGCCGCCCCGGCCGAGGGCGATGCGGTGGCCCGGAGCTCCTCTCCGGCCGGATTCGCTGCGATCGTGTGCACGGCGGCGGTCGCACCGAGTCCGGCGGCCAGCCGCAGCAGTGCCCTGCGTCCCGGCAGCCTCTGATCATTTTTCATGACCTACTGCTCGCACGGCGGTGGTCCCGCTCTTGTCATCGACACCGGCCGACGAGGGGTTTGCACCCAATGGAGGGATCTCCGGCACGCCATCCGGCAGCTTCCGACGAGGCCGTGCCGCAGCCCGCTACGGGGGCGGACCGGGCAGCGGATAGCCTCACTGCCGTGACAGAACCGCAGCCTCATCAGTTCGAACGTGGCACAGACGGCCCGAAAGTGATCGTCGCAGGCCTGGACGGGTCCGATTCCTCCATGCGTGCCGCGGCCTACGCTGCGGGACTGGCCCGCCGCCAGGGCGCCGTGCTCGCCCTCGTGTACGTCCAGCCCGTGCTGCCCGCCGGGGCCGCTCTCGGCGCCCCGGTCGCCGACACGACCGGTGAGGTCGCGGAGGGGCTGGTGAGCGAGATCCGGGAAGCGACGCACCGGATGAAGGACATATGGGACGTGCGCTGGGAGTTCCACACCTTTCGCGGCGACCCGTACAACGGCCTCGTGACCGCGGCGGACGAGCTGAAGGCGGATGCCGTGGTCGTGGGAGCCTCGGAGTCGGCGGGCCACCGGTTCATCGGCTCGGTCGCGATCCGGCTGGTGAAGGCGGGCCGTTGGCCCGTCACGGTGGTCCCGTAAGCGTCCCGGAATCCTCCGCTCCGCCGGACGGCACGCCGTCTTCCGCACCGGCCCCGCCTGAGCCATCATGAGCGCCCGTCAGGGACAGCCGTCAGCGAAGAGGTGACTCATGGCAAGGCTCCGAGTGGGCGAGGGTGTGCTGCGCCGCAAGCCGATCGAGCAGATCGACGAGAAGGGGGCCGCGGGAGAGGCCTCCACTCAGCTCACCAGAACACTCGGACTCTGGCAGCTCACCGCCATCGGCGTGGGCGGCATCATCGGCGCGGGCATCTTCACCCTCGCCGGCACGGTGGCAAACGGCACCGCCGGCCCCGCCGTCCTGGTCTCGTTCCTGATCGCGGGTGTGGCGAGCGCGGCGGCCGCATTCAGCTACGCGGAGTTCGCCGGCCTGATCCCGAAGGCCGGCTCCGCCTACACCTACGGCTACGCGGTGCTCGGCGAGCTGGTGGGCTGGTTCATCGGCTGGGACCTGCTGCTGGAGTACACGGCGATCGTGGCGGTGGTCGCGATCGGCATCTCCGGCTACTTCAGCTTCCTGCTCGGGGAGATGGGGCTCGAAGTACCGAAGTGGATGCTGGGCGCGCCCGGCACCGGCGACGGCCACAAGGTGGACCTGTTCGCCGCACTGCTCTGTCTGCTCGTCGCGTATCTGCTGACTCTCGGGATCAGGAACGCGGCCCGCTTCGAGACGATCGTGGTCGTCCTGAAGGTCCTGGTCGTCCTGCTGGTCATCGGCGTCGGCATGTTCCACATCAACACCGCCAACTACTCCCCGTTCTTCCCGTTCGGGATCAGCGGGGCCTTCACCGGTGCGGCCACGGTGTTCTTCGCGGTGTTCGGTTACGACGCCATGTCGACGGCCGCCGAGGAGTCCAAGGACGCCCAGCGCCATATGCCGAAGGCGATCCTGTACTCCCTCGGGATCTCCATGGTGCTCTATGTGGCGGCGTGTCTGGTGCTCACGGGGATGCAGAGCTACAAGGACATCGATCCGGAGTCCGGATTCTCCACGGCCTTCAAGTCCGTGGGGCTCGACCGGCTCGCCGATGTGATCGCGGTGGGCGCGATCATCGGCATCCTCACGGTGATGTTCACCTTCATGCTCGGCGTGACCCGGGTGTGGTTCTCGATGAGCCGTGACGGGCTGCTGCCGAAGTGGTTCGCCAAGACTCACCCGACCCGGCACGTGCCGACCCGGGTGACCTGGATCGTCGGTTTCGCCTCGGCCCTGATCGCAGGGTTCCTCCCGATCGGCGAGGCGGCCGAGCTGACGAACATCGGTATTCTGCTGGCGTTCGTCGTGGTGTGCATCGCGGTGATCGTGCTGCGTTACAAGCAGCCGGACCTGCCGCGCACCTTCCGTACCCCCGGCATGCCGTTCGTCCCGGCCCTCGGGGTGGTGTTCTCGGTCTGGCTGATCACCTTCCTGCAGTGGCAGACCTGGGTGCGGTTCGTGGTGTGGTTCCTGATCGGTCTGGTCATCTACTTCGGCTACTCGTACCGGAAGTCGGAGATGGCGAAGGCGCCCGCGACGGATACGGGTACGGGCTGACCCGGTGTACCGCGGCTGTCCGGCGCCCGTGTGCCCACCGCGCCGGCCGCCGCCCGACCGTTCACCGCACCATTCGCCGCACTGTGCGACCGCTCGTCGCACGGAGCCGCCCACCTCCTGTTCCTCGGCGCCCCGATGCGTTCGTATACGCCAGTCGGCAGCGCAACGGCAGGACCTCGGCGGAAAGGGCGTTCACGATGACCACCACGACGACCGATGAGCGGGCCCTCGCGGAGCTCCAGCGGGAACACGGGCCCGCCCTCCTCCACTTCCTGCTCGGTCTGACCTTCGGCGACCGGCAGCGGGCCGAGGACCTGCTCCAGGAGACGCTGGTACGGGCCTGGCAGCATCCGGAGGCCTTCGACGCCCCGTACGACTCGATGCGGCCCTGGCTCTTCACGGTCGCGCGGCGGCTCGCCATCGACGCCCGCCGCTCCAGGCAGGCGCGTCCGGCCGAGGTCGGCGACGCGGTGCTGGAGACCACCGCGACCGGGGAGGACACCGCCGAGGCCGCGGTCTCGGCCCTCGATGTGCGCGACGCGGTGCGCACCCTCAGCCCGGAACACCGCGCGGTCCTCGTCCAGATGTACTTCCGCGGGCTCACCGTGGAGGAGACGGCCCGGGTGCTCGGCATCCCGGCGGGCACGGTCAAGTCCCGCTCCTACTACGCACTGCGTCAGCTCTCCCGCAATCTGCCCGGTTACTCCAGCAGGTCCTCCTCGCGCAGCAGGGCGAGCAGCGAGACGGCCTCCGCGACCGCCACGTAGTCTGCGGCGCAGCGGTCGCAGGACTGCAGATGACAGGAGACCGTTCGGGTCTCGCCGGCCGTGAGCGCGTCGAGTACGTAGGCGCCGAGCACATGCCGCATGTGGGGGCCCTTCCCGGGATCGGAGGTCATCGCATCCTCGTGTCGTGAACGGATCCTGTCCTTCTGGCCACGCGGGCCGCACTCCCCCGGTTCAATGCTCCGTGAAGCGCGGTGCCGAACAGAGAAAGAGGCGAGACGGGATGCGCCCGGAGCGTCAGGACGGAACCAGTGGGAACGGTCTGCTGGTCCCGATGGCCTGGATGTACGCGGAGTACATCGCCGATGAAATGCTGCGGACCGGCAATCTGATGGAGCCGTCCACACTGGAGTACCGCGCGGGCCGCGACGCCCTCGCGCTCACCGTCTTCCTCTCCGAGGGTGCGGTGCCCGATGCGCTGCCCGCGGCCCGGCTGGACGAGCTGCGCCTGCTGACGGCGTACGGAGCGGCGTGGTGCGGCTGGGTCCGGGAGCGGCTCGACACGCTCGGCGCGGTCCCGGCGGCCGGGCCGGCCGGTGCGGATCCCGATCTGGCCATGGCCCGCGCGGCCTGGCGCTGGCTGGAGGAGACCGAACTGCTCGCGGCCGACCTCGATGCGATCGGTGCGCCGCCGTGGGAGGCGGTGGGAGACGAACCGGACGCGGAGGAGACGGCCCAGGTGTGGACGCCGGCCTGGCAGCTGGGCCTTCCGCTGGGGCATCTGGCGATCCATCTCCACTGAGCGGCGACCGGCCCGCCGGTCAGGAACCGTGCACCCCGGCACGGTACTTCGGCAGCCGCACCGTGATCTTCATCCCGGCACCGATGCCGGTCTCGATGACGAGTCCGTAGTCGTCCCCGTACACCTGGCGCAGCCGTTCGTCGACGTTGAGCAGTCCGATCCCGGTGGAGTGGCCGCCCTCGCCGCGCAGGATGTGGCGCAGCCGTTCCGGGTCCATTCCGGTGCCGTTGTCCTCGATGACGACCTCGGCCTCGGAGCCGGCGTCGAAGGCGCTGATGGTGATACGGGTCGGGGTCTCCCCCGCCGGTACGGAGCCGGCGTCCCGGGGCACGGCCACGGCTCCTTCGAGGCCGTGCTTGACGGCGTTCTCGACCAGTGGCTGGAGGCAGAGGAACGGCAGGGCGACGGGCAGTACTTCGGGGGCGATCTGGAGGGTGACCGCGAGCCGTTCGCCGAAGCGGGCCCGTACGAGTGCCAGGTACTGGTCGATGGAGTGGAGTTCGTCGGCGAGGGTGGTGAAGTCGCCGTGGCGGCGGAACGAGTAGCGGGTGAAGTCGGCGAACTCCAGCAGGAGTTCGCGGGCGCGTTCCGGGTCGGTGCGGACGAACGAGGCGATGGCGGCCAGTGAGTTGAAGATGAAGTGCGGGGAGATCTGCGCCCTCAGCGCCCTGATCTCGGCCTCGATGAGCTGGGTGCGGGAGCGGTCGAGTTCGGCGAGTTCCAGCTGTACGCAGACCCAGCGGGCCACCTCTCCGGCGGCTCTCGCCAGCACCGCGGATTCGCGCGGCGCGTAGGCGATCAGGCTGCCCAGCACCCGGTTGTCGACGGTGAGCGGCACGGCGACGGCCCAGCGCAGCGGGCAGTCGAGGTCGTCGCAGTCGCTGCGGAAGGCGGTGTCCCGGCCGCTGGCGAGAAGGCCCCGCACCTGGTCCATGACGTGGCGGCCGTGGTGCTCGCCCTCGCCGTCCCAGACGAGCACCCGTTCGCGGTCGGTGAGGCAGAGCGCTTCGGTGCCGAGCAGCGAGCGCAGCCTGCGGGCGGATCTGCGGGCGCTCTCCTCGGTGAGCCCGGCGCGCAGCGGGGGCGCGGCGAGCGAGGCGGTGTGCAGCGTCTCGAAGGTGGCGTGTTCGACGGGGGTCCCGACGTCGCTGGTGCGCAGGGGGCGTGCGGTGCGGCGGCCGAGCAGGAACCCCGCGCCGAGGAGCAGGAGGGCGAGCAGGACCAGTACGGCGTATCCGGCTCCGGTCATCGGTGCCTCCCCGATGTCGTGAGGGCCCGCTGCCGGGCCCTCACAGGGTTTCCGGGAGGTGGAAGCGGGTCATGGCCGCGTTGGTGCCGGCGGGTATCCGGCCGGGGGTGGCGAGGGACACCAGGACCATCGCGAGGAAGCCGACCGGCACCGACCAGACGGCGGGCCAGGCGAGCAGTGCGTGCGGCCAGCCGGGTGGGCGCACCGCGCCGCTGACGGTGATGGCGACGGACAGGAACGCGGAGCCGCCGCCGAGCAGCAGTCCGGCGATGGCGCCGGGCGGGGTGAGCCGCCGCCACCAGATGCCGAGGACCAGCAGCGGGCAGAAGGAGGACGCGGAGACGGTGAACGCCATGCCCACGGAGTCGGCGACCGGCACCCGGCTGACCATCAGCGAACCGGCCAGCGGTACGCACATGGCGAGGACGGTGGCCAGCCGGAAGTGCCGTACCCCGCGCGAGGGGAGCACGTCCTGGGTGATGACTCCGGCGACGGCCATGGTGAGCCCGGAGGCGGTCGACAGGAACGCGGCGAAGGCGCCGCCCGCGATGAGCGCGCCGAGCAGGTCCCCGCCGAGCCCGCCGACGAGCCGCCCGGGCAGCAGCAGCACCGCGGCGTCCGCGTCCCCGCCGTGGATCAGTTCGGGGGCGTACAGCCTGCCGAGGGCTCCGTACACCGGGGGCAGCAGGTAGAAGACTCCGACGAGTGCGAGGACGGCGACCGTCGTGCGGCGGGCGTCGCGGCCGTTGGGGCTGGTGTAGAAGCGGACGACGACGTGCGGCAGGCCCATGGTGCCGAGGAAGGTCGCGACGATCAGCCCGTAGGTGGCGTACAGCGGGTGGTCCGCGCGGAAGACGGAGAGCTGCTCGTCGAAGGTGACCCGGGGGCTCCCGTCGTCCTGCCAGGCGAGCACCAGGAAGATCGCGGGGACCAGGAGCGCGGTGAGCTTCAGCCAGTACTGGAACACCTGGACGAAAGTGATGGACCGCATGCCGCCCGCGGCGACGGCTATGACGACGACGGACGCCACGAGTACGTCGCCGAGCCAGCCGGGCGCCCCGGTGAGGATCTTGAGCGTCAGCCCCGCGCCCTGGAGCTGCGGTACGAGGTAGAGCCAGCCCGCCGCGACGACGAAGACGCTGACCAGCCTGCGCACCTGCCGCGATTCCAGCCGCCCCTCGGCGAAGTCGGGCAGTGTGTACGCCCCCGAGCGGCGCAGCGGTGCGGCGACGAAGACCAGCAGCACCAGATAGCCCGCGGTGTATCCGACCGGGTACCAGAGCATGTCCGGGCCGTGCACCAGCACCAGGCCCGCGATGCCGAGGAAGGAGGCGGCGGAGAGGTATTCGCCGCTGATGGCCGCGGCGTTGAGCCGGGGCCGCACGGTGCGCGAGGCGACGTAGAAGTCGGAGGTGGTGCGGGAGATGCGCAGTCCGAATCCGCCGACGAGGACGGTCGCGAGGACGACGGCGGCGACCGCCGCCACCGCATACGTACGGCTCACGGCGTGGGGCGGCCTTCCACGAGCCGGGCGAAGTCGCGTTCGTTGCGTTCGGCCCGGCGCACGTACCACCAGGCGATCAGGGTGAGCGGTGGATAGGCGGCGAAGCCGAGGACGGCCCAGACGAGCGCGGCGCTGTGCAGGGCCTCGAAAACCAGCGGCAGCGTCCCGACGACCACGGCGAGGACGGTGAACGCGGTCAGTCCGGCCCGCAGTTGGCTGCGCATCAGCGACCGGACGTACGCGCCGCCGAGTGCGGTCTGCTCGTCGATCTCCGACTGGGTGCGGTAGCGCGGCAGCGGACGCACCCGCCGGGGCTCCCCCGTCACCACTTCGCGCCGGGGCGCTGGCTCTGCGGACATGGGCCCGGAGTGTACGCAGCACCGGACCGCCGTGGGAAGGGCCGGACCCCCGGAGGCCCTGGTCAGCGGCCGGTCCGGCGCATCAGCAGATCGCGCAGCGCCCGGGTGTGGCGGCGGCTCACCGCGAGCTCCGCGGTGCCGATGCGGACGCTCATGCTGCCCGCGTCGAGGCGGAGTTCGTCGATCCGGCCGAGGGCGACGAGGTGGCGGCGGTGGATGCGGACGAAGCCGCGGGTGCGCCAGCGTTCCTCCAGGGTGGTGAGGGGGACGCGGACGAGGTGGCTGCCGGTGGCGGTGTGCAGCCGGGCGTAGTCGCCCTGGGCCTCGGCGTAGGCGATGTCGTCGATCGGGACGAACCGGATGACCCCGCCGAGCTCCACCGGGATCTGGTCGCCGGCGGTGTCGAGTACGGGCGCGGAGCGGTCCCCGACCTGTTCGGCGACCCGGCGCACCGCCTCGGCCAGGCGTTCGCGGCGTACGGGCTTGAGGACGTAGTCGACGGCCTTGAGGTCGAAGGCCTGGACGGCGAAGTCCTCGTGGGCGGTGACGAAGACGATGAGCGGAGGCGCGGCGAAGCCGGCCAGCAGCTGGGCCACGTCGAGGCCGGTGAGACCCGCCATGTGGATGTCCAGGAACACGACGTCGATGGCGGCCGGGTCGTCCCGGCCCGCCTCGACGGCACCGCCGATGCGGCGCAGCGCCTCGGTGGCCCCGGTGGCGCCCTCGGCGCTGCGGATCCGGGGATCGGCGCGCAGGAGGTAGAGGAGTTCCTCCAGGGCGGGTTCTTCGTCGTCGACGGCGAGTACGCGCAGCATGGGCCGGAGTGTAGAGCGCGCACGGGCTCACGGCGCCGGGTGATTCACCGCTTCTTCGCGGGCCGGCCGGCCCGCGCCCACCGGCGGGTCATTTCAGCAGCCTGGAGAGCCGGCGGTCGGCGAGCGGTCTGCCGCCGGTCTGACAGGTCGGGCAGTACTGGAGCGAGGAGTCGCTGAACGACACCTCGCGGATGGTGTCCCCGCAGACGGGGCAGGCCTCGCCGGTGCGTCCGTGGACCCGCATCCCGCTCTTCTTCTCGGCCTTGAGCTTCCCGGCCGCCAGTCCGCCGGAGCGTGCGACCGCGTCCTGGAGCGTGGTGCGCATGGCCGTGTGGAGCCGGGTGATCTGGTCGTCGGTGAGGTTCGCGGTGAGCAGGTACGGCGACATCTTCGCGACGTGCAGGATCTCGTCGCTGTAGGCGTTGCCGATGCCCGCGATCAGGGACTGGTCGCGCAGCGCGCCCTTGATCCTGCGGCGCTCCCCGGCGAGCAGTGCCGCGAAGGCGTCGCGGTCGAAGGAGTCGTCCAGGGGGTCGGGGCCCAGCCGGGCGATGCCGGGCACCTCGGCCGGGTCGTGCACGAGGTACACGGCGAGGCGTTTGGTGGTGCCCGCCTCGGTGAGGTCGAAGCCGTCGCCGCCGGTGAGCACGGTGCGCAGCGCCAGGGGGCCCTTGCCCGGGCGTGGCGGCGCGGCGGGGAAGGAGTCCTTCCAGCGCAGCCAGCCGGCCCGGGCGAGATGGGTGATCAGGTGCAGCGGTCCGGCCGCGATGTCGAGGAACTTGCCGTGCCGGGCGACGGCGCTGACCGTGGCGCCGTGCAGTGCGGCCGGCGGTGGGTCGTACGTCTTGAGGACGCTGACGTTGAGCGGCACGACGCGGTCGATCTCCTTGCCGACCAGGTGGTCGTCGAGGAAGACCCGCAGGGCTTCCACTTCCGGCAGTTCTGGCATGGTTCCAGCCTGCCGGAAGCTTCGGCCCGGCGCCTATCGGAGGCCGTAGACCCGTTCGGCCGTGGTGGCGAGGACGCGGGCGCGTTCGTCTCCGCTGAGGGCGCCGGTCAGGGCGCGGGCCGTGTCGAGCACCTCCCCGTACGTCGCCGCGAGCCGGCAGACAGGCCAGTCCGAGCCGAACATCAGCCGGTCGGGGCCGAAGGCGTCGAGGACGGTGTCCGCGTACGGGCGCAGGTCGCTCACGGTCCAGGAGCGCGGATCGGCCTCGGTGACCAGTCCGGAGAGTTTGCAGACGGTGTTGGGGCGGGCGGCCAGCGCCCTGATGTCGTCGGCCCAGGGGTGCAGCTCACCGGCGGCGACGGGTGGTTTGCCGGCGTGGTCGAGCACGAAGGTCAGCTCGGGCAGCAGCGCCGCGGCCTGGACGGTGGCGGGGAGTTGGCGGGCCTGGACGACGAGGTCGTAGACGAGCCCGGCGTCGGCGACGGCGCGCAGTCCGCGCCGCACGTCGGGGCGCAGCAGCCAGGCGGGGTCGGGTTCGCCCTGGACCTGGTGGCGGATGCCGACGAGCCGGTCGCCGCCGGGGAGTTCGCGCAGTGCGTCCAGTGTGCCGGCGACGTCGGGGGCCGTGAGGTCGCACCAGCCGACGACGCCCGCGACGAGGTCGCTGTCCCGGGCGAGGGCCAGGAACTCGGGGGTCTCCTCCGCGACGGTGACGGTCTGGACGAGGACGGTGGCCCGCACCCCGGCGGCGCGCGCCTCGGGCTCCAGGTCGGCCAGGGTGAAGTCGCGCCGGAGCGGGGCGAGTTCGTCGCCGGTGATCCAGTCCTGGTCGCGTACCGACAGGTCCCACACATGGTGGTGGGCGTCGACGATCCGTTCCTGCCCGGTCATGTCACAGCTCCCAGGCGACCGGGAGACCTGCTCCGGCGCCGTCGGCCGAGTAGTCGTGCGCCACGTCGAGCAGTTGGCCCATCCGGGCCTGCCAGGCCACGTTGACGGGGAGCTGCTCCAGCTCGGCCAGGAGCGCGGCGTAGTCCTCGCAGTCGATGACGTGGAAGAGGTCGGTGCCGCTGCGCCAGATCGTCCAGGAGGTGGCGCCCGCCGCGCGGATCGCGGCGGTGAGCTCCGCCGGGACCTCGCGGTGCGCCGCCTCGTACTCCTCGATGCGGTCGGCGCGGACCTTGGTGTGCAGGGCGATTCTCATGTCAGTGTCCGTTCTCGGTCAGCAGGCCCTCGGCACGCAGCTCGTCCCAGAGCTCGTCCGGGATCTCGCGGCGGAGCAGGGCGGCGGCGTCGCGCACCTCGTCCGGGGAGCGGGTGCCCACGAGCACTCCGGCGACCGCCGGGTGGGCGAGCGGGTAGTGGAGCGCGGCGGCCCGCAGCGGGACACCGTGTCCCTCCGTGACGGCCTTGATGCGCAGCGCCCGGTCCAGGAGCGAGAGGGGCGCGGCCGTGTAGTCGTACGTGGCACCGGGGCGCGGGTCGGCGAGCAGCCCGGAGTTGAAGACCCCTCCGACGACCACGCCGCGACCGCGGGCGGCCGCCTCGGGCAGCAGTTCGTCGAGTGCGGACTGGTCGAGAAGGGTGTAGCGCCCGGCGCAGAGCACCACGTCGACATCCGTCTCGCGCAGGAACCGGGTCAGCATCCCGGTCTGGTTCATCCCGGCGCCGATGGCTCCCACGACGCCCTGGGCACGCAGCTGCTCCAGCGCGGGGTAGGCCTCGTGGAAGGCGGCCCGCGCGTGGTCGTCCGGGTCGTGCAGATAGGCGATGTCGATGCGGTCGAGGCCGAGCCGTTCCAGGCTGTCCTCGATGCTGCGGCGTACGCCGTCGGCGCTGAAGTCCCAGCGCCGGCGGTGGGTGGCGGGTACGGCGAAGCCCTCGGAGAGTCCGCCGGGGCCGTCCCCGGAGCCGGCGGGCAGCGGATCGAGCACCCGTCCGACCTTGGTGGACAGCACGTACGAGTCGCGGGGCCGGGAGCGCAGGGCCTCGCCCAGCCGCCGTTCGGAGAGGCCGAGTCCGTAGTGCGGCGCGGTGTCGAAGTAGCGGATGCCCTCGTCCCAGGCGGCGTCGACGGCGGCGGCCGCCCGCGCCGGTTCGACGGCGGTGAAGAGATTGCCGATGGCGGCCGCCCCGAAGGACAGCTCGGTCACCTCGACCGCGCTGCTTCCCAGTCTGTTGCGCCGCATGCTTCCGCCGCCCTCCCCGATGATCGCTTCCTGCACACAGCGAATATTCATCGGATCACTTGAGCGCGTCAACACCTTCAGCACTACCGATTACGGCATTCTCTCGGAAATATGTCCGATCTATGACCGATCAGGTGCCGACTGCTCAGTGGGTGGACAGCAGCGCGAGCAGCTCCGCCACCTCTTCGTCGGCACAGCGCGCCAGTCGTTCCAGATCGGGCAGCGCCTTGCCGTCGGCCACCAGCCCGACCCGCACCCGGCCGCCGTACGTGGACAGCGCCACCGCGAGGGCCTGGCCGCGGGCCAGCGGCGCCATCGGATAGACGGCCCGCAGCGGGCAGCCGCCCAGCGAGAGCGCCGAGCGCGGCAGGGGCACGCTGGTGACCAGGACGTCGAAGAGCATCCTGGCCGCGTTCCCGGCCAGCGGGGCCCCGAAGCGATGGGCCAGCGAGGGCAGTTGGTCGGCGAGCACCGCGACCGCCCCGGCGCCGCGGAGCGGACCCGCGGCCTTGTTGCGGTCCATGTCGGTGCGCACACGGCCGAGCCGCTTCCATGGATCGGGTTCACCGACCGGGAGCCCGAGCAGATAGGCGGAGAGCCTGTTCCCGGTCGCCGCGCCCTGGCCCGCCCTGCGGCGGGAGACCGGGACCAGGGCGCGCGGGTCCTCGTCGGGCAGCGCTTCGCCGCGCTCCCGCATCCAGCGGCGCAGTGCTCCGGCGACGATCGCGAGCAGCACGTCGTTGGTGGTGCCGCCCGCGGCGCGGCGGATCCGCTGGACCGCTTCGAGGTCCAGGTCCGCGGTGGCCAGCCGCCGGGTGCCGCTGGAGCTCGCGGTGAGTGCGGGCGCTCCTCGCGGGTCGAGCCGGCTGGCCCGCACCATGGAGGCACCGACACCGAAGGCCCGCCCGAGATCCTCGATCCGGCCGAGTGCGAGACCGGCCACCTGGCGCGGTCCCGGCATCCACGAGCGGGGCGGGACGGTGCGCGCCCGGCGTGCGGACGCCCCGCCGCGGGCACGGCCGGCGGCGGCGATCTCGTCGAAGATCCCGGCGCCGATGGCGACCGCGCGCATTCCGTCGGCCAGCGCGTGGTGAAGCTTGACCAGCACCGCGAAGGGGCCGCCGTCGGCGCCGCCGATCACGTACATCTGCCAGGGCGGCAGCCCCCGTTCGAGGGGCCGCTCCATCAGTTCACCGGCGAGCCGGGTGGCGCCCGCCATGAATTCCCCGTCCTCGCCCCGCGACTCCGCGCCGGTCAGCCGCACCCGCCGGACGTGCCGGTGGACGTCGAAGTCCTTGTCCACGAACCACGCCGCGCCGCCGACCGGCAGCAGTACGTCCCTGACCCGCATCCGCAGCCGGGGAATGGCGGCGGCGCGGGTGCCCAGCAGTTCGAGCACGGCCTCCGCACCGGCGCCGGGCGCCGGGCCGGGGGCCGGGGAGAAGACGGCGAGTGCGCCGAGATGCATCGGATGGGCATCGGATTCGAGGTGCCAGAAGGCCAGATCGAGCGGTGCCAGCAGCTCAGTTCCCAACGGGTCCTCATGTCCTCGAAGACAAAGAATGACTGACGGAGTCGCAGTCAATCGCTCGCGATCGGTTACGGTCAAGTACAGACATGTTACGTTCTGTTACTGTCGGGTAGATAAGCACGTTTCTGTCACTCGTGTGCCGGGATGACGAATTCGCACCACACACACTTGCCGCTGCCCCGGGATTCCACGCCCCACAGGTCCGCCAGCCGGTCCACCAGCATCAGCCCCCGCCCGGACACTCCGGCCTCGCCCGCGTCCCGGCGCCTGGGCAGCGCGCTGGAGCGGTCCTCGACGTCGACCCGCAGCCGTCGCTCAGGGCCGGTGAGCACCCGGATCGTGACGATGGCCCCGCCGTCGGTGTGCATGAGCGCGTTGGTGATCAGCTCGTCGGCGGCCAGCTCGACCTCGTCGGCCCGCGCCTTGGCGCCCCAGGCCCGAACCGCCGCCCGGATCATGTGGCGCGCGGAGCTCAGCGCCTCCGGGTCGCTCTGCGCGACATGCTGCTGGAGCCGGCCGCCGGGCTGGGGGGCGTGGGCGGCTTTGCGGCGCAGCAGCAGGACCGCGACATCGTCCTCGCCGCCGCGCTCGTCGACCGCCTCGCAGAGCCGGTCGACGAGCCGCTGGAGGTCCTGCGGACCATTGCGCACCATGGCTGTCAGCAGCTGCATGCCCTCGTCGAGGTCCGCGCCCGGCAGCTCCACGAGACCGTCGGTGAACAGCACCAGGGTCTGGCCGGGGTCCAGCTCCACCGTGCTGACCGGGTACTCGAGCCGCCCGAACTCGGCCGAGAGCCCCAGCGGCAGCCCGCCCTCCGCGGGCAGCCTGCGGCAGTTTCCGTCGCTCTCGCGCACCAGCGGATCGACATGGCCGGCCCGGACCAGCTGGACCACCCCGGTCGTCAGGTCGACCTCGGCGTAGGTGCAGGTCGCGAAGCGCTCCGTGTCCAGCTCGTGCAGGAAGACCGAGGCCCGCGCCATCACCGTCGCGGGGCTGTGGCCCTCGGCCGCGTAGGCCCGCAGCACGATGCGCAGCTGGCCCATGACGGCCGCGGCATGGGTGTCGTGGCCCTGCACGTCCCCGATGACGGCCCCGACCCGGCCGCCGGGCAGCGGGATGACGTCGTACCAGTCGCCCCCGATGTCGCGGCCCAGCCGTGCGGAGCGGTACCTGACGGCGATCTGCGCCCCCGGTACGTCCGGGATCCTGCGCGGCAGCATGGCCTGCTGGAGGCCCTCGGCGAGGTCGTGCTCCTGCTCGTACAGCATGGCCCGCTGCAGGCTCTGCGCGATGGAGCTGCCGAGCGCGACCAGGAGATTGCGTTCGTCGCCGGTGAAGCCGTCCTTGTCGCTGTAGAGCAGGCCGAGCGCGCCGATGGGCCGGGCCTGGGCGATCAGCGGCAGATAGGCGGCCGAGGTGATGCCGAGGTGGCTGATGTGGGGCCACAGGATCGGGTACGAGGTGGCGAAGTCCGTGGCGGACTCGATGAAGCGGGGCGAGAGGGTGCGTACGACCTCGCTCATCGGGTACTGCTCGTCCGTCCGGGTGTACCGGGTGCCGGGCACGAACGAGTCCTCCGGGCCGTCGGCCACCAGGTGGATGCGTCCGGCCTCCATCAGCCCCATCACCAGGCTGGTCGCCCCGAGGTGTGCCAGGCCCTGGGAGTTCTTCAGCACCTCGATGACGTCGCCGACGGTGCGGGCGTGGGCCAGCGCCGCGGTGGTGCCGTCGACCAGGCTGGTGCGGCGGCGCCGCTGGAGGTCCAGCTCGTGGCGGGCGGTGGAGTCGGCCAGTTCCTGCGTCGCGTCGCGGACGATGCCGATGATGCGGTGCGGGCGGCCGGTCCCGTCCCGCCGGATGAAGCCCTGGGTATGGGTCCAGCGCAGGCCGCCGTCCCGCCGTCTGATCCTGAAGTACGCCCCGTAATTGCTCTGCCCGCTCTTGAGCGCCTGCGCGACCATGGCGTCGAGGCGTACGCCTTCGTCGGCCGGCACCCGGCGCGCGAGCGACTCCGGCCGGTCGTCGTACTCGTCCGCCCGCAGGTCGAACACGTCGAGCGCGGGGCGGTCCATGTGCATGAGGCCGCTGTCGAGGTCCCAGTCGAAGCTGCCCATACGGTTCAGGGCGAGGCTGAGATCCGGGTGGGCGGGCCAGTCGTCCGGGAGTGACAGGGCACCCGCTACCCGATCATCCATGTGGGTCACTCTGCCATCATTTGTCCGATTCTTCGAGCGAACCTCGCACGCTTGGACGTATCACTCCCCGCGCCACCCGGGTGGCGCGGGGCTGCTTCCGGGGACCGGACGACGGGACCGGATGTCTCGCAGGGCGAACCGCCCCGAGGTCTCGGGCGGGCAACGGATAACGTGTCCCGGGGAGCACGGTAAGCCCAGCCTTACCTTTACCCTGAGCTGCACTGCCCGCATCAGTCGTTCTAAGGACCAGCACCTGATGACCCGCCCCGTCCGTGTCGCCATAGTCGGAGCCGGCCCCGCCGGCATCTACGCGGCGGACGCGCTGCTGAAATCCGACGCCGCCCAGGACCCGGGGGTTTCGATCGACCTGTTCGAGCGGATGCCCGCCCCCTTCGGTCTGATCCGTTACGGAGTGGCTCCGGACCACCCGCGGATCAAGGGCATCGTCCAGGCACTCCACCAGGTTCTCGACAAGCCCCAGCTGCGGCTGTTCGGCAACGTCGACTACCCCAACGACATCGGCCTGGACGATCTGCGGTCCTTCTACGACGCCGTGATCTTCTCCACCGGCGCCGACGCGGACCGCGCGCTCGACATCCCGGGCAGCGACCTGGACGGCTCCCACGGCGCCGCGGAGTTCGTCTCCTGGTACGACGGACACCCCGACGTGGCGCGCACCTGGCCGCTGGAGGCGGAGAAGGTCGCCGTGCTCGGCGTGGGCAATGTGGCCCTGGACGTGGCGCGCATCCTCGCCAAGACCGCGGACGAACTGCTGCCGACCGAGATTCCCGCCAACGTCCACGAGGGCCTCAAGGCCAACAAGGCCCTTGAGGTGCACGTCTTCGGGCGCCGCGGCCCCGCGCAGGCCAAGTTCAGCCCGATGGAGCTGCGCGAGCTGGACCACTCGCCGAACATCGAGGTCATCGTCAACCCCGAGGACATCGACTACGACGCGGGTTCGATCGAGACCCGGCGCGGCAACAAGCAGGCCAACATGGTGGCCTCCACGCTGGAGAACTGGGCCATCCGCGATGTCGGCGACCGGCCGCACAAGCTGTTCCTGCACTTCTTCGAGTCCCCGGTGGAGATCCTGGGCGAGGACGGCCGGGTCGTCGGCCTGCGCACCGAACGGACCGAGCTGGACGGCACCGGCAACGTCAAGGGCACCGGGAACTTCACCGACTGGGACGTGCAGAGCGTCTACCGCGCGGTCGGCTACTACTCGCAGGAACTCCCCAAGCTCCCGTTCGACGTGGTCTCCGGCACGGTTCCGCACGCGGCGGGACGGGTCGTCGACGGCGGGGAGCACATGCCCTCGGTCTACGTCACGGGCTGGATCAAGCGCGGTCCGATCGGCCTGATCGGCCACACCAAGGGCGACGCCAACGAGACCGTGGCCTGCCTGCTGGAGGACCGGGCCGAGGGCCGGCTGCCCGCCCCGGTCCGGCCCGAGCCGGAGGCCGTCACCGCCTTCCTGGAGGAGCGCGGCGTCCGGTACACCACCCGTGAGGGCTGGCACCGCCTGGACGCGCACGAGAAGGCCCTGGGCGCCGAGCAGGGGCGCGAGCGGATCAAGGTCGTGGAGCGCGACGCCATGCTGGACGCCTCCGAGCCCCGTTCCTGACCGTACGGCCCCTCTTCCGCCCGGCCGTCGTCACGGCCGGGCGGAAGGGCCCGAGGGCGGCTTCGTCCACCTCGGCGGAGCCGCCCGGCCCTCGGTGCCCCGAAGGCTCAGCGGCCCTGGAGCGCCTTGACGTTGTCCCCGAAGGTCCACCCCTTCGAGCCGTCCCAGTTCAGTGACCAGGTCATCAGGCCCTTGAGTGCGCCGCCGTAGTGGTTCCAGGCCTGCGACACCTGCCCCGGCGTCATGTGACCGCCACCCGCGCCCGGCTGGGCCGGCAGTCCCGGGACCTGCTTGTCGTACGGGACCTTGATCGTGGTGCCCTGGACGACGAGCCCCTTGTTCAGACAGTCCGTCTGGGCGGTGAACCCCTCGACCGTGCCCGCGGAGTACGAGTCGCCGGCACACCCGTACATGCTGCCGTTGTAGTACTGCATGTTCAGCCACCACAGGCGGCCGTTGTCGGCGTACTTCTTCACGATGGGCAGGTACGCGCCCCAGATCGAGCCGTAGGTGATGCTCCCGCCGGTGACATAGGCGGTCTCCGGCGCCATCGTCAGCCCGAAGTTCGAGGGCATCCGGGCGAGTACGCCGTCGATGATGCGGATGAGGTTGGACTGGGAGGCCGACAGCTGGTTGATGTTGCCGCTGCCGGTCAGTCCGGTCTCGATGTCGATGTCGATGCCGTCGAAGTTGTACTTCTTGAGGATCGGCACCACGGTCTCGACGAACCGGTCGGCGACCGCGCTGGAGCTCAGGTCGATGCCCGCGGCCGCGCCCCCGATGGACATCAGGGTGGTGAGTCCGGACGCCTTCGCACCGCACATCTCGGCGGGGGTCGGGACCTTCACGGTGGAGTCCATCCCGTCCTCCCACAGGACGGTGCCGTCCGAGAGGATGACGGGGAAGGCCGCGTTGATCACGTTGTAGCCGTGCTGGGCGATGCGGCTGTCGGTGACCGGGATCCAGCCGAGCGGCGGATGCACACCGTTCGACGCGCCGTCCCAGTTCTCCCAGTACCCCTGGAGCACCTTCCCGGCGGGCTTCGACTTGACCGCGCAGGTCTCGTCCTGGGCGGAGCTCGGCGTTGCGCCGACCAGCATCTGTACGACACATGCCGCCGCGAGGCCGACCCCCAGCAGGCGTGATGTCCGACCGAACATGCTCATTTACCTTCCTGTCGCGGCCGGGTGCCGGGGCGGTACGGATGCCCGAGGCGGCCCGGCACAGGGCGAGTTGGCGCGTGAATGGCATGCCCCTGACAATCCAGGCGGAATGCGGTCTCGTATTTCACGGCTCGCCACACGCTAGGGAGGCCCGAACCCCCCGTCAATAGGTCTGGACCAAAGAAGCCGCTCGGGCGCACCGGCCGACACCGGCACGACACGGGAGACGGACGCACTTGCCGGGGGGTCGATTGTCGCCGCACAAAGACTTAGCTTAGGCTTGCCTAACTCCTTGCGATCTGCATCGGGGCCGCCCGTCGTATCCGTACGGCCGTTCCTTCGGCATGCCCTCACGCGGTCGCGGGGTCTGCCGCTCCATCCGTCAAGCATGAGGAACATCCATGTCCCGGTTCACCCGCGCGCGTCGCCGGACGCTCGCCGCAACTGCCGCCGCCGCAGCCCTCGTTCTCGCCCTCGGCGGCTGCTCGTCGAGCGACGACGGCAAGGAGACCTCCGGCGCCCCGGGGAAGACCAGCGGGGCGTTCCCCGTCTCCATCAAGAGCGCGCTCGGCACCGCGGAGATCAAGGAGCAGCCCGAACGGGTCGTCACCCTCGGCCAGGGCTCGGCCGAGACCGCCATCGCGCTCGGTCACACCCCGGTGGGCATCGAGAAGTACGAGTGGGGCAGCGACAAGACGGGCTATCTGCCCTGGATCCACGACGCGGTGAAGAAGTCCGGCGACAAGCTGCCGACCCAGTTCACAGGCGGTGAGGACATCGACTTCGAGGCCATCACCGAGCTGGAGCCGGATGTCATCCTCGCGCCGTGGTCCGGAATCACGCAGAAGGACTACGACATCCTCAAGGACATCGCCCCCACCGTCGCCTACCCCGATCTGGCGTGGAGCACGGACTGGGACCAGCAGATCGACATCATCGGCAAGGCGCTGGGACAGACGGACGAGGCGAAGGGCCTCGTCTCGAAGATCGAGAAGCAGCTGTCCGACGCGGCGGCGACCCGGCCGGACTACAAGAAGCACACGTTCTCGTACATCTACAACACCGGCCCCGGCACCCTCGGCGTGTTCAAGCCCGAGGAGCAGCGCGTCAAGATGCTCACTTCGCTCGGCCTCACCGTCGACCCCGTGGTGAACTCCTTCAAGGAGACCAAGGGCACCGACTCGGCGCTCATCGGCCTGGAGAACGCCGAGAAGCTGAAGGACAGCGATCTGCTCTTCACCTTCTACATGGACGACAAGTCCCGCAAGGAGATCGAGGCCCAGCCGCTGTACGCGGCGATGCCCGCGGTCAGGAGCGGCGCCATGGTGTACAGCAACGACAACTCCTTCGTCACGGCCTCCTCCATCATCAACCCGCTCACCGTGCCGTGGGTGATCGACCGTTACCTGCCACTGATCGACAAGGCCATCAAGGCCGCCGACAACGGCTGATCCGGCCATCACCCACATGGCCACCACCACGCACGCACCGCCGAGCGGTGCCGGCACCTCACGGGCCGGCACCGCTCGGCGGGTGTCCTTCCTCGTCGTCGCACTGGTCGTTCTCGTGCTCGCCGTGTTCGCGAGCATCATGTTCGGCAGCCGGACCACCTCGTTCGGCGATGTGCTGGACGTGCTGTCCAAGTCCGCCGACCCCAATGTCACCGCCATCGTCGAGAGCCGGTATCCGCGGACCGCGCTCGGTCTGCTCGCCGGTCTCTGCCTGGCCGTCGCGGGCACGCTCATGCAGGGCGTGACCCGCAACCCGCTGGCCGATCCGGGCCTCCTCGGTATCAACGCGGGCGCCTCCGCGAGCATCGTCGCCGCGACGGCGTTCCTCGGGGCGACAGGCAGCACGGAGATCATGTGGTGGGCGCTGCCCGGTGCCCTGATCGCCGGTCTGCTCGTCCATGCGATCGGATCGGCGGGGTCGGGCAGCGGGCTGGTGCGGCTGGTGCTCGCCGGTGCGGTGCTCTCCGCCGTGCTGATGGCGTTCATCCAGGCGGTGACCCTGAGCCGTCCGAAAGTGTTCGACAGCTACCGGTACTGGGTCGTCGGGGCTCTCGGCGGAAGGGACTTCGACGTCCTGTGGTCGGTCCTTCCGTTCGCCGTGGCCGGTCTGGTGCTGGCCGCGGTGCTCGGCCCCGGCCTCAACGCGCTCGCCCTCGGGGACTCGACGGCGGCGTCCCTGGGGGCCCGCCCGGCGCTGGTGCGGGCGGGCGGGCTGTTCTCGGCCACGCTGCTGAGCGCGGCGGCCACGGCCGCGGTCGGCCCGATCGCCTTCGTCGGACTGGCCGTTCCGCATGTGGTGCGGGCGCTGGTCGGGGTCGACTTCCGGATGCAGATCCTCTTCTCGGCGCTGACCGGCCCGGCGCTGCTGCTCCTGGCGGATGTCGTGGGGCGGGTGGTGATGCGCCCGCAGGAGCTGATGGTCGGTGTCGTGACCGCCTTCATCGGGGCGCCCGCACTGCTCATCGCCGTACGCAGGATGAGGGGAAACTCATGACGTCGCATCAGGCCGGAATCCGCACCGCGTCGCCGAGGAAGGTCCTGATGGTCGGCGGGCGAGTGGCCCTGCCGGTCCGGCGGGTGTCCGTACTGACGGCGCTCGTACTGTTCGTGCTGCTGGTGGCGGGCGCCGTCGCCACACTCTCGCTCGGACGGCTGGGCATTCCGCTCGCCGATCTGCCCGGGGCGGTGACCGGCGGGGCCGAGGGCAAGAACGCCTTCGTCGTCGAACGGCTGCGCGGGCCCCGTCTGGTCGTCGCCGTGGGCACCGGCGGGGCGCTCGGGCTCTCCGGTGCGCTGTTCCAGTCCGTCACCCGCAATCCGCTCGGCAGCCCCGACGTGATCGGGCTGGCGTCCGGCGCCGGAGCGGGTGCCGCGATCACCGCGCTGCTGTTCCCGGACACCGTGCCGGTGGCGCTCGGCGCGCTGCTCGGCGCCGTGCTCGCCATGGTGCTCGTCCACGTGTCGACCGGGACCGGATTCCGCAACCCGGCCCGGCTGGTCGTCGCGGGCATCGGGGTCGCCGCGATCGGCACCGCGATCACCCAGTACGTCGTATACGCCATGGAGCGGGACCGGGCCGCCGTGCTCACCGCCTATGTCAACGGCAGCCTGTCGGCGCGGTCCTGGGAGGACGCCACCACGATCTGGCTGGTACTCCTGGCCGTTGCCCCGCTCACCGCGCTGATCGCGCGGCGGCTGTCCGTCGGGGAGATGGGCGACGACATCGCGAGCGCGCTCGGATCGGAGCCCCGGAACACGAAGACCATCGCCGTGGTCCTCGCCATCGTGCTCTCCGCCGCCGCCGTCGGGGTCGCCGGGCCCATCGCGTTCATCGCGCTCACGGCGCCGCAGATCGCCAAACGGATCACCCGGGCGTCAGGCCCGCATCTGGCGCTGTCCGCGCTGACCGGCGCGCTGCTGCTGGTGCTCGCGGATCTCTGCGCCCAGCAGCTGCCGCTCTTCGACAACCTGCCCGTCGGCATCTACACGATGGCCATCGGGGGCGTGTACCTCGGCTACCTGCTGATACGGGAGTGGCGCCGGGGAGTCCTGTGACGCCGGGCACCGGACGCCGCCCCGCTGCGGCCCGACCCGGCGCACCCCGACTGTACGGCCCTTCTTGAACACGTTCAAGAAGGGCCGTACAGTCATCCCCGAAGACACTTGAACACGTTCAATTCAGGGGGTCGTGGTGTCGGTACTGGTCGGTCTGACCGTGATGCTGGGCATGCTGGTGGTGGTCCCGGTGGGACTGCGGCTGGCCGGTGCGCCCGAGCTGGACCGGATCCGCCGCTGGTGGCCACTGTTCGCCGTCCCGGGCGCCGTGGCCCTGTGGCTGCCACGCGGCGGACCGGCCACCGCCCTGGCGGCCTGCTACGCGCTCGGGGCCGTACTCCTCGCCCTGCACGCACTGCCCCGGCTGCTCGTGCTCCGCGGCCTGCCGACATCCCGGGCACCCGCCGAGATCGCCCTGCTCACCGCCCTGGTCACGCCGTCGATCGCCGCCACGGCCCTGGTGGCCGAACGCGCGGGGCACCCCCTCCTCGGCTTCGGGCCGGGCATCCTCGCACTGACCGTGCCGCACTTCCACTTCGCCGGATTCGCCGCCGCGCTGGTCTCGGGGCTCGTCTGCCGGACCACCGACAGCCGTGCGGGCAGGTTCGCCGCGCTGAGCGTGCCGCTGGGCACCCTGCTCGTCCTGATCGGCTACTTCATCGGGGACCGGGCCGAGCTGGCCGGCGCGGTCGTGCTGACCGCCGGGATGTGGACCGTCGCCCTCCTCACCTGGCGCTCGATCCGCGACCGGAACCGGGACCGGACGACCCGGGCGCTGCTCGCCGTCTCGTCCGCCGTGCTCGCCGTCACCATGGTGCTCGCGCTGAGCTGGGCGCTCGGCGAGGCCACCGGACTCCCCCACCCGACACTGACCTGGATGGCCGCCACCCATGGCGTCGGGAACGCGCTGGGCTTCGCGCTCTGCTCGCTGCTCGCCTGGCGAAGACTCCAGAACCGCACCGACCACGAAGGCAGGACCGCATGACCGCATTCACCTACCCCGAGGTCGGCTCCACCCGCCTCGGCCCGCTCCCCGACGGATACCACCACCTCCACCACCGGACCCGGGTCGGCCGCGGCCGGGCCGACTTCGAGGCCGCCGGGGCCGCCGTCACCGGCTGGCGCATGCACCGCACCTCCGGGGCCGGGGTCCGGGCGTCGGCGGACCGCGCGGAGGCCGGAGTCCGCGTCCGGGTGTCGCTCGGCGCCGGGCCGTTCCGGTTCACCGCCCCCTGCCGCGTCGTCTGGGCGGCGTACGAGAAGGACCTCGTCGGATTCGCCTACGGGACACTCGACAGACACCCCGAATGCGGCGAGGAGTCCTTCGTGGTGGAGTCGGCCGACGACGGGACGGTGTGGTTCACCGTCACGGCGTTCAGCCGCCCGGCCGCCTGGTACACCCGCCTCGCGGGCCCTCTCGTCCCGATGACCCAGCGGTGGTACGCCCGCCGGCTCGGAGCCACGCTGCGCCGGATCGTCGCCGGGGCCGCGCGGGGCTGAAGGGCTGGGCGGAGCCGGCGGGCCGATACTGGAAGCGATGGAGTGGTTCACCGCAGACGGGTACTGGCTCAGCCGGCTGGTCTTCCAGCGGGCTCTGGCGGCTGTGTACCTGGTCGCCTTTCTCGCCGCCGCGCTCCAGTTCCGGGCGCTGATCGGCGAGCGAGGCATGCTGCCCGTACCCGACTTCCTGCGGCGTACCGACTGGCGCAGCGCACCCGGACTCTTCCGGCTCCACTACAGCGACCGCTTCTTCGCCCTCGTCTCCTGGACCGGCTGCGCGATCGCCGTCGCCCTGCTCGCGGGTGCGGACTCGTACCTTCCGCTCTGGGCGGCGATGGTGCTCTGGGCGCTGCCCTGGGCGCTGTATCTGTCGATCGTCCAGGTCGGCCAGACCTGGTACGGCTTCGGCTGGGAATCGCTGCTGCTGGAAACCGGATTTCTCGCCGTCTTTCTCGGCAACGCGCACACGGCTCCGCCGGTCCTGGTGCTGTGGCTGCTGCGCTGGGTGCTGTTCCGGGTCGAGTTCGGTGCCGGGCTGATCAAGATCCGCGGCGACGAGTGCTGGCGCAGGCTGACATGTCTGTACTTCCATCACGAGACGCAGCCGATGCCGGGGCCGTTGAGCTGGTTCTTCCACCGGCTGCCGAAGCCCGTGCACCGGGCCGAGGTGGCGGCCAACCATGTCACCCAACTCCTGGTGCCGGTGCTCCTGTTCACTCCGCAGCCGGTGGCGAGCGCGGCCGCCGGGCTGATGATCGTCACCCAGCTCTGGCTGGTCTTCTCGGGGAACTTCGCCTGGCTGAACTGGCTGACGATCACCCTGGCCCTGTCCGCCGTCGACTGGTCGCTGTTCACCGCGCCGCCCGCCCAGTCCGCGCCGCCGCTGTGGTACGAGATCGTCGTCCTGGCGGTGACCGCGCTGGTCGTGTTCCTCAGCTACCGCCCGGCACGCAATCTGGTCTCCCGCCGCCAGGTGATGAACCGCTCGTTCGACCCGCTGCACCTGGTCAACACCTACGGGGCATTCGGCAGCATCAGCCGGGTCCGGCTGGAGGTGGTGGTCGAGGGCACGGACGAGGAGGTGCTCCACGACGGCACCGTCTGGCGGGAGTACGGCTTCCGCGGCAAACCGGGCGATCCACGCCGGATGCCCCGCCAGTTCGCCCCGTACCATCTGCGGCTGGACTGGCTGATGTGGTTCGCGGCGCTGTCCCCCGCGTACGCCCGTCCCTGGTTCGGCCCGTTCGTGGAGCGGCTGCTGGAGAACGACCGGGACACCCTGCGGCTGCTGCGTCACAACCCGTTCCCCGACGCCCCGCCCGCGCACGTCCGCGCCAGGGTGTACCGCTACCGGTACACGTCCTGGCGCGAACTGCGGGCCACCGGGCGCTGGTGGCACCGCACCTATGTGCGGGACTTCATGCGCCCCGTCTCGCTCGGCCCCTCCTGGATCAGCCCGACCAGGCGATCTTGAACACCCAGGCGTGCCGCCCGGTGCTGCGGGCCGCCGCCGGTACGTCGATCACCAGCGAGCCGCCCCGGACCCGCCAGTTGAGCGGCCGGTCGTGACCGAGCAGGGTGATCCGGTCACCGCCGCGGACCGGCACCGGTGCCTCCACCGTGAGGGTCGCGCCAGGCCGTACCAGGGAATGGATGTAGAACGCCCGGTTCGGCCTCAGGGTGAACCGCAGGTCCTCGCCGAGCTGCGGCATCCGTGACCAGTACGTGGTGTCGTAGATCGCCTCCCCGTTGGTCTTCAGCCACTCCCCCGTCTCGCGCAGCCTGCGCTGCATGATGGCGGGGATCGTGCCGTCGGCCCTGGGCCCGATGTCCAGCAGGAAGTTGCCGTTCTTGGAGACGATGTCGACGAGCGAGTGCACGATCTCCTCGGCGGTCATGTATTTCTCGTCCGGCGTCTGGGCGTTGTAGCCGTAGCTGTACGGATCGAGGCCGCGGCTGGACTCCCATTTGGCGGTGACGATCTGGTCGTACGTCGTGTACTCGGGCGTGGTGAAGTCGTGCGGGCCGATCCCGGAGCGGTTGTTGACGGTGACCTCGACCGGGCGGGCCCGGTTCTTGGCGTGGTTGAAGTACTCGGCCAGCACCCGGTGGCTGTCGTTGTCGCCGCCGATGTCGCACCAGAGGATCTCGGGGCCGTACCGGTGGATCAGCTCCAGCATCTGCGGGCCCTGGAACTCGGTGACGTAGTCCTTGCCCGCCCGGTGGCCGGTGTACGGGACGGGCTCCAGGGTGTACGGATTGCGCGGTGCGTGGCCCATCCACGGGTGGTCGGGGTTGAACCACTCGGGCATGGAGAAGTACAGCCCGGGGTGGAGTTCGGGGGTGTAGCGGCGCGAGGCGTCGAAGAGCTCCTTGACCAGGTCCCGCCCGGGCCCCATCTTCACCGAGTTGCGGTCCGAGAGCTTGGTGTCCCAGAGCGCGAAGCCCTCGTGGTGCTTGGAGGTGAGGACGTGGTACTGGGCGCCGGCGTCCCGGAACAGCTCCACCCAGGAGCGCGGGTCGAAGCGTTCGGCGCGGAACCGCGGGATGAAGTCGTCGTAGGCGAAGGATTCGCCGTAGGTCTCGCGGTGGTGGGCGTGGGTGGGGTTGCCGGGATCCTGCATCTGGCTCCAGTACCACTCGGCGTACTGGGTGCCGACCGGCGCTCAGGCGGGCACCGAGTAGACCCCCCAGTGGATGAAGATCCCGAACTTGGCCTCCTGGAACCAGTACGGCGCCTGATGGGTGGCAAGGGAGTCGTCGGTCGGCGCGTAGTCGGGGACGCCGAGGGTGAGGGAGCGCCGGACGGTGGCCGCCCGCGCTCCGCGGCCGCGCGCGACAACGTTGCCTTCCCGGGCGGTGCCGGGAGCGGTGCCGGGTCCGCTGCGGATGCCGATGCGGACGCGGGCCTGCTCACCGGGGGCGAGGCGGCCGACCCGGGCGGGCTCGACGGTACGGGCCCCGGCCACGTCCACGGAGAGGGTGAGGCCGTCGGCGGCGAGGATGCCGACCGTGCCCGCGTTCACGACGGTGGCCTCGACGCTCTGGGCGCCGGAGTCCAGCAGCGAGGTGGTGGAGTGGGCGTCGCGCAGCGCCAACGCCCTGCCCCGGGCGGCCGGCTGGAGCGAGAGCGCGAAGATGTGCAGGGACGGCTTGCCCGCCTCGGCGGGCTGAGTGGTGGGCAGGGTGAGCGCGACGGCCTCCCTGCCCGGGTCGAGGGCGATCTCGCTGACGGCGATGGACACCTGGTGCGGATCCTTGGCGCCGTCGGCCGTGTAGCGGTACGGGGCGGTGAGGGCGCCGCTGCCGCCGTACCAGTCGGGCCCGCCGAGCAGCGGGGTCGTCGTGGTGCCGTCGGCGTAGTGGACCGTGGCTCTGCCGGACGCGTCGCCGTAACTGCACGACGTGAGGAAGAGCCCGGAGAGATAGCGGCCTGGCGGCAGGCCGATGCGCTGGCCGAGGGCGACGACGTTGTTCTTGGTGCCCGCTGCGGAGCCGGGGAAGAGGAAGGCGGTGCCGCCGATCTCCCGCTCTCCGGCCGGGAGTTCCTCACCCGGGAAGGTGTAGCCGGAGCCGTCGAAGTCGCCGCCGCGGGCGTCGGCGGTGTCGATGCCGTCGTTGTCGAACCACTGGTCGAGGGGCACGGGCACGGCGGCGGGTACGGTGTCCCATTCCCCGTCGTCAGTGCCTGCTCCGGTGCGCGGGGCGGCCCGGGGGTGCGGGGCCGCATCGGCGGTGGCGGGGGTGAGCAGGGCGGCGCCGACTGCCGCCCCTGCCGTCATTCCGAGTACATGGCGTCTGGGAAGTTCGGTCATGACGTCCGATGATTGGAGCGCGGCGCGAACCTGTCAATGCAATCTTCCAGACAGAACGAAACAGTTTTCCCGTACTCATCCGATGACTGACCGAGCCGTTCCCGGAGCGGGTCCCTCAGGGCCCGGCCCCGGCAGAGCACGTCACTTGGCCTCCTCGCGGGCCCGCAGCAGCTTGGTGATCTGCCGGACGAGTTCGTCGTCGCTGGTCACGGCCTTCCCGGAGACCAGGGCGCCGAGGCGCTCGGCCGTCTGGAAGTCGTAGGCGCGCTCCCGCTCCGTACCGGGAACGGTGTCGTACTCGTCCTGCGCGCGGAAGCCGACGGCCAGATCGACCACCTTCGCGATGATCCAGGTGAGGATGAAGGAGAACGCCATCACGGAGACGATGGCGACGAGCTGTTTGCCCAGCAGCCCCCAGCCGCCGCCGTAGAAGAGCCCCTTCTTGCCGCTGATCCGTGCGGTGGCGAACAGGCCGACCATGATCAGGCCGATCAGGCCGCCCACACCGTGCACACCCACCACGTCGAGCGTGTCGTCCACGCCGAAGCGGTACTTGAGCGTGATGGCGAACGCGCAGACCGCCCCGACGACGAGGCCGGTGACCACCGCCCCGAGGGTGTTGATCTCACCGCAGGCGGGAGTGATGGCGACCATGCCCGCGACGGCGGAGGAGACCACGCCCATGGTGGTGACCGTGCCGGTGCGCCACTTCTCGACCAGCGGCCAGGTGATCATGGCGCCGGCGGCGCCGAGCTGGGTGTTGATGAAGGCCGCTGCCGCGTTGCCCTGGTCGCTGAGCGCCGAACCGGAGTTGAAGCCGAACCAGCCGAACCACAACAGCCCGACACCGATCACCACGAGCGGAATGTTGTTGGGCCGCTCCTCGCGGCGGGCGAAGTCGCGCGGCGCCCGCAGCACCAGTGCGACGGCGAGCCCGGCGACCCCGGAGTTGAGTTCCACCGGCAGACCGCCGGCGAAGTCCAGCGCACCGAGGTGCTTGACGATCCACCCGTCCTGGTCGAACACCCAGTGCGCGAGGGGGATGTAGACGACGAGCAGCCACAGGACGACGAAGACGAGCCAGCCCTTCATCGTGGCGCGGTCCGCGATCGATCCGCTGACCAGCGCGACCGTGATGATCGCGAAGCCCATCTGGAAGGTGCTGTAGACATAGGTGGGAATGTGACCGGTGAGCGTGTTCAGCTCGATGTCGTGCATGAACACGTGGTCGAGATTACCGATGAGTCCGGCGCCGCCGACGTCCGGGCCGAAGGCCAGCGAGTAGCCGATCACCCACCAGACGAGCGTGCCGAAGGCGAGCGCGGCGAAGCTCATCTTGATCATCATCAGGATGTGCTGGGTGCGCACCATGCCGCCGTAGAAGAACGCCAGTCCCGGCGTCATCAGCAGCACCATGGCAGTGGAGGCGAGCAGCCAGGCGGTGTCACCGGAGTCGTACGCGGGTGGCATCGGCGCGGGAGCGATGTTCATCTGCGGATACCTCGTCGTGGGGGGGCGGAATGGGGTACGGGGGCCGGTCGGTGGTGCGTCAGGGCTTGCGCGGATCGGGGGCCGGGTGGCCGGTGAGCAGCCGGCGTACGGCGTCCCAGGCCGCGGTGTGCGCGGCGGCCACCCCGACCGGGCTGTCGCCCAGGAGCCGGACCCAGGCGCCGCAGTCGTGGGGCAGCACGCTGACTCCGTACAGGACACCGAGCCCGGCCAGCGCACCGTGGAGGGTGTCGGCGAGCTCGGTGGCCGGGGTGCGGTCGGTGACGACGAAGAGCGAGGCGACATGGTCGTGCCCGGCGAACACCCCCGGGCCGACGACGCCGTCGCCGTGCGCCCCCGCGCCCGGTGCCAGACGCAGGGTGTCGATGGCGAGGAGGGCGCCGTCGGGCCGGGCGATGTGCAGATCGGTGGCGAGGACCCGGTAGTCGTGGCGCTCGCCGCGGGCGAGCCGCCCCGCGGTCAGGGTGTCGCCGACGACCGCGGTGGCGCCGGGCGCGACCGTGACCTCGGTGCGCTGGTAGAACCGCGAGCCCTTGAACGGGATCAGCGGGTCCGGCAGATACTCCACGTAGGCACCCTCGTCCGCCGTGAGGTGCACGCGCTGGCTCGCGTAGTCGTGCTCCATGCGGAAGACCTTGGTGGCCGCCTGGGTGGTCAGATGCACCTCGGTGCCGGGCCCGCAGCGGAAGTCCATCCGGTAGCGGTCGGCCTGGGCGATGCCGCCGCCGGTCGCCATCAGATAGACGTAACTCATGCCGGGCATTGCCGGGTCGATCCACAGCGGCCGCATGATCTGCAGCGGGGTCTTCTGGTAACGCTCGACGAGTTCGGTGCGCCCACCCCGTACCGCGAAGGCCAGGTCGAGGATGCCGACCTTGGCCGGGGAACCCGGCGCCAGTGTGTCCGGCACGGAGGCCAGCGCCGCCACGTCCGGGGGGACGCGGACCGCGGTGTAGTACTCGGGGGCGAGCCGGTCCGGCCGGGGCGGCGACGAGCCGGGGTGCGCGGACGGGGTGGGGAGCATGTCAGATCAGCGCCTTGCGGCGCGATTCGAGGTAGCCCAAGACGTCCTCGACCCCGACGCCGGTGAGGCAGTCGGTGAGGACGACCGGGCGGTTCTCGCGGACCCGGTGGGCGTCGGACTCCATCACGCCGATGTCGGTGCGGACGTACTCGGCGATGTCGATCTTGTTGATGACGAGCAGATCGGAGTCGGTGATGCCCGGGCCGCGCTTGCGGGGCATCTTCTCGCCCTCGGCGGTGTCCAGGACGAAGACGAAGAGGTCGACCAGGGCCGGGCTGAAGGTGAGTGTGAGGTTGTCGCCGCCGGACTCGTAGAGCAGCGTGTCGGTGTCGGGGAAGCGCTCCAGCAGCTCGGCACCGGCCGCCAGGTTCATCGTGGGGTCGTCGCGCACGGCGGTGTGCGGGCAGGCCCCCGTCTCGACACCGACGACGCGCTCCGGTTCGAGGACGCCGTCGAGGGTGCGGCGGATGTGCTGGGCGTCCTCCTGTGTGTAGATGTCGTTGGTGATGACGGAGGGACGGTGGCCGCGCTCGATCAGCAGGGGGACCAGCGCCTCGATGAGCGCGGTCTTGCCGGACCCGACGGGTCCGCCGATGCCGACCCGCAGTACGTTGTCGTCCATGATGCTCCCTGGCTCGTGGGGGGGGGATGGCTGGATCAGCTGGCGAACAGCCTGGCCTCGGCGCGTTCATGACGGCCCGACATGATGTCCGAGGCGAAGACGGTGGCGCCGACGTCGGCGAGTTCGCGCCGCAGCGCAGCCTCCGCAGCCGCCTCGATGACGGGTGCGGCGGCCCGCAGCAGGGTCTGTGCCCCGCGGTGGTCGGTGAGCCGCAGCCGCAGCGCGGCGCCCGCGAAGCTCGCGCAGAACGCGAACAGGTCCGAGGCGACCGCTTGGCGGACCGGGACGCCGGTCGCCGCGTGGATGACGCCTGCGGCCACCGCCTGGGTCCCGGGGGACTCGCGGCGTACGACACGGCCGAAGTGCTCGGTGATCTCCGGGCGGTCGAACACCTCGGCGGCGAGGTCGAGGAGCTGACGGCCGGTCCGGGTGGCCGCCTGACGCATCTCGCGCCCCAGCTTGGTGGCGAACAGGTGCTCGTCGATACGGACGACGGCCGCCGCGTCGCCCGCCCGGGTCGCGCGGTGGGCGAGCGCGAGCGCGGTGGCGTCGGCCGGGCCGACACCGTGCACCAGCAGGTCCTCCAGCAGCAGCGGCAGGCTTTCCCGGTCGACCGCCCCGGCCTGGGCGAACCCCTCCAGACTGTGCGACAGCGTGTAGAAGCCACTGGGGAAGGCCGAGTCGGTCAGCTGGAGGCCGACCAGCAGCGGCCCGAGCGCGGGCTCGGGGGCCGGTGTCCCGGCGGTGGCCGCGCCCGGCGCCCGGTCGGCCTCGCCCAGGACGTCCTTCTCGTCGCGGTACATCGGCCTAGACGAGGAAGAACAGGTGGTTGAGAGGCAGTTCCTCGGCCGGGTCGATGGTGGCGACCTTGCCGTTGAGCGTGACCTTGAACGTCTCCGGGTCGACCTTGATGTCCGGCAGCGCGTCGTTGCGGACCATGTTGTGCTTGCCGATGGTCCGGGTGCGGCTGACCGGCAGCACCTTGCGTTCCAGGCCCAGTGCGGCCGGTACCCCGGCGGCGATGCCGGCCTGGGACATGAAGGTGATGTGGGTCGTCGGCAGGGCCTTGCCGTACTGCCCGAACATCGGCCGGTAGATCACCGGTTGCGGGGTCGGCAGCGAGGCGTTGGGGTCGCCCATCTGCGCCCAGGAGATGATGCCGCCCTTGATCACCATCTTCGGCTTGGCCCCGAAGGAATGGATGGGCCAGAGCACGATGTCGGCGATCTTGCCCCTCTCGATCGAGCCGACGTGGTCGGAGATGCCGGTGGCGATGGCCGGGTTGATCGTGACCTTCGCGAGGTAGCGCAGCACCCGCTGGTTGTCGTTGCGGGCGGAGTCGCCCTCCAACGTGCCCAGCTTGTCCTTGCAGTGGTGGGCGATCTGGAAGGTCCGGGTGACGGACTCACCGACCCGGCCCATGGCCTGCGAGTCGGAGGAGATCATGCTGATCACACCGAGGTCGTGCAGGACCGACTCGGCGGCGATCGTCTCGGCGCGCACGCGGCTGTCGGCGAAGGAGACGTCCTCGGGAATGTCATGGCTGAGGTGATGGCAGACCATGACCATGTCGAGCAGTTCGTCCACCGAGTTCTTGGTGTACGGCAGCGTCGGGTTGGTGGAGGAAGGCAGTACGTTCGGCTCGCCGGCCACCCGCAGGATGTCCGGGGCGTGGCCGCCGCCCGCGCCCTCGCTGTGGAAGGTGTGGATGGTGCGGCCGTCGAACGCGGAGCGGGTGTCCTCGAAGAAGCCGCCCTCGTTGAGGCTGTCGGTGTGGATGGCCACCTGGACGTCGTACCGGTCCGCGACACTCAGCGAGTTGTCGATCACGGCGGGGGTGGCGCCCCAGTCCTCGTGGACCTTCAGGGCACAGGCCCCGGCTTCGATCTGCTCGTTGAGCGCTTCCGGGAGACTGCCGTTGCCCTTGCCCATGATGCCCAGGTTGATGGGGAAGGTCTCGGCCGCCTGGAGGAACCGGGCGATGTTGTACGGACCTGGCGTGCAGGTGGTGCCGTTCGTGCCGTCGGAGGGGCCGGTGCCACCGCCGATGAGGGTGGTGATGCCGTTGGTGAGCGCCTGCTCGGCCTGCTGGGGCGAGATCAGGTGAACGTGGGTGTCGATGGCGCCCGCGGTGGCGATGAGGTGCTCACCGGCGATGGCCTCGGTGCCGGGCCCGATGACCAGGTCCGGGTGGACGTTGTTCTGCGTCTGCGGGTTGCCCGACTTGCCGATCCCGGCGATGAAGCCGTCCTTGATGCCGATGTCGCACTTGACGACGCCGACGACGGGGTCGATGACGACGACGTTCGTGATGACGGTGTCGAGGGCGCCCTGGACACTGGTGCACTGTGGATCGGAGGCCATGCCGTCGCGCATGGTCTTGCCACCGCCGTAGAGGACCTCGTCCCCGTACTGGCCCTCGCTGAAGTCCTTCTCGACCTCGACGACGAGGTTGGTGTCGGCGAGGTGGAAGCGGTCGCCGACCGTCGGACCGAACATGTCGGTGTACTGCTTGCGCGGCAGGATGGGCATCAGCGCGAACCCTTCTTCTTTTCCTTGGAGTCCTTCGAGTCCTTGGTGCTCTTGACGCTCTTGGCGCGTTTCTCCGGAGCATCGGAGCCGTCGGCACTGTTCTGAGCGCCCTGGAATCCCTGCTCGATCGCCTTCCGGACGGCCTCGACCTTGGCCGGGTGCGAGGCGAGGCTGCCGTTGAGGAGCCCGCTGAAGCCGACGAGGCGCCCGGTTCCGCCGTACGCGCACAGTTCCACCTCGCGCGATCCACCGGGCTCGATGCGTACGGACGTGCCGGCGGGAATGTTGAGGTGCATGCCGAGCGCCTTCTGGCGGTCGAACGACAGCGCCGAGTTGACCTCGAAGAAGTGGTAGTGCGAGCCGACCTGGACCGCACGGTCGCCGGTGTTGCTCACGGTGAGCTTGACCGTTCGGCGGCCGGCGTTGATCTCGACCGGTTCCTTGCCGTAGATGTATTTCTGACGGAACGTCATGCGGTGCTCCTGATGACTTGGCCCGCACCATGTCCATCGGTGTGCTGATGCGGGTGCGGATGTCCGTGACCGTGGTGGTGTGCTGTGCCCGGCGGGTGGGTGTGGGAGTGGCCGTGGTCGTCGGCGGCGGTCAGTCCGGCCGCGATGCCGTCGTCACCGCGCTCGCCCCGGTGCCGCAGGGCATCGGCCACGCGCTCGGCGAGCACCCGGGCCAGCGCTGCCGGAGCGATCAGCGGACCGGCGTACTCCACGCGCGCACCGGGTACGCCGGGCACCGGCGGCTGCGCGAACGCCGCCGGGAGCAGCACCACGTGCCGCGCGCCGAGCAGGGTGCAGCGCCGGACGCCTTCGGCGGGGTCGGGGTCGCCCCCGGTGAACGCGACCTCCACCAGGTCGTGACTGCCGTAGCGGCGGACCAGGCTGGCGACCCGGTACAGCTCGGCGTCCTCGAACGGGTCGCCGGCCGGGGCGGTGACCAGGAACGCGGCGGTGTCCGGGACACGGCCGGCCGCCGCGCGCAGCCAGGCGATCAGATGCTGGGAGGTGGCGAACGGCTCGGCCAGCACGGCCCGGGCACGGTCGGCGGCGGGCAGTGCGCGCAGGGTGCGGGCGCTGTCCGCGACGAGTTCCGGGTCGCGGCCGAGCGTCATCGGGACGACGCAGCTCTCCTCGCCCCGGCGGCTCAGCGCGGCGACGGTACGGAACAGTTCGCGGCCGTTCGTCACGACGGTCACCCCGGGGTCCACGAGGCCGCGCAAGGCCTCTCCGTACGCGGCCTCGTGGCCGCACACGGCGATCACCCGGCAGGGGGCGGACACCGGTTCAGCCGCCGATGGGGTCGTGGCAGGACACCAGTTTGGTGCCGTCCACGAAGGATGCCTCGATCTGCAGCAGTCCGAGCATGTCCCGCACGCCCGGCATGGTGTCGTCCTCGCCGACGATGTGACGGCCGAGTTCCATGCAGTCGGCGACGCTCTTTCCGTCGCGCGCGGCTTCCAGGATCGCCTCGCTGATCAGCGCCACGGACTCGCTGTAGTTGAGCTTGAGGCCGCGGTCCCGGCGTTTGCGGGCCAGATCGGCCACGACGTACACCAGCAGTTTGTCGATCTCGCGAGGTGCGAGGTTCATCGTCAGTACCTTCCTCTGGGATACGGGGAGGGGTGGAGGGGTGGAGGTGGGTCCGGGGCCGGGCGTCGTCAGCTGCTCCTGCGGAAGCGGGGCAGCAGGGGGACGGCCGCCATGAGCGCCCAGGTCACGAGGATGAACGGCCAGGTGAAGGTGTGGCCGCCGAACGCTTTGAAGAACGAGGTCAGTGAGGCGGTCAGGCCGCTGGAGGCCGCGGCGCCGAAGAGCGCGTACGCCCCGTTCCACACCGTGCCGGTGAGGAAGACCGCGCCGACGGCGATGGCGACGAGCACGGCGTTGTATCCGTAGATCCCGTCGGCGATCAGCGAGGTGGGGGCGCCGAGTGCCCAGGCGGCGACGATTCCGACGACGGAGCCGGCCGCCGCGTACAGCACCACGCGCACCCCGGCGAAGGCCAGGCCGACGAGCATGATGAGTCCGACGTACCACGCGTCCACCAGGAAGACCTGCGAGACATTGGTGAAGAAGGCGTGCCACAGGTCGTCCCAGGAGATCGCGGTGTCACCGCTGGTGGTGCTGGACACGGCCCTCGGCGCTCCGTGCCAGATCCGCCCGAAGGACGGCGCCCCGAGCACCATGACGCCGGAGACCAGGCAGAACGGTGCGGTGAGCGCGGTCAGTCCGTACGGCTTGAGCAGGGTCGTCAGCGTCATCGTCAGTACGGTGCACATGATCGAGCCGATGACGGCGAGCACATAGGTCGCGGGGTGGTGCCCGAGCGAGGTGACCAGTGCGATGCCGGTGAGACAGCCGGAGTACCCGTGGAGGCCGAGGGCGATGCCGGACCGGTCGACACCGAGCGCGTAGGCGGTCAGCGTCGAGACGACGGTGCCCAGGGTGGCGAAGAGTCCGGTCCGCCAGCCCGCCGCCCACAGCCCGGCGAGGATGAACGCGCCGGTCCAGATGCACGACTGGAGGTCCACCTGTCCGACTCCGCGCACCGAGGCGAGGAGGAAGGCCGTCGGTTGCCGGCCTTCGAGCTTCCGGACGACTGCCGGCTCGACGATGGGCAAGGGAGGCTCCAGCGACTCGACGGGGAAGGGCGCTCTCCACGTGGAGCGGAGGGGGCGGGAAGTGGCTCACCGCCATCAATGCATATGCCGGGCGGCACTTCTCGTCGTGCGGTGTCCCACTGCGCCGTTCGAGTCCGGAAGTGCGCCATTGCGCGCGCTGGACCTGCCTGCGCGGTTCGGCTGGCTAGGTTCGCCGGATGTCCCCCAGGATGCGACTGCACCACCACACCCACCCCGATCACCACCCCGGGGCGCAGCCGGCCGTAGTGGTGGCCGTCGCGATCGGCGGCGCCGCGGGGGCCGTGGCCCGTTACGGCGCCGAGCGTCTCTGGCCGACCGGTCCTGCGGCGTTCCCGTGGACGATTGTGCTGATCAACGCCGTGGGCTGCTTCCTCATGGGTGTTCTGATGGTCACCCTGAAGCTGCGCTTCCCCGGATCGCCGCGGCTGATCAGTCCGCTGCTGGGCACCGGTGTGCTCGGCGGGTTCACCACGTTCTCCCACTACACGAACAACGTGCGACAGCTCTTCGAGAACGGCCGGCCCGGCTATGCGGTCGGCTATCTGCTGCTGACGGTGGTCGTGGCCCTTGCCGCCGTGACGACGGGCGCCTTCGCCGCACATCTGGCCCTGGGGCGCGGCTACGCGGACCGGGACGGCGTCCGATGACCGACTGGCTGCTGGTGCTGGCCGGCGGACTGGCCGGCGCTCCGCTTCGCTATCTGCTCGGTGTGGACGCGAAGTTCCGTCTCCACACCGCCTTTCCGTGGGGCACCTTCGCGGCCAACGCGACAGCGGCGTTGCTCCTCGGCTTCCTCTCCGAGGCGGTGACCGACGGGGATCTGGGGCCCCGGGCCCAGCTGCTGCTCGCCACCGGTTTCTGCGGCGCGCTGTCGACCTGGTCGACGTTCTCGTACGAGCTGCTGACCCTGACGTCGGCCCGCCGGCTGGCCATGGCGGCCGGATATCTGGTGCTCACCGTCGGTGCGGGCGTCGGTCTTTCGTTCGCCGGGGCGGCCGTGGCGCGGGCGGCCCTGTGAACGTCGGACGCCCCGACGGGCCGAGCTCCGGACCGCGCGATGCGGGCCGGAGCTCGGGTGTCGGTGCCGGGGTGCGCAGCGAAGTCAGTCGACGCTCGGCAGGATGTGCGGCTCGGCGAGGTCGTCCTCGTAGCCGGCCAGCCGGATCGGCGCGGACCGGGCCCAGACCTCGATGTTCCGGAGCTTCTCGGGCCCGCGGGCCCGCTCTCCGTGCCGTTCGGCCGGTCGCTTCTCGTGCTTCGTCAGTTCCGGTGTCGTCACCGCGCACTCCTTTGTGTCACGTAGCCCCGGGCATCGCCGATGTTCCGGCCTCATTACCGGGAATCGGCTGCCCGTGGAGGGGCAGGGGGCAAGAACAGTTCGGTCGCGGTGGCGCCGGGTACGGGGCGGGACGGCGACTTGGTTGAAAGCCTGTCCCAGGACGGTCGAGGAAGGTTTGTGGACTCCTCGATTACGTCCGTTCACATCAGGGTAACCAAATGAGCGCTTCCGCGCTCGATGGAACGTGTGCTCTAGGTCACTTTCAGCCACCGGATACGGGAAAGGCCCGGTCGGGAGCGACTCCCGGCCGGGCCCACGGCGGCTCACGCACGCCGCATCGGCGGACGACTACCAGTTGGCGGGTGCGTAGTCCTTGAGGAAGCAGCCGTACAGATCCTCGCCGTCCTCGCCGCGCACGATCGGGTCGTAGACCCGGGCTGCGCCGTCGACCAGGTCGAGCGGGGCGTGGAAGCCCTCCTCGGCGAGGCGGATCTTGTCGGGGTGCGGGCGCTCGTCGGTGATCCAGCCCGTGTCGACGGCGGTCATCAGGATGCCGTCCTTCTCGAACATCTCCTGGGCGCTGGTGCGGGTGAGCATGTTCAGGGCGGCCTTGGCCATGTTCGTGTGCGGGTGGCCCGCGCCCTTGTAGCCGCGGCTGAACACACCCTCCATCGCGGAGACGTTGACCACGTAGGCGCGCTTGGCTGCCGTCGCCGCCATGGCCGGGCGGAGCCGGCTGATCAGGATGAACGGGGCGGTGGAGTTGCAGAGCTGGACTTCCAGCAGCTCGATCGGCTCGACCTCCTCGACCGTCTGGATCCAGCTGTTGGTGTCGTGCAGGTCGGGCACCAGTCCGCCCGCGTCGATCGCCGTCCCGGCGGCGATCCGCTCCAGCGAGGCGGAGCCGGTGACCAGGGCGAGTTCGGTGACGTCCTGCGCGCTCAGGCCGTCCTTGCGGGCGGCCGGCAGGGCCGCGACCCGGTCGACGGTGCCGCTGCCGAAGGTGCCGATGACCTCGGCGGCGGGCAGCTCGCCCGCCGGGAGCGGCGCGGACTCGGCGTTGACCAGTTCGCTGTACGCGTTCGCGGAGCGGCGCACCGTCTGCGCCGCGTTGTTGATCAGGATGTCCAGCGGGCCCTCGGCGGCGACCGAGTCGGCGAGCGCGACGACCTGGGCGGGGTCGCGCAGATCGATGCCGACGATCTTCAGCCGGTGGATCCACTCGGCGCTGTCCGGCATCGCCTTGAAGCGGCGGATCGCGTCGTTGGGGAAGCGGGTGGTGATCGTGGTGTGCGCCCCGTCGCGCAGCAGCCGCAGCGCGATGTACATACCGATCTTCGCCCGGCCGCCGGTCAGCAGCGCACGCCGCCCGGTGAGGTCGGTCCGCGCATCGCGCCGCGAGCGGTTCTCCTTCGCGCACGACTGGCAGAGCTGGTGGTAGAACGCGTCCACCTCCACGTACCTGGTCTTGCAGATGTAGCAGGAGCGGGGCCGCTGGAGCACTCCCGCGATCTCGGCGCGGGCGGACGACGACGGCAGGACCCCCTGGGTCTCGTCGTCGATCCGGTCGGCCGAGCCGGTCGCGGTGGCCTCGGTGACCGCCTTGTCGTGCGCGGTCTTGGCGGCGCGGCGCTCCTGGCGGCGGCGCTGCTTCACCGTCCGGTAGATCCCGGCCGTGGCGCGGCGCACGGCGATGGCGTGGGGGTGGTCGATCTCGATGGTGTCGAGTTCGTCGAGCACGCTCAGGCAGACGGCCAGCCGTTCCGGGTCGATACCGGGACCGAACTCCTCAGTTCCGGGAGCGAGCTCCGGGCTGTCCTTAGTCACCGTCATTGCCGTTCCTCTGTCATCCGTCTCTCGTGGCGCCGACCGCCGTACCTGCTCCTGCCGGGCCGAACGCCCCGATCAAGTCTGCCATGCACCTGATGCTGCTCCGTTCGCGTGACTTCTCGTGCGTTCGGCGCGGATGCGAACGGCCTTCGGCCGCCCCGTCCCGGCGTCTCCTCCATGAGCCGGTCACATATGCTTCGCTGCCATGCGGCCGGGGCGTGCCGTGCCGTACGTACGAGGGGGTGCAGTGTGACCGGGCTCCCCGCGGGCGGCTCTCCGGCGAATCCCGCGCGTTCCGACGCCATCCCCGTGCAGCCGGGTCCTGCCCCGGCCGGCACCGGTTCGGTGTGGGACGTCGACGCCGTGATCCTGCTCGTCGAGGACGACGCGGGCGATGCGCTCCTGGTCGAGGAGATGCTCGCGGACAGCGAGCTGGACTCCGCGCTGACCTGGTGCAAGACACTGACGGAGGCCCGCCGGTTCCTGGCCGGCAGCCGGACCCCGTGCTGCGTACTGCTCGATCTGCATCTGCCCGATGTGTTCGGTCTCGACGCGGTCACCCAGATCGTCGAGGCGGCGCCGGACGCGGCCATCGTGGTGCTGACCGGCCGGGCCGAGGCCGATACGGGGCTGTCGGCCGTGGCCACCGGCGCCCAGGACTATCTCGTCAAGGGCCGGCTCGATCCGGAGGCGCTGGGCCGCTCGGTGCGGTACGCCCTCCAGCGCAAGCAGGTCGAGCGTGCGGCGGCGGCGCTGCGTGCCAACCGGCTGATGGCGCAGGAGAACGCCCGCCTGGAGCGCGGTCTGCTGCCCGTGCCGCTGCTGCACGACGACTCCTTCGAGGCGGTCGCGCGGTACGAGCCGGGCCGGGCGCACGCCCTGCTGAGCGGGGACTTCTACGACGTGGTGCAGACGTCCGACGGCACGGTGCACGCGGTGATCGGCGATGTGTCGGGACACGGGGCGGCGGAGGCGGCGCTGGGGGTCTGTCTGCGGGTGGCCTGGCGTACGGCGGTGCTGTGCGCGACCGGCCAGCTCGAACAGGTCCGGCTGCTGGAGGAGATCCTGGTCGCCGAGCGCTCCGACCCGCATGTCTTCGCCACCGTCACCTCGCTGGCCTTCGCTCCGGACCGGCGCCGGGTGCGGGTGGTGCGGGCCGGGCACCCCGGGCTGCTGCTGCGCAGTGGTGCCCGGGTGAGCTGGGAGGAGCCCGAGCCCGGGATGGCGCTGGGTCTGGTGCCGGGGGCGGGGACGGGGCGGTGGAGCGTCTCGGAGCTGTCGCTTCCCGGGGACGGCCGGGCCGTCCTGTTCACCGACGGTCTCTTCGAGGGGCGCTCGGGCCCGGGTTCCCGGCTGGGTGAGGAGGGGCTGCTGGCGATGGCCCGCCGGCACGGGTCACTGGCGGCCCGTGCCTTCGTCGACGCACTGGTCGACGGGGCCGCGGGGGCCGCGTCCCCGTACGGCGGCCTCGCGGACGATGTCGCCGTGCTCCACCTGGGCTGGGGACGGAGCGGCGGGCTGTGAGCGGCCGTGACGCGGGCGGCCCGGCCTCGCGCCTGTCGGTCCAGCACCGGGTGCATCTGATCCTGGCCTTCTTCGTGCTGATCGTCTGCGCCGGATCGGTCGTCGGCGGCCTCGTGCTGTCCCGGATATCCGACCGCACCACCGAGCTGGTGGACCGTATCCAGCCCGCCCGCTCGTCGTCGTTCCAGCTGCAGAACGCCCTGCTCGAGCAGGAGACCGGAGTCCGCGGTTTCGCGCTCACCGGTGATGCGACCTTCCTGCGCCCGTACGAGCAGGGGATGCGGGACGAGAGGCTGCGGCTGGCCCGGGTGCGGGCGCTCGTCGGTGACGAGCAGCCCTTCGCCGACGATCTCGACCGGATCGCCGAAGCCGCGCGGGAGTGGCGGGGCCGGCACGCCGAGCCACTGGTCGCCGCGGTCCGCCGGGACGGCCCGGCCTCCGAGTCCTCGGTGCCGATCCGGCAGAGCAAGGACGAGTTCGACACGTTGCGGCGGCTGTACACGGCCCAGCAGGCCCATCTCGACGTGGCCCGCGACCGGGCCCGCGCCGATCTGGGCACCGCCCGCACCACCCGGGACCAGGTGCTCATCGCGCTGGTCGTGGGCTTTCTGCTGACCGTGGTCTCGCTGGGACTGCTGCTGCACCGGACGGTGGGCCGCCCGCTGAACCGGCTGACCGCCGCCTCCGACACGGTCCGTTCGGGGTCGTTCGACAGCCGGATCGAGATCACCGGCCCCTCGGACGTGCGCGCGGTGGCGGCGGCCGTCGAGGACATGCGCCGCCGTATCGTCGAGGAGCTCGCCGATTCCCGGGAACGCGAGAAGCTGCTGGCGGAGCAGGCGCAGGAGCTGCGCCGCTCCAACGCGGAGCTGGAGCAGTTCGCCTATGTCGCCTCGCACGATCTCCAGGAGCCGCTGCGCAAGGTCGCCTCGTTCTGCCGGCTCCTGGAGAAGCGGGCCGCGGCCTCGCTCGACGACCGGGCCCGGCAGTACATCGACTACGCGGTGGACGGTGCCGACCGGATGCAGGTGCTGATCGACGATCTGCTCGCCTTCTCGCGTGTGGGCCGGGTGCACGACAAGTGGAAGCCGGTCGCTCTCGACCGGACGCTGGACCGTGCGCTGGCCGATCTCGCGCTGGTCGTCGAGGAGTCCGGCGCCGCGGTCGTACGGGAGGGCGCGCTGCCCGAGGTGACCGGGGACGCCACGGCGCTCTCCATGGTCTGGCAGAACCTGATCGGCAACGCGGTGAAGTTCCGCCGCCCGGACGTACCGTGCCGGATCTCCGTCGGCTGCGCAAGGGACGGCGAGGACTGGCACTTCCTGGTGGCGGACAACGGCATCGGCATCGCGCCGGAGTCCGCGCAGAAGGTGTTCGTCATCTTCCAGCGTCTGCACGGCAGGGACGAGTACGAGGGAACGGGCATCGGTCTGGCCCTGTGCCGGAAGATCGTGGAGTTCCACGGCGGCCGGATCTGGCTGGACGAGGAGACCGGCGAAGGCACCCGTATCCGTTTCACGCTGCCGGTCGCCCCCGATGCGCCCGCGCGCGCCGCGGCGGAACCACTCGTCACGGACACCATGGCCGGGGGGCCCGGCCATGGCTGAGAACTGCCGGGTCCTTCCCGGAGTGGGACCGTTCGTCGCGGGTAGGCGGACACCGAGAAGCTGTCACCGAACACCCCTGCGTCGCCCTGGCTGGAGCACATGAACGAACAGGTCACCTCGCGACCGGCCGGCCGCCCCTGCCCGGACCGGTCCACGGAGGTTCTGCACAGCGCCGAGGTGTTCGACGGCGAGCCCGGCTGCATCGCGCAGGCCCGGGCGCTGGCCGACCGTTTCCTGGTCCGGCTGGCCGCCGAGTGGCTCGCGGTCTTCGGTGAGCACACCCGCAGCGATCTTCTCCTGGCGGTGAGCGAGCTGGTCACCAATGCCGACCGCTACAGCCAGGGCCCGTACCTGCTGGAGCTGGAGGGCACCGCGGAGCGCGTCAGCGTCACGGTGTACGACTCCAGCACCGCGCTGCCGCTGTTCTACTCCCCCGACCCGACGCGCCCCGGCGGCCATGGCATGGAGATCGTGGTGGCGCTGTGCGACCGGCTGACCGCCGAGCGCGTGCCGGTGGGCAAGCGCATCCGGGCCGAGTTCGAACTCAGCAGCTGAGCTGTGGGGCGGGCGGGACGCCGCCCGCCCCACGACCACCGGTCAGCCCAGTGCGGGCGGGGCGTCCGCGGTGGCGGTGCCCCAGGACGAGGGCTCGCTGCCGACCGTGAAGGAGAGCGAGCGGGCCGAGCGGATGTCGTCGGTGGTCAGGTAGGTGCGCGTACGTGCCGTGCCGTCGAGGCGGGACGACTGGATGTAGCGGTCGGTGGCGGAGGTGCCGGGTGCGCTGACCGTGAACGATCCGTGCGGGTAGTAGCGGCGGTCGAGCCTCAGGTCGACGCGCTCGAAGGCGGGCGTGGACAGGCCCCAGGTGTCGGTGCCGGGCTGGACCGGGAAGACACCGATGGCGGACAGCACCATCCAGGCGGACATGGTGCCGAGGTCGTCGTTGCCGGTCATGCCGGTCGGGGTGTCGGTGAACAGGGTCAGGGCTGCGTGCACCACATCGGTGGTCTGCCAGGGCCGGCCGGTGGAGAGATAGGTGTACGGGGCGATCAGGTCGGGTTCGTTCTGCGGGTTGTACTTGTCGGCGTTGTAGTACGCGTAAGGGCCGTTCACCCAGACCTCACGCGCGGTCCTCGCCGGGTCGGCGAGCAGCTTGTCGTAGGCGAAGAAGGAGTCGAGTCGCCGGTTGGCGGCGTCCTTCCCGCCGATCAGCCCGACCATGCCGGGCAGATCCTGCGGGACGAGCCACTGGTACTGCCAGGAGGTGCCCTCGTGGAAGCCTTCGCTCCCGGCCGGGTCGGCGGGGCCGGTGAAGGCTCCGGCGGTGTCTCGGGCGCGGAAGAAGCCGGTCGAGGGATCGAAGATCTTCCGGTAGTTCTGAGCTCGTTCCGCGTACCGCTCGGCGTCGGCCTCGTGGCCGAGGTCGCGGGCCATCTCGCCGAGCATCGCGTCGGACAGCGCGTACTCCAGGGTGGCGGAGGCGCCGTGGTCGTAGTCCGAGTCGCCGGGCTTGGCGTGCGGCCGGCCCTTGATGTACGGGGCGAACCCGTCCCTCAGGTACTGGACGTTGGCCTCGCGGCCCACGGGTGCGGAGCCGGCGGGCGGCACCCCGTCGGCGTTCCTCTTCAGAGCCCGGTACGCCTCCTCCTCATGCCCCTTGAGCAGCCCCTGCTGGTAGGCGTTGGTGAGGAAGGGGGTGACCGGGTCGCCGGTCATGATGTTCGTCTCGACCGTGCCGTAGCCCCACTTGGGGAGCCAGCCGCTCTCGGCGTCGATGCGCAGGACCGAGAGCGCCATGTCGCGGGACTCGCGCGGGGCGAGGAGGGAGAGGAGCTGGGCCTGGGTGCGGTAGGTGTCCCAGAGCGACCAGTTCTGGTAGTAGGTGAAGGCTCCGTCGGCGGCGACGGCGCGGTGGGTCTTCCGGTCCCATCCGGTGTAGCGGCCGTCGGCGTCGCTGCCGATGTTGGGGGCGAGGAAGGACCGGTAGAGGGAGGAGTAGAAGGTGCGGCGGAGCTGCTCGCTGCCACCCCGTGCCCGTACGCCTTCGAGCCGTTTCTCCCAGGCCTGCCGGGCGGCGTGCTCAACGCGGTCGAAGCTGCGGCCGACCTCGGTACGGAGGTTGAGCGCGGCGCCGTCGGCATCGACGTAGCTCAGCGCGGTGGTGGCCTCGACGGTGCGGTCCTTCGTGGTGTCGAAGCGCAGCCAGGCTCCGTTGCGGGCGCCGGCGGCGGAGGACTTCCTGGTGCCCTCGGTGACCGTGTCGCCGTTCCACGTGCCGAAGGTGGTGAACGGCCGGTCGAAGCGGGTGACCGTGTAGAGGGTGTACGGCTTGGTGTCCTGGCAGAAGCCGCTGCCGGTGATCGTGGTCCGTACCGTCCGGCTGTCGAGGATCTCCACCTCCGACGAGAGCGTCCGGTGCAGCGACTGGCCCGCGTTGAGCAGGACGTTGGCCTTGTCGGTGGCGGGGAAGGTGTAGCGCTGCACACCGGTGCGGGGGCTCGCGGTGAGCTCGGCGTCGATGCCGGTCTTCAGTCCGACCCGGTAGTAGCCGGGGCTCGCCTTCTCGTCGTCGTGGCTGAACTCCGCGGCGTACTCGGCGTAGTCGGTCTCCGTGATGTCGCCGGTGGTGGGCAGGGCCGGCAGATCGCCGCCGAGCCCGCAGCCGACGCCGGAGAGATGGACGGTGGAGAAGCCCCGGATGTGGTTCTCGCCGTAGTCGTAGCCGGTGTTGTGGCCGGTGTCCGGGGAGAACTGCACCATGCCGAACGGCACGGAGGCACCGGGGTAGGTGTTGCCCTCGTTCTGGGTGCCGATGAACGGGTTGACCAGGTCGGTCAGTTGTCCGTCGATACGGGGCGCGGCCTGGGCCGTGGCCCCGGTGGTGAGGAAGCCGCCGAGGAGCGCGACGGCGGCGAGTGCGGCCGCCGGGGCGCGGAGCCGCGGCCGTGGGGTCCGGTGCATGGGGAACTCCTCCTTGGACAACGTTGTCAGAGCGCGATCATTCTTGGGTCCCCGGTGAGGGGCGTCAAGGGTTCGGACACGAACGCCGCGGCCCGTCCCGGGCGGACGGGACGGGCCGCGGCACTGTGACGGGTCAGGCGGCGGGACACCCCGCCACGACCGGCCGCGAGGCGTCGCGGACGAGCGCCTCCTGCGCCTTCCTGATCCGTTCGACATCGGGCTTGACGACCCGTCGGTCGTAGGTGAGGAGCCCGTTCAACTCCCCCTCGACGTCGGAGATCTGGGTGTAGACGGCGCCGTTGCTGCCCTGGCAGGCGAGCTTGCGTACTTCGTCCAGCCTGGCCAGGTAGTCGTCGGTGTAGCCGGCCGGTTCGACTGCGATGTACGACTGCTGCACGGCCCAGGCGTGCCCGGGTACGGCCAGGCCGAGCCCCCCGTACTCGCCGCTGACCAGGGCGCGTCGTCCGTCGGACCGGGGCAGCGCGGGGCTCGGATAGCCGTGTGCGTCGGCGATGTCGCCGTTGCCGCCGTCCACCGCGCCGCAGCAGTTGAACCCGCTCATGTTGTTCACCGGCCGGGTCGGGTCCCAGGACTTGGCCTGGTCGGCGATGCGGGCCTGGTCGTACTGGCCCCAGCCCTCGTTGAAGGTGACCCACATGACGACGGAGGGGTGACCGGAGTGTTCGTCGATCATCTCCTTCATCTCCCGCTCGTACTCGGCCCGGGCGGCGGCGGACGGGTCGACGGTGTTCATCGCGGGCATGTCCTGCCAGACCAGCAGGCCCAGCCGGTCCGCCCAGTAGAACCAGCGGTCGGGCTCGACCTTGATGTGTTTGCGGACGGAGTTGAACCCCATCGCCTTGTGCATCCGCAGGTCGTACGCGAGGGCCTCGTCGGTGGGCGCGGTGTGCAGCCCGTCGGGCCAGAATCCCTGGTCGAGGGTGGCCATCAGGAAGACGGGCTTGCCGTTGAGGACGGTGCGCGGGGTGCCGTTCACCTTCTCGACGGCGATCGACCGCATCCCGAAGTAGCTCCCGACCCGGTCGGATCCGACGGTGAGCTCCAGCCGGTAGAGATGCGGGTCGTCCGCGGACCACAGATGCGGGTGGGGCACGGGCAGGTCCAGCGCGGCACCGGTGCGTCCCGTGACCCGTGCGACCTTGCGCCTCCCGTCGTACGCGGTCGCCGTGACGGGCACCCCGTCCCGCACCCCGCGCACCTCGACGGTGACCTTCCCGCCCGGGACGTCGGGGGTGATGCTCAGGGAATCGGCGTGATCGGCGGCGACCGGCTCCATCCACACCGTCTGCCAGATCCCGGACGACGGGGTGTACCAGATGCCGCTCGGATCGAGACGCTGCTTGCCCATCGGCGGGTTCTCGCCGTCCGCGGAGTCGGTCGGGTCGTGGACGCCGACGATCAGCTCCTGGGTGCGGCCGGGCTTCAGCGCGTCTGTGATGTCGGCGCTGAACTTGTCGTAGCCGCCCTTGTGTTCGGCGACCCGCCTGCCGTTGACGTACACCTCGGACTGCCAGTCGACGGCACCGAAGTTCAACCGGAGCCGCTTGCCCGCCCCCACTTTCCAGCCCTCGGGGACGGTGAAGGTGCGGCGGTACCACATCCGGTCCTCGTGCCGCTCGATCCCGGAGAGCTGCGACTCGACCGGATACGGGACGAGGATCTTCTCACCGAGCTTCCTGCCGACCGGAGGCCGTTCCCCCGCCTTCGCCGCGGCGAACTCCCAGGTGCCGTTGAGGTTCTGCCAGTCGTCCCGGGTCAGCTGGGGCCGCGGGTACTCGGGCTGCGCGTTGCGTGGCCCGACCTCGGCGGCCCACTCGGTCCGGAGCTCGTACGTGGAGCGGTTCGGCCCGCTGGACCAGAAGGCCCCGACGGCCTTCCCGCCCTCCCCGGCCAGTCCCCCCGCGCCGTCGTACCGGACATCGGCGAGCCCCTTGGCGTCCCCGGCCTTGTTGCCGACCACGGGTTCCTCGAGGGCGACGGTGAGGCTGCGCGGGTCGGACGGGTCGGCCTCGGCGGCGCCCAGCGGCCACTCGGCGCCGCCTATGACGGCGTCCAGGTGGTTCACCAGCCCGGCGGGCAGGGGCGCGAGTTCCTGCGCGAAGTCCAGCTTGAGCGTGCGGCCGTCGGCGAGGACGGTGGCGGCGATGGCCCCGTCGTACGCGAAACCGTCGGGCAGCCGGAAGGCGGACTGCGGCACCGGGACCTTGCTGCCGCCGGGTTCGGTCCACTTCAGGTGGAGGTTGGATCCTCCCTGGTGCTCGAAGAACTCCACCTTGAGGTCGTAGGCCCTGCCCGCGGTCAACTCGACCGGCTGTGAGGTCTGTTCCTTCTCCCAGTCGTCGACCCAGTGGTCGATGACCGGCTTCCCGTCGATCCAGAGCCGGAAGCCGTTGTCGCCGATCATCGAGAAGACGTGGGCGCCGGTCTCCTCCGGCACGATCTTTCCGGTCCACCGGATGCTGACGTCGTCGCTCTGCCCGGTGGCCGAGGCCAGCCGCGGCTCCAGCGTCGGGAAGTCGATGGCGGGGTCGAATCCGGTCGCCCTGAGCTGCCCGAAGTCGAAGGCACCGGGGGCGGACTGGGTGTAGTACTCGCCCTTCAGGCCCCGCACTCCGCCGGAGCCGGCGGGGTCGGGGGCGGCGGATGCGGTGGGCACGGCGGTCAGACCGGCGGCGCCGAGAACTGCGGCGAGAAGCAGTACCAGGTTCTTTCTGATGCGCACGGATCCTCCTAGCTGAGGAAGGGTGGCGGCTCGTTGCGACAGGTTGTACAACGTTGGAAGGAACGGCAGTTGGCATGACAGCACGACACCCGAGTCGATGTCCAGGTACATGACAAACTGAGGGTCGAGTGCGCCGGTATCCGATGGGGCGACGGTGTGTCAGACGCTCTCGAAGACACAGTCACCGCACAGGCCGCTGGCCGGTGTGCGGTAGTACAGACAGCAGCTGCGCCGGCGGAACGCCGTGTCGTGCGGGGCGCCGGTGTGCCGGAGGTCGGGGTGGTCGAAGAGTTCGGCGGCCAGTGCGCGGGCCCGCGCGGCCACGTCGGGGCGGTGGTGCGTCCGCGCCCAGGCGACGAGTTGGCGCACCGCTCCCGCCAGCGCGGACCCCGCGTTGCCCCACAGCAGCCGGTCGGACAGGGGGCCGTCCCGGTGGATCGCCTCGGCGAGGGGAACGAGGTGGCCGTACTGGACGGCTTCCCTGATCCGGCAGGCGGTGCCGGGCAGCGATCCGGTGCCGGCCAGCCAGAGTTCGTCGGGGGCCGGGTGCCGCGGGTCCCAGTGCAGGGCGGCGGGCGGGAGACCGGGGAAGCTTCCGGTCAGGACTGCCGGTCCGAGGGCGATCGACCAGAGGCGGGAAGCCAGTCCCAGGTGCGCGACGGAGGCGGCCACTCGCCGCTCGGAGGTGTCCAGCCGGGTGGCGACGGTGTCGATCCGGGCCGTGAGCGGGTCCTGCTCCCCCGCGTACAGCCGCGCCAGCGGGCGGTGCGTCCCGCCGGGCGGCGCGGTGGTCCGCAGCGCGAAGAATCCGCCCACCGAGGCCGCCGCGGACCCGTCCATCGATTGCGCTCCTTCTCGGCATTCCGGCCTTCGGCCCCGACCCGTGCGGCCCCTGACGCGCCACGGCCCGCCGTTCACCGTATCCCCCCGCGGGCCGAGGACTCCGGGAGGGCTGAGCTCTCCGGGGGGAGAGCTACCCTCCGCAGGAGGACACTGGGACTACGGCCGTACTACCAAAGCAGTACGCCGAATCGCCGTCTCAAGGACGACGACGCAGCCGCGTGGAAGAGACATCGTGGTGTACATGAGTTCCCTTGCGCTGTCCGTGCTGCTGTCACTGGTCTCCGCGGTCGCGTACGCGGCCGGGGCGATCGTCCAGGAGCGCGTGGCGACGACCGGCGACGACCGCTCACTCGCACCGCTGCGCAACCGTGCCTGGTGGGCCGCCGTGGCGCTGAACGGCGGGGGCGCGGTGCTCCACGTCGTGGCCCTGGCCTACGGCCCGCTCAGTCTCGTCCAGCCGCTCGGAGCGCTGACCATCGTCTTCGCCCTGCCGATGGCGGCGCTCTTCGTACGCCGTCGGGCGGGAGCCACGGCGTGGCGGGGCGCGATCATGGCGAGCGTCGGCCTGGCGGGCCTGCTCGCGCTCACGGGGAACGCCGAGTCCCACTCCCTGAACGGCACGGATCAGCTGATCGTCGCCGGTGCGGCGCTCGGCGCGGTCGCCCTGCTCGCCCTGATCTCCGTGGGCGTGCGCCGGCCGGTGGTACGGAGCGTGATCCTGGCCGGGGCGGCGGGCATCGCGTTCGGCATCGCCTCGGTGTTCGTGAAGACGGTGGCGGTGGGTTGGACCTCCGGCGCCCTGGTGACGGGGCTGCCGGCACTGGTGGCGATCGCCGGTTTCGCGGCCGCCGGGATGCTGCTCTCCCAGGCCGCGTACCGGGGTGCGGGGCTGACCGCCCCGCTGGCGACGGTGACCGTGGTGAACCCGGTGATAGCGGCGGTCGTCGGCCTCACCATGTTCGGCGAGGAGTTCCGGCACGGCACGGCCGGGACCATGCTCGCGCCGGCCTGTGCGGTGCTCGCCGCGGGCGGCCTGATACTGCTCACGACGGAGCGGCTGGGCGCGGAGCACCGTGCCGCGCAGGCGGCGGGCAGCGGGCTCACGGAGACGCCGGTGGGCGGGACGGACGCGGGGGGCGAGGTGCCTGTCTTCCTGACGCCCGCGGCCCCGACGCCCGCCGTGGCTCTCGAAGCGGCCCCGGATACGTCCTCCTCGGCGCGTGCCCTGCCCACACTGATGCCGCTGGAGTGTCTGGGCCGGGTGGCGTTCGGTCCGGGGGCGTCGTCGTACACCGGCACGGAGCGGCGGGACGGCTCGTCAGCGGGGTCCGCCGATCCCGACGACGCGGCCGTTCAGACGCTGACGCCGCCCGCCCTGAGGTAGACCAGCGGGTCGATGTCCGATCCGTAGCCGGGGCCGGTGCGGATCTCGAAGTGCAGGTGCGGGCCCGTGACGTTCCCGGTGGAGCCGGAGCGGGCGATCCGCTGGCCCGCTGAGACGTGCCGGCCCTCACGCACATGCAGCGCGGACAGGTGGGCGTACTGGCTGTACTTGCCGTCGCTGTGCCGGATGACGACCTGGTAGCCGTACGCCCCGCCCCAGCCCGCCGAGACGACCGTGCCGGAGGCCACCGCCCTGATCGACGTGCCGGTCGGGACGGGGAAGTCGACCCCGGTGTGATAGCCGCTGGCCCAGGAACCGGCCTGGTGGTACGGGGTGCCGATGCCGGCCGCCACGGGGGCGACGAGACCGGAGTGGTTCTCCGTCCGCTCCTTCGGACGGTGACTCCCGGTCTTCTTCGGGTGCGGCTTCGGCTTCGCGGTGTCGTGGTGCGGCTTCGCCGCCCGGAGCCCGGGCCCGGCCGCTTGCTGCTGGGGCTTCGCCTCCTGGTGCTGCGACGCGGCCGCACGCTGCTTCGGCACGGTGGCCGTCCGGGGCTTCGGCTCCGCCTGCGCGGGCGTACCCGTCCGGGGCACCGCCTTCGGCGACCGTGCCGTGTCCAGGCTCAGGCGCTGGCCGGGCAGGATGAGGTCCGGGTCGTCGCCCACGACCTCACGGTTCTGTGTGTAGAGGTGCTGCCAGCCGCCGCGGACCTGCTTCGCCGCCGCGATCGCCGAGAGCGAGTCGCCGCGTGCCACGGTGTACGACTCGCGCTTGCCGGGGACGGTGGTCGGCGTGGCGGGGGCAGAGGTGCGCTTCGTCGTCGGCTTCCCCGCGGTGCTCTTGCCGGGGGCGGCCTTGCCGGGCGCCCGCACCTGCCCGGTCCGCTGCGACTGCGGGTTGATGTCGGCGGTGTCCCCGCCCCTGGTCAGCCCCGCCCTCGTCGAGCAGCTGGGCCACGCGCCCGGTCCCTGGGCGTCGAGCACCTTCTCGGCGATGGCGATCTGCTCGTCCTTGGTGGCCAGGTCGGCGCGCGGGGCGTAGACCGTGCCTCCGTACGCCGACCAGGTCGACCGGCTGAACTGCAGCCCGCCGAAGTAGCCGTTGCCGTTGTTGATGTGCCAGTTGCCGGTGGACTCGCAGGCGGCGACCTTCTCCCAGACATCAGTCGAGGCGGCGCCCGCCGAGGCGGCTGCGATGAGCGGGAGCGCGATGCCCGCACCGCCCGCGGTGACCGTGAGCGAGGCACGGTTGATCCGGCTGGGCTGATATCTGCGGTGCCGTCCGTTCGCGGCCATGGCTTGGCTCCCCCACTGACAGTAGGACACGTCGCAAGCGCCCAACTTATGTGCAGGCAAAGGCTGATGACAAGAGTGCACCCTCGCTCCCCCGCACCGGCCCGTCCGGCGGTCACGGTACGGGCGCGCCCGCCCCGGTGGCGGATCGGCGTCGGGCCGCCGCTTCCACGAGGGCGGTCATGACCCGGATGTCCTCGCCCATTTCGGGGTGCCACTGGACCCCCAGCACCAGGCTCTCGTGGCCGGTGAGTTCGATGGCCTCCACGGTGCCGTCGGGGGCGTGCGCGCTTGCCGTGAGTCCGGATCCCAGGCGGTCCACGGCCTGGTGGTGGTAGGTGGGCACCACGGCCGGCTCCCCGACCGCCGCCGCGTACACCGTGCCGGGAGCGGGAGTGACGGTGTGTTCACCGAAGACGCCGGTGCCTCCGGTGTGACCGTCCAGGTGCTGGTGCAGGGTGCCGCCGAGAGCGACGTTGAGCAGTTGCATGCCCCGGCAGATGCCCAGCAGTGGGACCTGCCCGTCGATCGCCGCCCCGATCAGGGCGAGTTCCCAGGCGTCCCGTGCGCGGGCGGGCGGGCCGGTGCGGGGATCGGGCGTCCCGCCGTAGCGTGCCGGTTCGACGTCGGCACCACCGGCGATCACCACACCGTCCAGTGCCGCCACCGCCTCCCGGGCCGCGTCGGCGGTGTCGTCGGGGGGCAGCATCACCGCAAGGCCGCCGGACGCCCGCACCAGGCGCGGGTAGGAGGCGGGCAGCAGGGCGGCGGGCATTTCCCACACGCCCCACCGGGCCGGCTCCTGATAGGTGCTGATGCCGATGACGGGCCGGGTCATGGAGCCCCTCCTCTGGTTCGTTCGCTGCTCGGTCGTGGTGCGGGTCCTTGCCGCGTACGCACGTGGCAGGGGCGGGTGCGGGGACAACACCCTTGTTTCGCAGTCTGGTTCAGTCCCTCGACAGCTCTGCCTCGGCCGCCGCGAGGGCGGCGAACTCCTCCTCCGGGGCGCTCGCGACGAGGCGGTGTCGGCTGTAGAACGCGAAGTAGGCCAGCGCCACCACGTACACACCCAGAGCGATGAACGCCGCGTCGCGGTCCACCAGGAAGGTCGCCACCAGTGCCGAGCATGCCAGTACCAACGCCACGGACGAGGTGAGCGCGCCGCCGGGTGTGCGGTAGGGCCGTTCGAGGTGCGGTTCGCGGCGGCGCAGCACGATGTGCGAGAGCGCCATCAGCGCGTAGCTGATGGTGGCGCCGAAGACGGCGACGTTCAGCATCCGGCCGCCGTTTCCGATCCAGGCGGCGAGCGTGAAACCGATCGCGCCGGGAATCAGCAGACCGAGGTAAGGAGACTTGCGACGGTTGGTCAGCGAGAGGAAGCGCGGCAGGTAGCCGGCCCGGGAGAGCGCGAAGAGCTGGCGGGACCCGGCGAAGATCAGCGAGAAGAACGAGGCCACCAGGCCCGCCAGGCCCGCGTAGTTGACGAAGCGGCTCAGGCCGGTGGGACCGCCCTTGCCCTCCAGCGCGACCACGAGGGGGTTGCCCGCTTCCTGGATGGCCTTCGCGCCCTGGGCCCCGGTGGCGGAGAGGAAGGTGAGCACCGCGAGCCCCACCAGCACGGTCAGCGAGATGGCGAGCGCCTTGGGCATCGACCTGACCGGGTCCTTGGCCTCCTCGGCGGCGAGCGGCACGCCTTCGACCCCCAGGAAGAACCACATGCCGAAGGGGAAGGCGGCCCAGATTCCGAGCAGCCCGAAGGGCAGCCAGGACGAGGAGCCGAACGCGCCGCTGTCCACCGGGATGTCATCGAGACGCGCGGCGTCGAAATCGGTGAACGCGCCGATGGCGAAGACCAGCAGAGCGGCCACGGCGACGGCGGTCACGATCAGGCTGAACCGCAGCGCCTCACCGACGCCCCAGAGGTGGATGCCGATGAAGACGGCGAAGCAGGCGAGGTGTACGGGCCAGCCGGAGGTCAGCCCGAACAGGCCGAGGGATTCGACGTAGTCACCGATGAACAGCGAGATGGCGGCGGGGGCGAGGATGTACTCGATGAGAATGGCCGTACCGGTCAGGAAGCCGCCCCAGGTGCCCAGGGCGCGGCGCGCGAAGCCGTAGCCGCCACCGGCGGTGGGCAGGATGGCGGAGAGTTCCGCCAGCGCGAAGACCAGGCAGGCGTACATCAGGCCCATCAGCACGGTGGCCGCGGCAAGTCCTCCGAAGCCGCCCTTGGACAGGCCGATGTTCCAGCCGGAGTAGTCGCCGGAGACGACATAGGCGACACCGAGTCCGGTCAGCAGGAGCCAGCCGGCGCTGCCCCTGCGCAGGGTGCGACGGTGCAGGTACTCGTCCGTGCCGGTCGCTGTACCGCCGGGTGGGCTGGTGGAGGTGTCGGTTCCCTGGACCATGGGGCACTCCAGTTGTGGGTCGACGGCGCCGCGTCGAGGCGTGGGAGGCGAAGAGGGTTTACATCAAAGGCTCATCGGTTCAAAGGTTCACCGCCACACCTTTATGGAACACCAGGGGAAACACAAGAGGCACGCGTTAAACGCTGGTTGCGGATGTGCGCCATGCGCGTGACGACTGAACAGGACGACGCACAGGGGCAGATTCGCCGCCATCGGGCAGCCCTCTTCCCAAGCAATGGTTCTCTGTCATACCTTATGGATCTCGGTGCACCCAAGGAGGAATCCCGTGGCAGACCGCACACCCCCGCTCGCCGTCGAGGAGCTGCGCTCACTCGTCGCGAGCGGCTCCATCGACACCGTCGTCCTGGCCTTTCCCGACATGCAGGGCCGGCTCCAGGGCAAGCGGTTCGCCGCCGGGTTCTTTCTCGACGAGGTTCTGCAGCACGGCACCGAGGGCTGCAACTATCTGCTGGCCGTGGACACCGAGATGAACACCGTCGACGGCTACGCCATGTCCTCCTGGGAGCGCGGCTACGGCGACTTCGCGATGCTGCCGGACCTCGCCACCCTGCGCCTGCTGCCCTGGCACGAGGGCACCGCGCTGCTCGTCGCGGATCTCGCCTGGAACGACGGCAGTCCGGTCGTCGCCGCGCCGCGCCAGGTCCTGCGCCGGCAGCTGGACCGGCTGGCAGGCCTCGGCTACCGGGCGCAGGTGGGCACGGAGCTGGAGTTCATCGTCTTCAAGGACAGCTACGAACAGGCCTGGGACCGCGGCTACCGGGGACTGACCCCGGCCAATCAGTACAACATCGACTACTCCATCCTCGGCACCGGCCGCGTCGAACCGCTGCTGCGCCGCATCCGCAACGAGATGCAGGCGGCCGGGCTGACCGTCGAGTCCGCCAAGGGCGAGTGCAATCTCGGCCAGCACGAGATCGCCTTCCGCTACGACGAGGCGCTGATCACCTGCGACCAGCACGCGATCTACAAGACGGGCGCCAAGGAGATCGCCGCGCAGGAGGGCGTCTCGCTCACCTTCATGGCCAAGTACGACGAGCGCGAAGGCAACTCCTGTCACATCCACCTCTCGCTCACCGACGGCAGCGGTGACAACGCGATGGCGGGTGACGGACCGGACGGCATGTCGGACCTGATGCGGCACTTCCTCGCCGGACAGCTCGCCGCCCTGCGCGACTTCTCGCTGCTGTACGCGCCGAACATCAACTCCTACAAGCGGTTCCAGCCCGGCTCCTTCGCACCGACCGCCGTCGCCTGGGGGCACGACAACCGCACCTGCTCGCTGCGTGTGGTCGGTCACGGCCGCTCCCGCCGATTCGAGAACCGGCTGCCGGGCGGCGACGTCAACCCGTATCTCGCCACCGCGGGACTGGTCGCCGCCGGGCTGTACGGCGTGGAGCACGAGCTGGCGCTGCCGGAGGTCTGCACGGGCAACGCCTACACCTCCGAGTACGAACAGGTTCCGACCACCCTGCGCGAGGCCGCCGACCTGTGGGAGGCCAGCCCCATCGCCAAGGAGGCGTTCGGCGAGGAGGTCGTCGCGCACTATCTGAACATGGCGCGTGTCGAACTCGCCGCCTACGACGCCGCCGTGACCGACTGGGAGCTGCGACGCTCCTTCGAGCGCCTGTGACCTCCGCCCCGTCCCTCACCCCCGATCGAGGCCCGTACGTGTCCCAACAGTCCGCACCGCACAGCCTGGACATCCTGAACCCGGCCACCGCCGAGGTCATCGCCACCGTCCCGGCCGCCACCGCCGCCGACGTCGACGCGGCCGTCGCCCGCGCCGCCACCGCCCAGCGTGTCTGGGCCTCGGCGGCACCGGCCGACCGTGCCCGGCTGCTGCGCCGGTTCGCCGCCGTCGTCGACGAACACATCGAGGAACTGGCCCTCGCCGAGGTCCGCGAGGCCGGTCACACCATCGGCAACGCCCGCTGGGAGGCCGGCAATGTGCGCGACCTCCTCGACTACTGCGCGGGCGGTGTCGAACGCCTGCTGGGCCGTCAGATCCCCGTCGCCGGCGGCATCGACTTCACCGTCCTGGAGCCGCTCGGCGTCATCGGCGTCATCGCCCCCTGGAACTTCCCGATGCCGATCGCCGCCTGGGGCGTGGCTCCGGCACTAGCCGCCGGCAACGCCGTCCTGCTCAAGCCCGCCGAGACCACACCGCTGACCGCGCTGCGCCTGGCGGAACTGGCCCTGGAGGCCGGGCTGCCCGCCGGGCTGTTCCAGGTACTGCCCGGCGAGGGTCCGGTGGCCGGCGCCGCCCTGGTGGACCACCCCGGTGTCGCCAAGATCGTCTTCACCGGATCCACCCGGACCGGCAAGCACATCATGACCCGCTGCGCCGATCGCGTGAAGCGCCTCACCCTGGAGCTCGGCGGCAAGAGCCCGAACGTGGTCTTCGCCGACGCCGATCTGGAGGCCGCGGCGGCCGCCGCCCCGATGTCCTTCCTGGACAACGCCGGCCAGGACTGCTGCGCCCGGACCCGCATCCTGGTCGAGCGCACGGTCCACGACCGCTTCCTCGACCTGCTGGCACCGGCCGTCGCCGCCGTGGTGGTCGGTGACCCGTCGGACGAGAAGACCCAGATGGGACCGCTGATCTCGGCCGTGCAGCGGGAGCGCGTGAGCGGGTTCGTGGACGTGCTGCCGGACAGCGTACGGACGATCCTCGGCTCGGCGCCCGACGGCCCGGGGTTCTGGTACCCGCCGACCGTCCTCGCCGGGGTGTCGCCGGACGCCCCGGTCGCCGTCGACGAGGTCTTCGGACCGGTCGCCGTGGTGCTGCCCTTCGACGACGAGGCGGACGCCGTACGGCTCGCCAACGCGACGGAGTACGGCCTGGCCGGGTCGATCTGGACCCGGGACGTGGCCCGTGCCCTGCGGGTCGGTCAGGGCCTGCGGGCGGGAAACCTCTCGGTCAACTCGCATTCCAGCGTCCGCTACGCCACCCCCTTCGGCGGCTACAAACAGTCCGGACTGGGCCGCGAACTCGGCCCCGACGCACTCACCGCCTTCACCGAAACCAAGAACGTCTTCATCAGCACGGAGGCCTGAACACCATGACCGACACCACCGCAGTCTGCCGCCGCCTGGTCGGCCGCACCGCCGTAGTCACCGGAGCCGGCAGCGGCATCGGACTGGCCACCGTCCGGCGCCTGGCCGCCGAGGGCGCGCACGTCGTCTGCGCCGATGTGGACGAGGCGAGCGGCAAGGCCGCCGCCGAGGAGGTCGACGGCCTCTTCGTACGTACCGACGTCACGGACGCCGAGCAGGTGGAGGCCTTGTTCAAGGCCGCGTTCGACACGTACGGCTCGGTCGACATCGCCTTCAACAACGCGGGGATCTCGCCGCCCGAGGACGACTCCATCCTGGAGACCGGCCTCGACGCCTGGCGCCGGGTGCAGGAGGTCAACCTCACCTCCGTCTACCTGTGCTGCAAGGCAGCCATCCCCTACATGCGCCGTCAGGGCAAGGGCTCCATCATCAACACGGCCTCGTTCGTGGCCCGGATGGGCGCCGCCACCTCGCAGATCTCCTACACCGCCTCCAAGGGCGGCGTGCTGGCCATGTCGCGCGAACTGGGTGTGCAGTTCGCGCGGGAAGGCATCCGGGTCAACGCGCTCTGCCCCGGCCCGGTCAACACCCCGCTGCTCCAGGAGCTGTTCGCCAAGGACCCGGAGCGGGCCGCGCGCAGGCTGGTGCACATCCCGGCCGGCCGGTTCGCCGAGCCCACCGAGATGGCCGCCGCCGTCGCCTTCCTGGCCAGCGACGACTCCTCCTTCGTCAACGCCACCGACTTCCTGGTCGACGGCGGGCTCACCGGCGCCTACGTCACACCCCTCTAGACCGTGTGCGGACGCGGGACGGGACTGACTGCAGGGCGTCCCGTCCCGCGTCCGCGGAGACCGCCCACACCACAGGAGTGTCCTCGCGTGCCTCAGCTCCGTCCCGCACTCCGGTCCGCCGCCCGGCCGGCCGTCACTGCACTCGCGCTCACGGCGGCCCTGACCACCGCCGTCACCGCACCCGCCCGGGCCCACGACCTCCCCGCTCCCGGCCGCTCCTGCCCGCGGCTGACCGTGTCCACCGGCTGGTACGGGGCCAACCAGTCCCGTGTCCAGGGGCTCATCGACCGGTACGGAAGCTGCGCACGCCACCACCTCGACGGCCGTGCCGCGCCGGTGGCGGTCTTCGACTGGGACAACACCGTCATCAAGAACGACGTCGGTGACGCCACGATGTTCTGGCTGCTGCGCAACTCCCGGTTCCGCCGGCCCGAGCGGGGAGACTGGCGCACCACCAGCCGCTACCTCACCGACGCGGCGGCCAGGTCGCTGCGGGCCGCCTGCCCGGACGGCACCGGCCCCGACCGCACCCTGCCGACCGCGACCGACACGGCCTGCGCCGACGAGATCCTCTCGGTCTACAGCGAGGCCACCACCACCTCCGGGCAGGATGCCTTCACCGGCTACGACCGGCGCACGATGGAGCCCTCGTACGCCTGGCTGGCGCAGCTGACCCACGGCTGGACGCCGGCGCAGGTGCGCTCCTTCGCCGCCGCGGCCCGCGCCGAGAACCTGGCCGCCCCCGTGGGCGCCACCCAGAAGGTCGGCAGCACCACGGACGCCACCGGCTACGTCCGCTACTACGACCAGCAGCGCGATCTGATCCGCACGCTGCGCCGGGCCGGGTTCGACGTGTGGATCGTCTCCGCCTCGCCGCAGCCCGTGGTCGACGTCTGGGCCAGGGGTGTGGACGTCGCGCCCGGGAACGTGATCGGGATCCGGTCCACCACCGAACGGGGCCGCCACACCTCGCACCTGAGCTCCTGCGGCACCGAACGCCCCGGCGACGACTCGCAGATCACCTACATCGACGGCAAGCGCTGCTGGATCAACAAGGAGATCTTCGGCGTGCGCGGCGCCGCCGCCTCCCGGGTGCAGGCCCCCGCGAAGCGGCCGGTGTTCGCCGCCGGGGACTCCGACACGGATGTGTCGATGCTCCGTGACGCGACCGGGCTGCGACTGGCCCTCAACCGCAACAAGGCCGAGCTGATGTGCCGTTCCTACGACGACGCGGACGGCAAGTGGCTGGTCAACCCCATGTTCATCGGGCCGAAGGGCCGGATGAACGGTGTGTATCCGTGCGCCAGTACCGGATACACCGCCTCGGACGGGACCTCGCGGCCGGTACGCCGCGGCGACGGCAGTGTGATCCCCGATCAGAAGGACACCGTGTTCGCGGGCTGACGCAGGGACAGCCGCGGGCCGCCCTCCGGGGCTCAGCCGAGCGTTCCCCGGAGCGTCCGGTCGAGCAGGACCGCCCGCAGCCGCTCGGCGAACGCGTCGGGGTCCTCGGTGCACCCGGTGTGGCCACCGGGGAACTCCACGAGCCTGGCGCCCGCTTCGTCCGCCAGCCGGGCCCCGGGAAGCGCCGTGAGCAGGGTGCGCGAGTCCTGCCCGACGCCGATGACCAGCTGCCCCGCGCCACGGCGCAGCGCCGCCGGGTCCGGTGCGTAACCACTGAACGAGCACAGCACATGCTCCAGGAAGACCGGAAGGTTGGCCCGCATCCGCTGGAACGCCTCGGCCTCCCGCGCGGACGGTTCGGGCGCGGCCCTTCGCTCGGCCCCGGCCGGCGGCTCCGCCTCCGGGTCCGTCAGGCCCTCGGTCATGGTGGCCATAGCCGCGGCCACCCCGCCCTCGCGGAAGGATTCGCGTACCGCGGCGAAGAGCTTCCTTCCTCGTTCCGGATCGGGCATCAGTTCCACCAACGGCGGTTCATGCGCCACGACTTGATGCAGTCGCTCCGGGTGGCGGGCGAGCAGGTCCAGGGCGACGATCGCGCTCGAACTGGAACCGAAGACGGACACCGGCCCGCCGTCCGGCGCCAGCAGTTCGATCAGCCGGTGGGCGTCCTCGCTGTGCACAGCCGCCCTCTGGTCGCCCGGCGCACCGTCGAGAACGCTGCGCGAGTAGCCGCGCGGGTCGAAGGCCGCGACCCTCCAGCTGTCGGCCAGCCGCTCCGCCATCCGGTCGTAGAGCCCCGCGTCGGCGCTCCCACCGGGCATCATCAGCAGCAACGGGCCCTCGCCGCGCACCTCGTAGTACAGCGTCGCACCGGGCACCTTCAGATGTCCGGTGTGCTCCGGCACCGCACGGTCAGCCATGATCCTTCTTCCTCTCGTCCGTCGCGGACGGCCAGTGCTCCAGCAGGAAGTGCAGGGCCTCGACGGACCGCTCCCAGGACGTCTGCACATCGCGTGGCGCACCGAAGCCGCCGCTCGCCTCCAGGGCGCAGTAGCCGTGGAAGGTGCTGCGCAACAGCCGTACCGCGTCCGTGAGATCGGGCTCGGACAGGCCGTAGGCCCGCAGCATCGCGCCCGTGGTCTCGATGGTGCGGTGGTACGCGGACGACTGCGCGACGACTTCGGGGTCGACCCGCATCTGCGTCGCCTCGTACCGTCCGGGCCGCTCCAGGGCGAAGGCCCGGTAGGCGCCGGCGAACGCGACCAGGGCGTCCTTCCCGGCCCGGCCGGCCACGGCCGCGGCGATCCGGTCGATGAACTCCCCGGCGGCCAGCAGCGCGACCCGGGTCCGCAGATCGTGCAGATTCCTGACGTGCGAATACAGGCTGGCGTCCTTGACTCCGAAGCCGCGGGCCAGTGCGGAGATCGTGACCTTGTCGAAGCCGATGGAGTCGGCGAGATCGGCCGCCGCCTCCACCACGCGTCCGGTCGTGAGACCCGCCCGAACCATCCGCCACCTCCGTCGAAGCACCTAGGCACCCTAGGCAGTTGCCTAATATACACAGGGAGCCCGTCCGGGCGATGCCGAGCAGGCCGTCCCGGCACCCCGTGCACCACCCACATCGGCCCCGACAGGGCCGGGCACTTCGTGAAGATGGCCCACAACGTCGCGCAGTTCGGCGAAGCCGCAGTACCCAGGAATGCCGTGCCTTCGGGGCGCGCTCCGCACGGACCAAACGGTCGTACCACAGAGTGCGGACGACCATCCGGGGATCATTTGCGACACCATGACAGCCTCCCGGTCCGCGATCGTCTGTACCTCGTAAGCTCAGCAGCCCGTTCCATCATGGTGGTCGGCCGAACTGCCGAGGACCACGAAACCGGAAGCAGGCAGAGCCGCAATGAGCAGCACAGCGCAGATCGGTGTCACGGGACTTGCCGTCATGGGGCGCAACCTGGCCCGGAATTTCGCACGCAACGGATACACCGTTGCTGTACACAACCGCACGGCGGCCCGCACCCACGAACTCGTCGAACAGTTCGGCAATGAGGGCGATTTCATCGCGACCGAGAGTGCCGAGGAATTCGTGGCAGCCCTGGAAAGGCCACGACGTCTGATCATCATGGTGAAGGCCGGAGAGGCCACGGACGCAGTGATCGCGGAGTTCACGCCTCTCTTGGAGCCCGGTGATGTCATCATCGACGGAGGCAACGCGCACTTCGCAGACACGCGCCGCCGAGAGCGCCAGTTGCGCGAGCAGGGCATCCACTTCGTCGGCACCGGCGTCTCCGGCGGCGAAGAAGGTGCACTCAACGGACCGAGCATCATGCCAGGCGGCAGCAGAAAATCTTATGAATCGCTTGGGCCGATGCTGGAAAAGATCTCAGCGAAGGCCAAGGACGGCGCCCCGTGTGTCACGCATATCGGTCCTGACGGCGCCGGACACTTCGTAAAGATGACGCACAACGGCATCGAGTACGCGGACATGCAGCTCATCGGCGAGGCCTACCAGTTGCTTCGCGACGTGGCCGGATACTCCCCCGCGCAGATCGCGGACATCTTCCGCGTCTGGAACACCGGGCGCTTGGACTCGTACCTCATCGAGATCACAGCAGAAGTGCTCTCACATGTCGATGCGGCGACCGGCAAGCCCTTCGTGGATGTTGTGCTCGACCAGGCGGAGCAGAAGGGCACCGGCCGTTGGACCGTGCAGGTCGCCCTCGATCTGGGTGTCCCTGTCTCCGGCATCGCCGAGGCCGTCTTCGCCCGCTCCGTCTCGGGCCACGCCGCCCTCCGTGATGCCTCACGCCACCTCGCAGGACCGACCGCCCGCAAGCTCGGCGAGGACAAGGCGGCGGCATTCGCCGACCAGGTCGAGCAGGCACTGTATGCCTCGAAGATCGTCGCCTATACCCAGGGCTTCCACGAGATCGCGGCCGGCAGCGAGCAATACGATTGGGACATCGACCTCGGGAAGGTCGCCGCGATCTGGCGCGGCGGATGCATCATCCGGGCCGCGTTCCTCGACAGGATCACCAGCGCCTACGAAGCCCAGCCTCGGATGGCAAGCCTCCTCTCCGACAAGAGCTTCGCAGAGGAAATCGCCGCCGCACAGAACGACTGGCGCACCGTGATCGCCACCGCCACTGCCCAGGGCGTCCCCACCCCCGCCTTCGCCGCCACCCTCGCCTACTACGACTCCCTGCGCGCCGAGCGCCTCCCCGCCGCCCTCACTCAAGGCCAGCGCGACTACTTCGGCGCACACACCTACCACCGCATCGATCGCGACGGCGTCTTCCACACCCTCTGGGGCGGTGACAAGACCGAGGTCGAAAGCTGACCGACACCCGGAAAGCTGATGACGGGGCGGTGAGCGGGGGCGCGTTCGGCACCCGTGACGAAGACCGACGCATGCAGTCGTTCATGGGCAGGTCCTTTGAAGCGACGCGATCCCGCGACGCCCTCCTCTCGCTGCCGACTGGGGCATCCCCGCCACCGCGCAGGACGAAGGGGCGAGCAGCGAGGACCATCACGGATGTTCCTTGCCACGGTGCGTCCCCCGGGCCGCGCAGCGGGCGAGGGAGCATGCCTCGCGGCCGTACGCGGGCCTCGTGTCCGATGTGCAGATCGCGGCCCAGTTCCTTCGCTGACGGTCTCCACCTCCGTGCCAGATGCCGACGGTGGAGCCGGAGTCTGCCATGTTGCCACGGACCATTTCCGAGGTGACCTCGCTCAACTCGCGGTCGGTCCGCCGGGGTGTAGCGAGGCAGCGACGCGAGAAAGGACGAGAGCGATGACCACAGAACCTTCCCCCGAGGGTCCCGAGCCGGTCCCCAGTCGGCCGGATCCGGTGCCGCACGACCCGCAGCCGCCGTCCGAGCCAGGTCCCGGCGAACCCGAGCCCCAGCCGGACTCGGAGCCGCCCCCGGCGCCGGGTCCCGGTTCTCGCCCGGTCCCCGAGCCGCCCGACTGATCGGAGAGTGCCGCTCCCGCGGCTCTTCCCCCCAGTTGCTCGCGAGCGCGGCGCCTCACCGATTGCGACCTCGGAGTGGTAGACGGAAGGTGGGTTACGTCATCCCCACGGTGAAGGACAGAATCGTCATGGGTAAGGCAGAGGCGAAGGCCGAGCAGGTCAAGAGCAAGCTGAAGGAAACCGTCGGCGGTGCCACGGACAACAAGGACATGAAGGCTGAGGGACGCGGCGAGCAGATGGCAGGCAAGGCCCAGGAGACCGCGGCAAAGGCGGCTGAGCGGCTGAAGAAGGCCGGACGGTAGTCCCTGCGTTGTGGGTCGCGCACCCAGGGCGACCGCATCCGGGTTCATGGCCCCCGAGGCGCGGCGCCGCCTGCTGTCGGCGACCATCAGCAGCCCTTGCTCGACTGGGCGGAGAAGACCCTTCTGCCGGCCCAGCGTGATCTCTGAGAGCCGGACGCGACAGTGAAACTCCTCCAGCCTCCGGGTGTCTACACGCCACAGGAAGACACAGCCATGCTGATATCCGCTCTGCGGCGCGAGCATCTGTCACCCGGAGCGAAGGTACTCGACGTGGGTACCGGTACCGGCGCCGTGGCGATCGCTGCCGCCCGCCACGGCGCTGCCCACGTGATCGCCATCGACACGTCGGCCGCGGCGGTACTCACGACACGACTGAACGCACTGCTGTCGGGGCACGCGCGGGCCATCCGGGCCAGCCGCGGTGATCTGACGGAGCCTGCGACCGGCCTGAGGTTCGACCTCGTGCTGGCGAACCCGCCGTACGTACCATCCGCGAACGTCCGCATGCCGCGCCGCGGTATTGCTCGGGCCTGGGAGGCGGGGACCGACGGCCGGGCGGTGCTCGACCGGCTCTGCGCCAGGGGCCCCTCTCTGCTGCGCCCCGGAGGTGTGCTGCTCGCGGTCCACTCCGTGCTGAGCAGCCCGGCGATGACCCTGGCGCGGCTGGCCGAAGCCGGATTGGACGTGGCTGTGACCGACCGCCGGTCCGTTCCCTTCGGGCCTGTCCTGCGAGAACGGGCGGGCTGGCTGGAGACCCAGGGCCTGATCGAGCACGGCCAGGAGGCAGAGGAACTGGTGGTGATCCGTGCACAACGACCGCACTGAACCGGAGACCGCACCGCGGGCAGCCGCACGGCGCGTCATGCAGGAGCCGGGCGGACCCATGCTCGTGGAGGGGCCGGTCGAAGTGGTCCAGGAGGACGGCCGCATCGCACGCTCGGACCGGCCTGTCGTCGCGCTGTGCACCTGTCGGCGGAGCCTCATCTTCCCTTGGTGCGACACGAGCCACCGCGGCCGGAAGAGGCCGAACGCCCCACCGTCGGCCTCAGAGCGGCACACAGACTGAGGACTCGCCGCCCCGCCATGCGCAGAGCAACTGCTCCCCGAACCGGTCTTCCAACCATCCCGTGGCTGCGATACCGAAGGCGACGTCCGGTGCCAGGTCAGGCTCCTCCTGGAGCAGGCCGGCGACGACCTCATGCCGTACGAGCTGCTCATGCACGGCGTCGGCCTCCACATGCTCCGCGTAGAAGTGGACGGCCGCGGGCCCGGCCCCGGCCCGCTTCAATGCCTGAGCGAGGCGCCGCGCCCCCGGTGGCGATGTGGTCTCCACCGAGGCGAAGTGACCGACCAACGCACCACGGTGTGACCGGTGGAGTCCAAAGAGTGACATGAGGTTGACGGTCGCGAGCATCTGGCGTGAGCCGGCGTCGAGGTAGCGCCCGTACGAGGTGTCCAGGTCGAGGTCCGCCATCAGATCGGCGAACAGCTTCGAGTGGACCTGTTCCGCCCGTCCAGCTCCGAATTCGTCGTACTCCACAGCGGCCATTCCCGCCTTGGCCCTGCCTGTCAGGCGCGGGATCACCCACACGTGCGGATCGGCCTCCTTGAGGTGGTAAAGCGAGCGGTGGGCGGCGTACTCGCGCAGATGCCACAGCTCGCCCTCGTCCCGCAGGAAGTACGACACGCCGTCGGCGTCCGCCGGCTCCAGGACGAGTTCGTCCAGCGCGCTGCCGACATCCTCGGCCACCGGCACGTCAGCGCGCAAAGCCGCCATGAACTCCCGCTCCAGCGCGGCACGTACCCTGAGCAGTTCCGGATCCCACTCCCAGGCGCCGTCCACATCGTCGAAGCCGCGGTAGTGCAACTCGTAGCAGAGGTACAGCGCGAGTTGGAGGTCGTCGTCGTACGGGTCAGTACCCGCTACCAGATGTACGTCGGGCAGGCTGCGCCGACCCGGTTCCCGGCCGAGCGCCTCGATCAGAGCGGCAGACACCTCGCCTCGGGTTTCCGGGAGCCTCACGGTGCTTCCCTTCCTTGGCATGTCCATCGCTTGCGACGGGTCTTCCGGTTTCGCGTTCCACCTCGTTCACACCGGAATCAGGATCGCTCACAAGCAGGATTTCCGCATCGAGTAGAGGTCGGAGAACTTCGCCAGGGCTTCGGACTCGGAGCAGACGGGTACGGCGACTCCGCGACTCCGACCGGTCAGTGCATTCCCATAACCGCCGGGGTACGACGACAAAAGAATGGCCCGTGGTTGATGGTTACGGAGACGTTCGCCGGGCGCATTCGTTTGAGCAGCCCACTGTGTGTCACCCGGTACATACATGATGTGAGCGCAGACAAATGCCCTCCTCAGCGTCTCGCACTACGAGGGCGCACTGCCCCGTCGCCGGTTGCGTCGATTGCAACGAATCGGCACTTGCTCCACCGAACGCCGGCCCGCCTTTTCGGAGTGTGGCAGCGGGTCGGTGCGGCGTGTCTTTCTTTCAGTGCCTGAAGGTGTCCTTGCCCTTCTCGACGACCTGCTTCACCTTGCCCTTCACCTTTTGGGCCCTCCCCTTTCCCTCCAATCTTTCGTTACCCACGGCCCGCCCGACCGATTCCTTTGTTTTCCCCTCCGCGATTTCGCCAATGTTCTTTGACTTCTTTCCGATACCCATTTCGTTCTCCCTGACGTCATTCGGGTGGTGGCAGCAGAGTTCCGAGAGGTCCGAGATCCAAGTTGAGATCTTGCATGGAAAGGTCGTACCGAGAGCAGAGTTCAATCATACGACTGTGCAGGATCATCAAAGTTGCGCCGAGGCGCTCCTCCTGTTCCTCGGTGAGGTCTCCTGCGTCGACCCGCTGAAGGGCCTGCCGTTCCATGAGCTGCCGTAGCAGCTCGACGAGTGTGAGTACGAGTTTGATCAGGTCCCGTTCCACCGTGTCCGGGGCGGTAGTGATCCGATGGGCCGGCCTTCGCGCCTCCGCACCGCCCCGGGGCAGGATGTCCTGCGGCACTGCGGGCAGCATGCGGAAGGCGCGGTCGGCGGCATCGGCGATCTCGTCAAGGCGACTTCCGGGCAGACGCTCCTCACCTGACATCGTCGTCTCCCCTGGGTGCTGAGATGGGATGCCACGGGGAAGGATTCTGTTCGCTGATGGAGACGATCAGCGCGCGCAGCGATATGCGGACGAGGTCGATATCGGCGATGGAGAGCACGACGTCACCGGTGAGCACCACGCCTCCGCTGAGCAACCGGTCCAGCAGGTCGATCAGTGCGATCTGCCGTTGCGGCAGCGGCTCCTCCGGCGCGGTCCCCGGCCTGCCCGCCGCCCTCACGACGTGGCCCTCTTCAACGGTTCGGTTTCGGCGAGGGTGGCGAAGGAGTACGGGGCCCACGGCCCGGTGACTTCGACGCGTACCCCGGGTAGTCCTTCTGCGGCCTGCATGACATCAGCACGGAAATCCTCGGCCTGTTGCAGCGGCACAAGGTAGGCATCGTTGATGACGTTCTCCCCCGGCCCGCGGGCGAGTTCGCCTTGCTGCGGCCGGTGCTGGACGCGATCAACCGCATGAGCACGGGCGGCGGCCTCGACCCGCTCGGCCGCCTGTTCGGCGCCCCGATAGGCGTCTTCGCGGGCGTGTCGCTGTGCTCTGCGCTCGCTGAGGTAGGCCCGCCCGGGGCTCAGACCCGCATCAGCGGGTGGGCCTGCCGGCCTCTCGGCCTCAGTGGCTGCTTCGACATAGATCTTGACGCCCCACTCCACCTGCGCCGCCAGGTCGCTCAGTCTGCCGGCAAACGCCTCATGGCGAGCCCGGAGCATGAGTCGCACCCGCTCGTCGTCGAGGTATACCGTCGCCAGACGCAGTGGCAGGACGGCGGTGCGGGCGGCCAAGGCCTCAATCACCCGGTGATGGGCGCGGGCCACTGACTCCAGCCAGTCCAATTCCTCAAGATGCGCTCGCAGCGCGGCTTCTTGGAAGTCCCGCTCGGGTACCGGGCTCACGGCGACCACCACATCGTCGCTGTCTTCTACGCGCACTAGATGCACCGGCGCCTCCGCCACTCCGGGGAGCCCGGAGAGAGCTTCGTCCAGCGATCCGTCGGCGTCCCGTGCTATGGCGTACACGTAGGAGATCGTGGCGGTCATGGCTCGTCCCGCCTCTCGCTGCGGGGGCTGGGATCTGCTCGTTTGGTGCGTGAGGTGCGCGAGGTGCGCCGGGGAGCCGCAGGGCGGTCCTCCTCGTCCCTGACCCGTGGCAACTCACGGTCCTCGCGCAGCGCCGTGATTTCTGCCCGCAGCCGTTTGTTCTCCTCGGCGAGTGAGCGGCCGTCGTTGGCGCGTGACGACAGTGAGGGATCGTGCTCCCACCAGTCAATGCCCATTTCCTTCGCTTTGTCCACCGAAGCGATCAGCAGGCGCAACTTGATGGTAAGGAGTTCGATGTCCAGGAGGTTGATCTGGATATCGCCTGCGATGACGATGCCTTTGTCCAGGACACGCTCCAGGATGTCGGCGAGATTGGCCGAGGAGCCCTGGCCGTACGGGGCGGACCTGGACGGGAGGTCGCCCAGCCTCCTGGCGACGGGTTCGGTCACGGCCCCTGCACCTCAATTCCCTGGTGTCCCGTTGCTTCGACGGGAGCGCGTGGCAATGCGCCCGTTCCACCGGCTGCGCGATCAGGTATCGACGCCCTGGACATGGGCCCTGATCTCGTCCAGCCGGTCCAGCAACTCGTCCTCGCGCCGGTCGAAGGCTTCCTCGTCGATTTCTCCCGCCACGAGCGCTCGCTCAAGTGCGGCGAGTTCCCGTTCGACGGGGGCTGGGTCGTAGTACTCGTTCTCCGCGGCCTCGACGACGCGCTCCATGACCCAGGCCACGCCACGCACCGGCGCCAGCGGAAGAGTCGCGAGTTGAGTCAGCAGTCCCATGAGGACTCCTCAGACGAAGCTGTAGGCGGGCAGCGGGCCGACCAGTCGCAGGTCGAAGTCCTCGCCCAGTTCCTTGGCGATATCCTGTTCCGCACCGAGGAAGGTCTTCTCGTGGTCCCGCTCCACAAGGAAGGACACATTCAAGAAGTCGTTCCCGGTCGGCTTCGACGAGCGTTCTTCCCGCGCGAGTCCGCGCAACGCGTCGAGGACTGTGACGGCGAGCCGATCCTGCCGCGCCTGCACCTCTTGGGAGACGAGCTCCCCGAGGGCGAGCGGCAGTTCCGGGCTGCCGCGTCCGCTTCTGATCTCCTCGTTGAGCTCACGCGCCTCATCGGACTCCCGAAGGATTTGGCGCAACAGCGCATCCTCGTCCTGGGCGGCCTTCAGGTGGTACTCCACGCAGCCCTCCAGCGCCCGCAAGCGTTCGCTGAAGTTGTCCGTACCGTCCTCCAGGACCGCTCGAACAGCTTCGTCGTCCACGGTGGTGAAGCCGAACTGCAGTGGCAAAACGGTGCCGTCGGCCATCAGCTGTTCCTGGACGGCCTGGTGCGCGCCGAGGTCTCGGCGTTTGGGACGCAGCTCCTCGGGCGCGTCGCTGACGACCGCGGACAGCGTTTCGGTGCGCACTGTGCGGAGGGTCGCCGGCGGGTCCCCCACCCCGTGGAGGCCGTCCAAGCGCTGCGGATGGGTGGCCAGGACAATGGAATACACGTATACGGCCATGGTTCACTCCTCGCGGCGTCGGGCGGCAGGCCGACGCCGCGGCCGCTCCCGCCTCTCCTCGGGTTCCTTGCGCCTCTTTTCTGACTGCTCGGCCTCCTCGTCGTCATGCCCTCCCTTCAGGGCGTCGGTCAGCACGTCAGCAGCCCCGCTCAGCGCACCCTTCGCCTTGCCATGCGCTCCGCCCTCGGTCACCTCACCGACCAGGTCGGTCAGCTGAGACGGAGCCTTGCGGCCCTCTTCGAGGTCGAGGCGGTTACAGGCCTCCGCGAAGCGCAGGTAGGTATCCACGCTCGCCACGACGATGCGGGCATCGATCTTGAGGATCTCGATGCCCACCAAGGACACGCGTACAAAGACATCGATCACCAGGCCGCGGTCCAGAATCAACTCGAGGATGTCGTAAAGGTTCCCCGATCCTCCTCCGCCGGCCCTGGAAACGGTTCCTCCGCCCTGCGGCACCATAGTCATGGTGCCTCCTTTCGGCAGCTCACACGTGGCTCCGGACGAGGCCGCCAGTGGTATTCCGGCCCTAGCCACGCGGGTCGATCTGGGCTCGGGTGTAGCGGCGGGTGCGCTCGTACGCCAGCAGTTCACCTTCCTCGTCCAGCGTCACCCGGTAACTCGCCATCACGCTGGTGGTGCCGGGGATACGCTCCAGCTCCATGACTTCCACGTCCGCCTGCCAGCCGCCCTCCGTCGGCTTCACCGCCGAGACGGACTCGGGTGCTCGCCCCAGAAGCTCCTGGAGCTGCTCAGCCGCATACTTCATTGCTCGCGGGGCCGAAACCCGACGGGCCACACGCTTCGTTTCGTTCGTGCGGCTGCCGGCCCCTGCGGCGCCGGCTTTCCTGGCGGTCTTCTTGACGGTCTTCTTGACGGGCTTCTTGCTGGACGGACGCCGGACGCGCCCTGTCTCGTCCTCTTCGCCTACGGCCATGTTCCCGCTCCGGAATCGGAGACGACATGATGCCCACGTCACCTTCACAAGACGCCGTTCCATGATATACGGCCTGGGCTGGCCGCATCTCGGAGCTCGCACATTGCTTCAGCGCCGGACGCACCCTCCTGGCCGCGTGCCCCAGCCTCCCCACTGGCTGCATAGCGTCATTGCTGCCGCATAAGAAACGCCGTACGTGAGGGGTGGTGGCACGCTATCCGCCGAGGAAGGGACCGCTTTCACTGAGGCCCTGGGCGCTGGTGACGAATGCAAAAGGCGACCAGCGTAACGCGCGTTTTGCAATTGATGAAACGCCGGAGTTCGCTCTCGTTGACCTTTTCTCCGACGATCCGGCACTGAAGAACAGTTCACGGCAGGCGCATGTGCCCATTCTCTGAGCAGTTGCCCTTGCGGTGTACAGGGGTCACCGTAATAAATGAGGATATGTGCCAGATCGGAGACACCGTGATCATCCTCGGAATCATTTTGCTTCTCGCCGGGTTCGTGACCGGAATCTCCACACCGTGGACCATCGGGATAGTTCTCGCAGCTATCGGGGTTGCCATGTGGATCTTGGGGTCGCTGGGGCACGCGGTCGCTGGTCGAAGCACTACTGGTAGCCCGGCAGAGTCTCGCCACTCAGAGACTTGCAGCAGGAGCTTTTCTGCGCTGGAGGTGCCTTCGGCGACCAGTTCGGAGGCACCTCTTCGGCACCAGCACCCTGCCTCAGTCTCGTGGCTGCAGAACACCGGACTGTTGACGCGGCGTACTGGATCGCCACCACGCCGCGTACCGGTTGTCCGCCCCCAGCACCGATCTGACCACAGACGTCGCAGTCATCGGCGGCAGCATCGCCGGCCTCTGCACCTCATGGGAACTGGTCCGGGCAGGTGTGGACGTTGTTGTCCTGGAGGCGGTCCGGATCGCCGCAGGCGTGCCCGGATACACCACCGCCGAACTGGCGGCTGCGCATGGCTTGGTGTACGCGCGGTTGGAAGCGAAGCACGGCGCCCGCAGCGCCGACTGTACGCACTATGACAACAGGACCCGCTCCACCGGACGGCCGCGCTCTGTGCCGAACTGAACATCGACGCCGCCCTGGAGCACTGACCTGCCTACACCTACACACGGGATCCGCAGCACATCGATGCGGTCAGGGACAAGGCAGACGCCACACGGCAGGCAGGGCTCGACCCGCCCTTCGTGACGGACACGGAGCTGCCCTTCGAGGTGGCCGGAGCAGTATGCGTGGCGGGAGCAATTGCATTCCTATCCGCGGAAGTTCCTGGCGCGCCTCTTCCGGAGCAGAGCCGCACCTTTGGCCCCGGACGGAACCACGGACGTCAACGGCCGTCCGCGCCGCATCCTCGCCGGTGTCCGCTAACGGCATCAGGCTGTGCACGAACTCCTTTCTCAGGGAGGCCTGAACTGCGGCCCGACAAGATTGGTGGCCTGCGGCCCCGAAACGGGTAGGCCCCTGTCTGAAGGCGTCGCCAGTCACGGCGTCACCGCCGTCGTCCTCGTCCCCGAGAGGGGGTTGCGTCCTCCTCTTCCTCTTCTTCGCCTTCTTCTCCTTCTTCTTCGTCCTCGTCCTCGTCCTCGTCCTCGTCCTCGTCCTCGTCCTCGTAGTCTTCGTCGTCAGGCTCCTCCTCGTCCTCGTCCTCGTAGTCTTCGTCCTCGGGCTCCTCCTCGTCCTCGGGCTCGTCCTCGTCCTCGGGCTCGTCCTCGTCCTCGTAGTCTTCGTCCTCGGGCTCGTAGTCCTCGGAACCCTCGTCCTCGGCCTCCTCGCCTTGTGCGTCCTCCTGCTCGGCTGCCTCCTCTTCTTCCATGGCGTCTTCGTGGGACACAACGACTTCACCGTCCCGGATTTCACCGCGCCAGCCCTCGGGCTCTTCCTGGGCGAGGGAGACGTATCGCTGAAAGTGCTTGAAGTCGAGTCGCATGCGACGCCCTTGGGCGCGCCACAGGTTGCCCGTCTTCTCGAAGAACCCGGACGGGTAGTACTCCACGACCAGGACGATTCGAGTCAGGCTGGGTGCCAGCTCATGGAAGCTGACCGCACCACGGGTGGTTCCCTTGGCTCCCTCGGATGTCCAAACGATGCGGTCGTCGGGAATCTGTTCCTGGACAGTCGCTTTGAAGCTGCGCGAGGAAGGGCCGACTTTGACCTTCCAGTCACTGGACATCTCATCGCTCTTCGAGACGTCGCGAACGCCCTTCGCGAAGCTACTGAACTGGTCGTACTGCGTCCAGTGGTCGTACGCGACACGCAAGGGCACTCCCACATCGAGAACCTCGATGATGTTCATGACCTTGCCGCCGCTCGACTTGCGTTTCCCCTTTCCGCCGCCGAACGCCTCCTTGACCTTCCCCACGACTTTGTCCTTGACGCCCTTGGCTTTCTCTCCGACGAATGCCTTCAGCGGGGAGTCGCCCTGGAGAATGCGGGAGCCGATCGCGGGAAGCGATCCGCTCTCGGCCACATCGGTGAGCTGCCCAGTGACGTCGGTCAGTTTTTCGCCCGCCTTCTCGGCGAGCCTCTCCACCTGTGCGCTGAGGAAGTTGGACGCCTCTTCGCGAAGCCGATCCACACCCGACTTTTCTGCTGCGGCCTGGTCTGTTTCCGTCCTGGTCATGACTGACTACCTCCGACGATCGGCGCGCTTGGACGCTGCTCGCTTCGACGACGTCGTCTTCCGGGCGGCGGACTTCTTGGCCGGAGCGGTCTTCTTTGCAGCCGTCTTCTTTGGCGGGGCCGTCTTCCGGGCGGCGGACTTCTTGGCCGGAGCAGTCTTCTTCGCAGCCGTCTTCTTCGCCGGGGCCGTCTTCCGGGCGGCGGACTTCTTGGCCGGAGCAGCCTTCTTCGCAGCCGTCTTCTTCGCCGGGGCCGTCTTCCGGGCGGCAGACTTCTTGCCTGTCCGTGGCTTCTCTCCACGAGCGGGAGCGGCCTTCTCGTGCGCCGCGCCTCCTCTGGGCTGGGCTGATTGACGAGAACTGCGGCGCTGCTTCGACTGCCTCGCTTCCGGCTCTTCCTCTTCCTCCTCGTATTCCTCTTCTGGCTGCTCCTCCTCATCCTGGCCCTCTTCGTACTCGGCCTCCGGCTCTTCCTCTTCCGGTTCCTCCTCTTCCTCGTACTCCGCGCCTCCCTCTTCCAGCTCGTACTCCTCCTCGTCCCCCTCCTCCTCCCCCTCATCCTGCTTCTCACCGAGCCGGGCCGTACGGTCGCTGATGGCGTCGGCCAGCGAACTCATGCCCCGGTCGGCGGCGGCAGCCACTGCCTTACGGCCTGCGTCGAAGACTTCCCCTTTCAGCTGCTCCTGCAGCTCGGCGAACTGGGGAATCTCTCCTAGTCTGCGCATCCCTTCGGCGGCGAGCTGTCGGGGTTCCAGGCCGAATCGTCTTCCCGCCAGGTACGTTGCAATGGTCAGGGCAAGCCGGCCCTTTTTCGTCCGGCCCAGCACGTAGCCGCCCACTACTGCGGCCGCGAGGGTCACCTTGGCTGTGTCATCCATGAGTGCGTCACCTTCGATCGTTCGGTGCGGGGCCGACCTGGCTGGTCGAGTAGCCTTTCCTCTTCCCGAGTCGTACAGTTCGTGCTCGGCAGTGTCGCTGAGCTTCCGCCGCCCCGATCAGACCGCGGAATACCGCTGACCGGTGCGACAGAGAGCGTGAGCAGTCCCGTGATCAATCCCATGGCCGGACTCCGGCGGCCTCAACGTGACTGCCTGCAGCGGCGACGAAGTTGCAACAAGGCACCAGCCCACAATACGTAGCTTGACGTGTTCGCGGCGCGCGTTTCCAAATCGCTCCGCCGCGTTTGGGAAGTCGTGGCTTTCGTCGTAGGGCTGTCGTTCTTCTGCCATGCATTCAAGTCTGATCGGTATCGGGCGCCTCGCACCTTGAGCAAAAGCTAGAGGCGCATCAGCCGGGGTGGGCGGCTGCTGTGGGGATCGATGATTTGGGGGTGCATCGGACGACGGCACAGGCTCATCCTCCATCTGCCGTGCGACCACGGTTTCCTGGCCACACGTAACGCTTCCGACCACGACCGTCCAATCCTCTTCCGCCGCGCCTTCGGCGTTCCCTGCCCTGTGACCAGGACGTGGGGGTGGCGGCCCACCAGCCGTGCACCAAGTCCACAGGCATTCGGTCCACTTCCGCTATGCGGCCGGCCCCGGGCGGCACGGCTCGAAGAGGCCAACGGCCTTGCTGCGACAGCATTTCCCCAGGGACATTGACCCGTCCCACAATCCTGAACAGCTGGAGGCGGTGTCCTCCGGACTCAACTGCCGACCACGAAAGACGCTCGCCTGGGCAACCCCAGCCGAGCGTCTCGCTGAGCTACTGGACCCATTCAACTGACCGGTAGTTGGGGCTGGTCCTCTCGGCCCGTCAATCACCCCGTGTCCTGAGGCATTCCTTCGACGACTTCCGCAAGTCGCCGCAACATGCTGCGGTGCCGGATCTGCGCGAGGGCGTCGACAACTGTGTTGTGGAGACTCCCTCCCAGGCCGCGCAGCGGATGCTCGTCGAGAATGACGAGGGTCTTCTCGCCCCACGGCCGGATGTCGAAAGCGATCCGTGCCGTACCCAACGGTCCCCCGTCCACTTCGAGTTCCAGTGCGCGCGGGGCGTCGAGACGACGGACCGTCGTGTGTCCGTGGAACTCCTTCGGCCCGACACGCGCCGTGTATTTGATCGACGATCCGACTTCCGGCCAATGCCCTTTGCCCGGGGCGGAGTCCGAGGTCCCCACCACCCAGTCCGCGTAGCGGCTCTCGTCCTCCAGAACCGCCCAGAGCACGGACGGATCCCGGGCGATGAGCTGATGACGTACAGCCATGTGTGCTCCCCTCCGGGACGCTGAACAGCACGCGGCGTCCGAGTACGCCCGGATCAAAGCCGCCGTTGGACATCACAGTGGCCGCGTGCACGAGGAACCGGAGCAAGCGGCACTACCAGTAGTGCCGTCGACCGCCCACTGCATGCCCGACGGCACCCAGGATCCAAAGAACGATGCCGATCGCGACGAGCACGATACCGATGGTCCACAGAATCGATATGCCGGCCAACAGACCGATGACCAGCAGAATGACGCCGAGGATGATCATGGCGTCCTCCGTTCTCCCAGGTCTTTTTAGTATGCGCCTCACACGTATGCACCGCGATGCAGACCGCGCGAGGAGCTCGTCCACCAGTCCAGGAAAAGGGATGTGCCACGAGAACAGGCACACCCGGTGCTTCCGTATGGCCGTCATCATCGTCCGAGCCCTCGTCGCCAGCGACGCCACGACGCGACTCATTCAGCTTCCGAAAATCATCCTGAAAGCGCGATTCAATTCGAGAGGTATGGCCTCGTCCGCACGAAGCTCTATGGCAGCATCTCGCGTAACGGGACCCGCTCCAAGACCGTACTGACCGACATTTCGACCCCATGAAGACCGCCGTGCCCAGGCACCGTGAAGGTGCGTTCGAGCCGAAGACCGCGCCAGCTGCAGAAGCCTCTGCCGAACGGTCGAGGCCCGCGGTCCATCCTCAACAAAGGCCGCACCGAAGCGCGCACTGAACGGCATCGACATCACCCTCGAAGACAGGCCGTCTCTCAGCAGCCCACCAGATACCTCAACAACGTGAGTGGCACAGATCGTTCGCCACCCCCGCAGGAGAGCCTCCTGCCGACGGAGGTATCGCAATCCACACCGGACCAGAAGGCCTCACTCGTTCAAGATCACCACATCCGTGCCATAACCCTCACCAACTCCCGTGGACAGAACACCTAGGCAACGCGGCGGGCGCGGTGGCGGCCTTCCCGGAGCCTGACCTCCGACGGGAGGCGGTCCAGGCCTGCCGAGTCCCGTGCGTGTGCGAGCGTTTCCCCGCTCAGTTGCTCCAGAGTCCGCACCGGTTCTGCGTGAGGCTTGAGCAACAGCCTTACTCGTGCGGCCGGAGCAGCACGCCGACCTGTCAGCCGCACATGGGCCTGCGAGATCCCATCCAGCACCTGCGCCTCTTCCTCGATTGCGTCCTCCAGCGCACGTCCATTGAGTCGGGCCGCCGCGTCACCTTCGCTCTCGATGAGGACCTGGCCCAGCCGGTGTCTGTGCAACTGCGCCAGAAGCCACCAAAGCAGCAGCGCGAGAAGCACGACGAGAACCGCGATGACGGCCGGCCACCACCAGTCCTCCTCCCGCCACCGGGCGCGTCCCCAGGTGCCCAGCACGACATCCTCCGGGCCTCGGAAGGGCCACCAGCCTGGCATGTAGAACCCCCAGTGGCTCTGCAGATCCAGCCCACCGAGCAGCACGCCGCCGCCCAGGGCGAACAGTCCAAGGCCGAGCAGTCCCAGCAACACCCGGTTCACTGCCTTGAGCATGGGACACCTCACCCCTTCTTCGGGCGCCGGACGCGCACATCCAGCGTGGGCGTCCGGGCGAGACCCAGGTTCGTCACGGCTTCGTTCAGCGCGGCATCCAGATCCGCGTGGACCTCGTTGAGATCGCGGAAATGTGCCTGTGCCCGGGCTTTGACTTTCCGGCGGCCGAAATCGACCCGTGCCGATTGCACACCGGACACCCGTACGGCCCGGTCGCGCAGATTCAGTGCGGCTGCGTGGCGGTCGAGCCCGGCGTGGACCTCCCTTGTTCCGGCGCTTCCGGTGGGCTGCCGCATGGGTAGTACTCTGCGCAGTCCCGGCGTCACCGCCAGCAGGAAAAGCCACAGTCCAAGGGCCATCGCCACCGCGGCCCCGACAGTCATCCAGATGTCGTGCAGCGGTCGCGTGGCCAGTTCCTCGGCGAGCCGCCGTCGCCAGCTCATCCCGGGCCGGCCTGCACGCACCGAGACCACGTCGTACAGGAGCAGCCCAATGCCTGCGACGGACAGCAACGCCACGATGGCTGCGGGAATCCGTCGCGCGGACCAGAAGCGGCGCGCCGACCGGCCCGATCCGTGGACCGCTGCTGTCGCGCCGCCGGTGGGGGTACCTGCGGATGAAGTTGCGTGTCCCGTACCGGAGGGAACTTCGCCATCGCCGGTCGGCTGCCGTCTGGTGTTCGCGCTCATCTCACTCTCTCCCGGTCTCCATGCCGCGAGTGCACCGAGTGCAACTTCTCGACCGACACCGTGAGTTCGGAGACATCCATGCCGGCCCATGTCCTGAGCTGCTCGATGACCTCGCGACGCACCGCAGCGCACTGAGCCCCGATGTCGGACGGATAGCCCAGCTCAACGGCGATACGCATCCGTACTTCGCCGAGCATGTCCGGTTCGCCGAGCATGTCCGGAGGGCCATGGCTGGTATCGCCGACTCGTCCTGCGGCGTGCTCGTTCCGCTCCGGTGCCCGCCGCACAGATGTCGTCACGCGTGGTGTCCGGCGGCCGGGCGGTACACGGCGGGCCGAATCGGTGAACCGGCTCAGCGCCTCGCGGGCCACGTGGGAAGCGATCTTCGCGACGACATGGTCGGAGACCGTGGTCGCACCCCGCTCTCTGCGAGGTATGCCCGGACGACGATCGACATCACTGGTCACTGCCGCCAGTCTCCCTGAGCCTGTCGTCGGCTGTCGCGCACTCGCTGGTGGTCATCATGGCGCCGGCGGATGAAGTCACCCGGCTCGAGATCACCTTCCATCAAGCGCCCGGCGACAAGTCCGACGGCACCCAGTACCAGCACCAGCAGAAAGGCCCAGAAGCCACCGAAGTAACCGGCGAAGCCCAGTGCCATTCCGGCAATCAAGCCGACCACAGCCTTGCTCATCACGCGCTCCTTCACTCAAGCGGGCTGCTCCCCCTTGGCTACTGGACCCGCTGCTGCTCCTCTTCGTCCTCCTCGTCGGGCAGCTTCACATCGCTGACCGCGATGTTGACTTCCACGACTTCCAGGCCCGCCATCCGCTCCACTGCGGAGATCACGTTCTCGCGCACGTCACTGGCCACGTCCGTGATGGAGACGCCGTAGTCGACGACGATCTCCAGATCGATGGCCGCCTGCACCTCTCCCACCTCGACACTGACCCCGCGCGTGACGGACTTGCCGCTACCTGCGCCGGGCATCCGCTCCCGCATGGATCCCATCGAGCGTGCGAATCCGCTACCCAGGGCATGGACGCCGGGCACATCGCGGGCCGCCATTCCGGCGATCTTCTCTACCACCACATCGGCAATGGTCGTCCGACCGCGAGAGCCGGGCGCACGGCCGTGCTTTCCGCCGGTGTTCTCAGTCATCGGGCTATTCCTCCCTGAAGGAGATCACCAAGGCACTCTTTGACAGGATTATATTCGTTTTAGCGGTATCTATCAGGGTGTGAGCCATGAGACGGAGTGGTTCAACGAGTGGTACGAGGTGCCCCTGCCCAGAGCTCCTGCGGAATCGGGGCGCAATGCGGGAGGAAGAGAGCCGCGGCCATGGAAGCGGGTGAGAGTCCGGTGAAAACTGAGGCATGGATGCAGGCAGTACGGCGCCATCTCGACCTGGGTCGGCTGCTTCCTCTCGGCGGGCCTGACGACGGAACGTGGATCACCGAGCAAGCAGCCGTCCGGGCCCTTGGGCGCACGGCCGCCGAGATTCCCGGCGTTCGGCTGGAAAGCCTGCGCATCGGGCCGGCATCGCTCGGCCCCGTGTCCGAGCCGTCCGTCCGTCCGCCGTCCAGCGCGCTGCCGCCTGGCCCGCTCAGGATCGAGGCCGCATTCACCGCATTCGTGGGGGAGCCACTTCCCCGCACCACGGAGCAGTTGAGGAGTGCATTGCTCAACGTGGCCACTGAAAAGCTCGGCCTTGCCACTGAGTCAGTCGATCTGCGCGTCACGGATCTCCACGAGGGCCCGGAGAGAGGCGTCAGGCCACAGACCGCAGAGAACGCCATGGGGCCCCCTCCGGAGGCCGCAGCGGCGCGAAGCTCGCTCCCAACGACCGGAACGGGACCCATGCGGGGCCCCATCGGGGAGCTGGCCGATGTCGCAGCGGCTGTTCCGGGCGTGTCCCACCTCACCGCCGTACTGGGAAGCCGCCCGGTCAAAGTGGAGCAACATGACCATCCACCAGGCCGGCACATCGAAGTCCAGCTTGCAGTCGCACCCGGGTACCATCCGCTGGAAGTAGCCCGCGCCGTCCGGGCAGCGGTAGCCGACGCAGCCACCACTGACACCTCGGGCCCGGTAACCGCCGCCGTCCTCATCGCAGAAACTGCGGCCTGACGAGCTCGTGCATGGCTGACGGTGGCGTGTCGAGGCCCGCGGATTCGCTGCTGAGTTCACATGTGCGGATTGCTTCCCAGGATGGCGTTCTGTTGGCGGGAGAGGAGTCCGGCAACGGCTTGGACGATGTCACTCATGTGCTCGCGGCGCCCGTGGTGTCGGGCGAGAGCCCGCCAGTTCTTCAGGTGCCCAATACCGTGCTCGACCCGGATACGCCGCGAGGAGTGGGCCTTGCGCCGGCGTTCATGCATTTCTTCGTACCACTCGGGCGGGTTCCTCTTGCACTTGCGATGCGGTGGCGTGACCACGCGCCCGCCGGTCTGGGCGCCGAGGCCCTGGTAGCCGCATCGGCCAGGCTGGGGCTCAGATGTCGCGGGTCTCAGAACGTGCAGGCAGCGACGATGCTGGGCAACACTCCGCTCGGCGGCCTCGCTCAGGTTGTGCCAGAGATGCCATCTGTCCGCGACCTGGACCGCCTGCGGCGCTCCGGCGGCGGCGCCCTCGGCGAAGAACGGTGCTCGGTCCCGGCAGACCACCTCGGCGCCTGGCCGCTGGGCGAGTCAGGCCGCCGGACCGGATGCCTCTCGGTCCGGGAGGAGATCAATGGGACGGCTGGTTTCGACGTCCACCAGGACAGCGCCGTAGTGGCGGCCCTTGCGGGTTGCGTACTCGTCGACACCGCCCACCCGCGGCGTCGGCACGTCCGGCTCGGGAAGCGCGTTGACCAGGCGCCAGACCGTGCTCCGGCTCACGGACACGCCGAGGACGGCGGCCGGCCAGGGCGAGACCGAGTGCGGCCAGGGTCGAGCGCAGTCGTTCCGTGCGCTGACCGTACCGGCGGGTCAGGCCGGATATCTGCTCCACGAAGGTCCGGCGCGGGCACATGGTGTTCCGGCAGCGGAACCGCCGGCCGCGAAGTTGCAGCACAGCCCTTCGCCCGGCGCTCGGCACGTCGGCGGGAAAACGCAGGTAGGAACTATGAACGCGGGTCGATCAGGCCCCACACTCCGGGCAGGCTCCTTCAGATGGAGCACGATCTCTTCCACGGCCCCGAACTGTCAGCCCAACTGCCTTGACCACAGCCCTTTTTCGGGCAACTTCGAGTCCCGTCTGCAGACAGTCAGCCGTCACTCAGAGCGGTCGCTGCACGGAAGCTGAGCCAGAACCCGAGCTGCGGCAGCATAGGTTGCCGGCGCTCAGCGACGGTACGCGGCTGTCGCGATCTCGATGAATGTTCGGATCAACGGGTTGGTGTCGCCTTCGTTCCACACCGCTACCACTCGGCTCGGCGTCATATCGGTCAGCGGAACCACGGCCAGCTCCGCGGGCAGGTCGTGTCCGAGTGGCGCCAGGCCGACCGTGCCGTTCCACAGCACGGCCTGCAGGCATTCCTGGACCGCGCGCACCACGGGGCCCTCACGCGGCCTGCCGCCGTTCCAGTACGACTGCCAGATGGGGTCGGTGCCCTGCGGAAACTGGAACCAGCGGCGGTCGCTCAGCTCAGCCAGCCGCAGCCGTTCGCAGCGGGCCAGCGGATCGTCGACGCGCAGGACCACGCCGACCGGATCGGTCCTCAGCGCACGCACCGTCAAGGTGGTCTCGTCGAACGGCGCCCGGGTGAGGGCGACGTCGACCAGTCCGGCGCGCAGCCCGCACGTCGGGTCGGTCAGATCGGTGTCGCGGATGCGGATGTCGATGCCGGGGTGGCGTCGTCGGTAGGCGGCGGCCAGCCTGGATACTCCCGGGTCGGTGCCGTCGCCCAGGATGCCGACGGTGAGGGTCGCGACGTCGGCCGCCGCGCTCACGCGTACACGGACGCGGTCGGCATGGTCGAGCAGGGCCCGCGCCTCGTCGAGCAGCACCGCGCCCACCTCGGTGAGCGTGACGCCTGTGGGCGAGCGGGCGAACAGCAGGGCCCCGATGTCGGCCTCCAACTGCTTGATCGCCCGGCTCAGCGGCGGCTGACTCATGTGCAGTCGGGTGGCGGCCCTGCCGAAGTGGAGTTCCTCGGCGACCGCCACGAAGTAGCGCAAGGTCCTCAGCTCCACGCTGCAACGATACCCACGAGGTATCGCCACCGCAGGATGGGTCTTGGACACCGGCGGGGCCTCGGCGGTGCACTGGTGAGCATGACCGAAGAAGCGAAGACCAGCGAGCCGCAGGCCGGCCCCGCCGTGTCGGTGGTGGGGCCCGGCGACGGCGAGACGATCGTTCTGGGCACCACGCGCATGCGCGTCCTGGAGGACGGCAGCCACACCGGGCACCGCCTCGCGATCACCGAGTCCATCCTCGCCCCGCGCACCCAGGGACCGCCGCAGCACCGTCACGCCCAACACGACGAGGGCTTCTACGTCCTCTCCGGCACCGTGCGGTTCACCATTGGGGACGAGGACCACGACGCCACCACGGGCACGCTCGTGATGGTTCCGCCAGGCACCCCGCACACCTTCGCCAACCCGACCGACCAGCCCGCCGTCATGCTCAGCACATTCACCCCCGACCTGTACGTGCAGTACTTCCGAGACCTCCAGGAGGTGCTCTCCGACGGCCGGCCGCTGACGCGACAGGCCAACATCGATGCGATGAGCCGCTACGCGACCGAGCCCGCCGCCGACCTCGCCTGATGCCGATGGGACAGAACGGCCCAGCCCCCTTCCTACGACCGGCGCGGCCGTGGCGCTGCCGCCTTTCCCGTCCGGCCTCCTCGGACGACGAACCGGGCCTTCTCCAGGGGCTTGCCCGACAATCGACGCAATCGACGGGGCCACGCGAACCGGTGGCCCATGAACGGGAACGATGAACATCGCCTACTGGATCGTCGCCGGGCTGCTCGCCCTCTTCTACTGCTACGCAGGAACGCTGAAGGTGATCCGCAGCCGCGATCAACTCCGCCCGATGATGGCCTGGGCCGACCGCGTACCCTTGCCCGCCCTCAGGGCACTGGGGACGGTCGAAATACTCGGCGCGACCGGCCTGGTCCTGCCACCGCTGACCGGCATCGCGCCCTCGCTGGCGCCAGCCTCGGCCATCGGTTTCGTCCTCCTGCAGACCGGTGCGATCGCCGTGCACCTGACCGGCGAAGACCGCCGGATCGCACTCAACGTCGGGCTCACCGCCACCGCGGCCGTGACCATCTGGCTGGCCACCAGGCTGTGATCCAGCACGGTCCTCGACCGGAGGCTGCGCATACAGGACCGGCCGCCGCAACTCGTGAACACAGCCGCACGGCTGCTGGTGGCGACACTGACCCTGCGCACCACGCACAGCCGAGCGCAGACGCCGCACCCAAGCCGTCCTCGCCCTGGCTCGCCATCGCGTCAACTCCTTCTGGGCCTCAACCAGAACGGCTTGACAACCGGCACTGAAAATCGATGGCACGCGTTCAAGGTCCGGTGGCGCAGGGAAGCTGGACGCCCACTGCGACTGAGCACGTCACTTGGTCGTCAGCGACAACTTGGTGCCGGCACATCTGGTGTTGTTCGATGCCGTACACCTGGACGGCCACGGTCTGACCGGGCTGCCGTACACCGGGCGCCGGAGTCTCCTCGAAGACCTCGGGCCGAACGGACCGCACCGGTCGACGCCGGCGGCGGTCGTCGGGGACCGTTCAGGTAGCCGTGATCAGGCGAGATCGTCCTGATGAAGTACCTCTCTGGCACGGTCGCGAGCCCTGGGCGACCGGGGAGGTGGCCACGCACCGCGGGGGTTACAGGCGTACGGGGAGGGCCTTCAGGTGCCAGTTGACCGGGTTGGTACCGCGTTGCAGGTGTTTGGGGTCGGTGGCCAGCCGCAGGTTGGGAACACGGCTGAGCAGCGCGGCCAGAGCCACAGCGGTCTCTTCCTGGGCGAGGTGCGCGCCCAGACAGCGGTGTGCGCCGTGACCGAATCCGAGGTGGGACTCTCTGCTGCTGCGGGTGCGGCCGAGATCGAGGCGATCGGGGTCGGCGAAGGCGACCGGGTCACGGTTGGCCGCGGAAATGATCGGGAGGACGGCTTCCCCGGTACGTACGAAGGTGCGGCCGACAGCGGTGTCGCAGGTGGCATAGCGGGGCAGTGCGCGTACGACGGGGCCGCAGTAGCGCATGAGTTCGCTGATGGCGTGCGGCATGAGAGTGGCGTCCTCGCGCAGCAGGGCGAGCTGGTCGGGGTGGGTGAGAAGCGCTTCGGTGCTGTTGGCGATGAGGTTGACGGTGGTGATGTGTCCGGCGACGACGAGGTTTGTGATGAGAGCGACCAACTCGTCGGTGCTCAGCGGGTCGTGGTGATGGGGCGCGAGCAGTTCGGAGATGAGGTCGTTGCCAGGGTGGCCGGTGTGGTGGTCGACGAGGGTGCGTGCGTCCTCGACCATGCCCGCGAGCGCGGCGCCCAGTTCGTCACCGCAGATACCTGCGGTCAGTGTGGCGCTCCGTGCCCGCCAGCGGTCCCGGTCGGCTTCAGGGACGGCGATGAGTTCGCAGATGACGGTGATGGGCAAAGGCCGGGCGAAGTGCTCGATGAGGTCGACGACTCCGTTCTCCGCGTGACCCGGCAGGCGATCCAGCAGTTGGTCGGCAATGGCCTCGATCCTGGGGCGCAATGCGGCCACACGGCCCGGGGAGAACGCAGCGGTGACCAGGCTGCGGAGACGTCGGTGATCGGCGCCGTCCGCGTCGAAGATTCCGGCGCGCAGGTACTTCTCGTGCCCGGGGTACATACCGCGGGCCTGCCAGGTCTGTTCGGTGCGGTGAGCCACCGGCACGCCGGGGACGGTCGCGGCGTCAATGGTGAAGCGGGAGTCGCTCATGATCGTACGGATATCGTCGTGGCGGGTGGCCACCCACATCGGATCGACGCCTTGCACGCGTCCCCGCACCATCTGTTCCCGTTCACGGACGGGCGCGTAGGCGGTGAACGGATCACGAACCAGTTCCTGATCGGCCAGGTCCAGTGGTTGTCCGTCGGTCTCGGTGGTGCACTGGTCCTGAGCAGTCACTTCGGAGCCTCCACAGCAGCGGAACATTCGGTGACGGCATCATGTGCAAGGACCGCCCTCCGTATCCCTTCACGGGCAACAAACCCATCGAACGAACGTAGTTGCCACCTGCCCCTCGGTCTCACCGCGGGTCAGGTGCCGGGGGCTGCTATTGATGCAGAGTGGCCGCGCCGGGAGCGGGGGGTTCGTCTCCCCCGCGCTTGGGTGCGATGGTGCGGGGGTCGACGGCCTCGTCCGGTGCGCCTTCGTGGTAGGGGCCGTCGGGGTTGGCGTCGCGGTCGTGCGGGCGGAGGAGCAGGACCCGGCGAAGCGGGAAGCCGCTGTCGGGATCGGCTTCGGCTTGCACGTCGAGTTCGGGAGCAGGCCCTGTCCGGCCTCGGTACTGGTGGGCTCGCGTATTTCAGCTGTCACTGATGGCCGAGGTTGCCGCCCCCGACGCCCAGCCTGCTTCCGGGGGTGACCGGGCGCAACGTGAGGTCCGATACCCGCCAGACTCGGCTGCCGTCGTACTGCAGTCTGACGGAGGTGGTCGTGCTCCGGGCCCAGCCGACCCCACTGGTACCACCTCTCCCCCGAAAGGTCTCTCCATGTCTTCCCGTCTGGACTCCAAGGTCTTCGTCGTCACCGGCGGCTCCTCCGGCATCGGCCTCGCCGTCGCGCGGCGACTCGCGTCGGAAGGCGCCGCCGTCGTCATCGGCGCCCGTCGCAAGGACATCGGCGAAGCGGCTGCCGAGAGCATCCGGACCACGGGTGGCCGGGCGCTCTTCGTTCCCGCCGATGTCTCCGTCGAGGCCGACGCCGCCGCGCTGGTCACGGCGGCGCTCTCCGAATTCGGCAGCCTGGACGGGGCGTTCAACAACGCCGGCTCTGTCAACGCCTCCGGCCCGGTGTCCAGTATCGACGGCGCCGCCTGGAACGCCGAGATCGCACAGAACGTCACCAGCGTCTTCAACTGCCTCAAGCACCAGATACCGGAGGTGCTCAAGACCCGTGGGGCGATCGTCAACAACGCCTCCAACATGGGGGTCGTCGCACTGCCCGGCGTCGCCCCATACGTCGCCGCCAAGCACGCGGTCGTGGGCCTGACCCGGGCCACCGCGCTCGAAGTGGCCGAACAGGGCGTGCGAGTCAACGCCATCACCACCGGCGGCGTCGACACGCCGCTGGCCCGCACCTCGATGCTGACCAGCGACGAGGCTGTCGCGCAGATCTCGGCAATGCACCCGGTGAACCGCATCGCCCGGCCCGAGGAGATCGCCCCGTTCGTGGCGTTCCTGCTGAGCGACGACGCCTCGTTCATCACCGGCGCAGCCCTCGCGATCGACGGTGGATTCACAACCCGCTGACCACCGCCCGCGGTTCGGCGACGAGGGGCGTCCGACTCCCCTGGGTGCGGCGTTCGCGGAGTACGGGCGGATCGCCAGGACCGAGCACCTGCTGCGCGTGGTCGAGCCGGTCGACGACGCCTACCGGCGGCCGGTGAACCGGCCGCTCACCGTGCGGGAATCCCGCCACAGACTGGCCCGGGACGTGTGTCACAGCAAGCGCGGCGCGGTCCACGAGGCGTGCCAGGATGGGATGGAGGACCAGCTCGGCGCGCTCGGCCTGGTCCTCCATCCCATCGTGCTCCGGACCACCCGCTACATCGACGCCGCCGTCGCCCGGCTCCCCCCGCTCAAGCACCGCAACCTGAACCTGCTCGGCCGCTACAGCTCCACCGCCGGCGTCCCGGCCGCCGGTGCCCTGCATCCGCTGCGCGACCCGGATGTGCCCGAGCTGGATGAGGACGAAGAGGGCGAGGAGTGAGCACGAGGGTGCTGCTCGACGGTTGTCTCATTGCCCCGTATCTCGGCGGACTTGGGCCGCTTCGGCAAGCTCCACGTCCGCCACGGCAAGGGGGCCTGCGGCTCGGGGCCGCGCGAGCGGATGGTTCCGCTGATCAATGGTGCCGACCGGACACTACGGTGGTTCAGTTCGATGTGTCCCGACCACGATGACCGTGACCCGGCCACGGTCATTCACACGGTGATCAACACGATCGCCCCGGGCGCCGACCGCGACGTGGTCGCCGAGGCTCTGCGCCGGTCCCCCACCGTCCCCACTATCGCCAGCGCGTGGTCTGGGCCCTGGAGGAGAACCCTCGCCTGCTGACCGCCGAGGCCCATCTCGCCCCGCATCGCGCCATCTTGAGGTTCATCGACCTTCTGCACGAGGCTGGTTTTGCCGGGATCATCCGACCGTCCTGCCCTCGCTGCCACCGGGTAATTCACATCGACAAGCCGCTCGACGGTCAGCGGGTCTGCCGCAACTGCATCGCCAAGTCCCGCGTCGAAGAATGCGTACGCTGCGGCGCCCGCCGCGAGCCAGCCACCCGTGACGACCAGGGGCGCCCGCTGTGTCCGAACTGCCTGGTCAACGACCCCGCGAACGTCGAGGTCTGCATCAACTGCGGAAAGCGGAAGCGAGTACAGAACCGCACCTCCAGCGGTCCTCTCTGCTCGAACTGTTGCCCCCTGCCCGTCCTCGTCTGCTCGATCTGCGGCGGCTGCGACCGACGCCAGGCTCATTGCACCGCATGCGGAGACCCGCTCAAGCGCTCTGTTCCAGCTCGCCACCGAGCTGCCCGCCGCGGTCCTTGCCCGCACTCTCGGCATCGACATCACCGTCGCCGTCAAGTGGCAGCGAGCCGCCGCCGGTGACTGGGCCGCTTACGCCGCCGATGTCAGCAACCGAATTCGAAAGGCTCCAGCCCCGTGACCTTCCAGGACCACCTCCGAACCCATGCCGAGCGAGCAATCAGCTCGATCTCAGCGGCCGAGGCAGAGGACATCTACGTCATCTCGTTCTTCATCGACAACGAGAGGGACGACCCTCGACAGCCCACCCTGACCATCGGATACAACACCGCAATTCAGTTCCGACGCAGCATCGCGAACGCCTCCGACGAGGCGGAAGCCCGCTGGAACTACGCCTTCTGGCTCCAGAACGAGCTCACGGTCATCGGCGACCTCACCCGAGGCCCCGGCGGAGCCACAGCACGCCGTCAGTGGATCACTGAACTCGGACTTCGGTACGACGACGAGCCCACACACCCTGAGGACTGGATGACAACCGTGGGGCCGACCGCCTCGCTGATCGAGGCCAACTTCAACCAGGCATGCGTCCAGCTCGCTCGCGACCTCCACAACGATGGCGTCATCAAGAGCGCCATCGGCAAGCCGGTGCCCGTGGTCCTCCACGAGCTGGAGTACTACGGGGGGATCGCTCGCCGGACTGAGGCCGCCAACCCGGCCGGACTCGCCGATGACTTCACGGCGTGGGTCCGCACCGGCTGAGGCATTCGGGCAGTTCCAATACCCGACTCCACCATTAGCCATCTACCCCGGCGAGGCCATCGAAGCCCATCACGCATTCATTGCCCGGCGCCGAACACTCCGGCCCAGCGAGGAGTACCGAACCCTCACCAACGAAGAATGGGATGCCTTCCTCGGGCACTTCGAGTGACGCAAACTCTCCATCGGAATCTGCGCTCGCACATTCGGAACGCCCTGCATCCACGAACACGCGTGTATTCGATGCTTCATGCTCCGACCGGACCCGGATCAGAGACACCGCCTCGTCGAGATCCGCGACAACCTGATCGCCCGAATCACCGAAGCAGAACAGGAGGGATGGCTCGGTGAGATCGAAGGACTCCAAGTCAGCCTCGCCAGCGCAGAGGAGAAGCTCATCCAGCTCGATACAGAGCAAGTCCGTCAACGTCAAGTGATCGATCTAGGCATGCCCCACTTCAACCAGATCGCGACACGAATTAGTACGGCAAGAGGACCTTCAAGTTAGACGAGCTTCATCCACGCGGATGATCTACACCACCCTGACCCAGGCCACGCTCTACGGGCGGCGGGCCAGCAAGTGGGTGTCGAGGAAGCCCCGCTCGGACGCTGGGTCGTGGAGCAACCGAGCCACTGTGACGAGGCCGGCACCGGCCAGACCACTGGGCATCCGAGAGCAACTGAAAAACGCGACACGGAACCAGAGTTCCAGCCAGGACGCTCAACCGTTGCCAGACACGCCCTAGAGATCCGGCCAATGGCTTCGGGTCAGGTCCGCTTGCGGCTCGCGATCTCGTCAGAGAGCTGCTGCACGTGGGCGGGGTCCGCGTCCCGGGCAAGGGCGACGTAGTGGTCCATGACGGCCGGCCGGTAGCGCACGGGCAACGTCTGTCCTGGGGCGAGTCGGGTGAGCTCGGTGATCGTGAGGTCTTCGTCTGCGATACCGCGGAACGAGATGCCGCCGACGGTCTCCACGTCGAACATCAGGACCACGCGTGGATTGCCGTTGACCTCCCGCCAGTCGACGAGAACGCCGAGCGCAAGCGCCCCAGTACGCAGTTCCGCATTGCGCTTCCGTGCATCACTGCTCAGGACCGGGTTCGGGGCGACGCCCGGGAAGTCGGGCCCGACGCCGAGCGATTCCCGACTCAGGTCGGGCCTGAGCTGCGCCATCAGATCGTTCAAATCGATGCGCTTCTTCTTCGAACCGAACATCCTGACCCCTCCCTCACGCCGGAATCTCGGCCTGGCGCTTCGCCTTCACTGCGATTGTACGTCGCGGCCATTCTCGACCTCCGGCGCATCGCCCCGTCCCGATGGGATCGCCGTCTGCGGTCGCGGACGGGCTCGGTCGGTGCACCTGTCTGTCGGACGAGCCACGTCCGCACGCCGACAGGAGGACCAAGCTGTGATCGATATTGACCCCAACAGTGCGTCCCGTGGCAAGACCGTGCGGTGCCGCGATCCTGTGCGGAGCGGCGGTCACGCTGATCAACTTCTTCTGGACCGCCGGCCAGTGAACATCGACGCATAGAGCTCGACGACCCCGTCGTGGGCCGCCCTGGTCTCATCCTGGTGTTTTACACGGGCGGGAAACTAACACCCGCGCTGTTCGCAGCCGTTCTCCGGCCCCGTTCCGGCCCTCCTCCCCAGGACTGATCGTCCCATCACCACCTGGTCACAGGACACCCTGGTTGGTTCAGAGAGAACTCATCGCCTCCGAGGCGGCCGATCGTGGCGCGCGGGCCCGCCCAGGCGGTGAGCCGGGCGCCGATCGCGGCGAGGACGGTATCGCCCGCCGCGTGCCCGAGGCCATCATTGATGGCCTTGAACCTGTCGGCGTCGGAAGCACGCGGGTTCCCGGAATCCTGAACGTTGGTAAGCCGGAACCTGCATGCCAGCTGATGGCTGCGGCGGTCCCACGCGCGGGTTCCGGCCTAGCTGACGGGACATGGTGAGCGAAGCCCGGTTCTGCCAGGAGGATTGGGAAGACCACGGCTAATCTGAAAGACGCATCCTGCCTGGGACTTCGACTTCGACGACGGCGACGAACTCACCCGGCGACCGCCCTGACAGGCTGCTCTGTACGACCACCGAATACTGGGCGCTGGTCCGCCTGTCCTGTACGGAGATCAGCAAGTGGTGCCTTGGCCGGATAGTTGAGGGAGTTGGCGGGTGTCCGCTTTGGACTTCTACGCTCACGTCGCCGTTTGCGGTGAGGTCCTGGGAGTTGGCCTCGGTGCCGACCCCGAAGCCTGGGAAGCCGCCCTGGGGGCGACATGCCTCGGTGTTCCCGGTGGTGGCCTACTGCGGCGGGACTACGGGCTCGTGGAAATCAACTTCTCGCCGGACCAGCCAGGGCGGCAAGGGCAGATGTCGTGCTTCGGCTTCGGCGTGAAGATCCAACGACTGCTGTACGACCAGTCCCCGAGCACCGTGCCGTCCCCGCTCTCGCGGGAATACGGGGAATTCGCACCCAGAGTCCCCTTCAAGGAACTGCAAACCGCCATCCTGGCCCTGGGCCACACGATCGAACTCGACAAGCACAACACGTCGAGTGACATGGACTGCTACCGCGTATCCGCGTCCGCCGCCCGCATCCACGTCATCGCTGACCCTGACCCGTACGGGTCAGGCGACCCAGATCCAGACGGACATCAGAGGGGCGACGTCTGGTCCGTCGACGTGTGGTGACCAGCCGGCGACCTCCCAGCAGCGCCCGTGACATCTCTTCGCTACGAGGAGCGCCGGGCAACGATCACCTGCGCGGCGGGCAACGATCTGAAGAGCGCGCGCCACCCAGCTGATCAGCCACACTCAAGCCCCCCCGTGCCGCATCCAACCGGCTAGCCCGCAGGCCAATGTGGGTTCGGCATGCCGTCATCGCTCATGTGCGCCCGCTGCCAGATCCCTTTCCAGTTGAACGGCGTCTCCGGGACGAACCGGTGCCGCTGCCCGCACGGACATGGCGCCAGCGCCCACGCGCACCCACGGCACAGCTCCACCCAGCCGTGCCCGGTCGAGTTCGACACCAGCGATCTCTCGTCCCCGCAGGCGGGGCAGCCGGGGAGGTCGGCGCCGTCCAGAATCGCGTTCTGTCGCCGGACGTACTCAGGCAGCCGCAGCGACGGATGGCGAAACGGGTCTTCGTACCAGGCGCGGTTCGGGCCCTCCCACCAGCTCCGCAGCCACCACGGTCGCGGGTTCACTACAGCCCGCCGCCCCGCCCGCTTCTCCGCCCGGCGTTGCGCGGCGTACTCCTCCGCTCGCGCGAGCCACAGCACCCGCGCCTCATGCAGTTCCTCCACCGCCCGCACCAGCGCGTCCGGGTCCGCCTCCAGCCGCCGGGGGATCGCGGCGCTGAGCGTGAGGTGGTGGTACGTCGCCCGGAAGCCGTACGGAGCAAAGAGGGTGATGCAGGTCCGCAGCGCGCTGTGCCGGCGGTGGAGGGGGAGACGGGCGTCGTGCACGTGCGATCGGTGGGTCAGGAAGCTGGTCATGGTGTGGGCGCCAGGTCCAGTGCCCGTGCCAGGGCGGCGGTGACGGCGGCGGCGTGTGCTGGCAGGTGTTGTTCAGCCCAGGTTCCGGCAAGACCGAGGAAGTCCTGCAAGTCCTGCTGGGCGCCTGCGACGAGCGTGCGTGCCTGGTCTACCGACAGCTCGATCACCGGGCTGTCGTCCGTCCCGTAAGCGTCGAACGTCAGCCGGACAGTGTCGCCAACGCGTTCGGCCACCGACGACGGATCGTGGCCGAAGGAGGAGCAGCCGGTGCCGTCGAGCACCTCCAGCCAGTCCCGCCAGGTCTCCAGGCCGTTGCAGCAGCCCGGCTCGACGAAGACGGTGTCGGTGGCATTCTCGGTCACCCGGAACCCTCCGGCGGCGAACAGATCAGGCATGGTGAGCAGCCCGTGCAGGAATGTGCCGAGCGGGTCGGTCGGGCACGGCCCGTGCTCCTCCTCCGGCTCGAAGTCGTTGCAGTCGGCGATCTGCATGACCGCCGTGCCGACCCCCGCCGGAGTGAGCTCCCCGTTCAGCACGAGGTAGCCATATGACTCGTGCTCGCCAACCGGCCAGAGCGCGAAGTCCTCGGCGGTGGAGATCTCCAGAACAGGTTGCATCACAATCACATGGGGATGATGCCGGACCCACTGCTACACCGCCACGGGCTTTCGGCTGGCATCGGGCTCGGAGCGGGGCCGCTACCTGGGCAGTTTCGCGGTGCGCTCCGGGCAGGCGGCGGCGACATAGCGCATGGCGGTCTGCGCGGTGATCCCGAAAAGCCGCATCAGCTTGAGGGGATCACCGGTGGCAAACGCCTCGTTGAGCATGCGGTCCTGCCGCAGGCCGACGAGTGTGACGTTCTTGGGGAGGGTTCTGCGAAGCAATGTTCTGCTGACCACCGGATGATCTGGGTCGAGGGCGGTCTTCTGGCTGACGAGAAGGTAGGGGTTCGCCGATGCCGGCCAGCGGTGGTGGCGATAGGCGAGCCACTCGCTGGCGAGTCGGTGGGTGAATTCCTCCAGGTAGAGGGTGTGCCGCTCAGCAGAAGTCGCGAGGGCTGAAGGACGAGACGATCGGCCCGAGGGAACGGCTGATCCGCCGGTTCCTCGAGTTCGTGAACGAGTACCCGTGGCAGTGGACGCCGGCCCACCTGGACGAGTGGTCGGCATCATTGACGAGCGAGAAACATTTGGCGCCGTCCACGATCCGCAGCTACCAAGGCACGGTTCGGCTGTTCACCGAGCTCCTCATCGACGCCCGATACGGCTGGGCCCCGGCCTGTGAAGAAGCGTTCGGCACTTATCCGGTGGCGATCTATCACGAGTGGAATACCCTCCCTCAGCTGCAGGATTACGAAGACACCCCGGAAGCGAGGCCGTTCGCAAGGGAAGAGCTTCGGCGGTTCCTGGACTACGCCGACGACGAGGTCGTCCGCGCCGTGAAGTCCAAACGCAAGGGTGCCCTCGCCGCCTACCGGGATGCCACCCTCTTCAAGGTCATCTACGGGTGGGGGCTTCGCCGGACCGAGACGTCCAAGCTCGATGTGGTCGACTTCGGACGCAACCCGCAGGCCCGGCAGTTCGGCCGGTACGGCACGCTCAACGTCCGCTACGGCAAGGCGAAGAAGGGGCAGCCGCCGCAGCGGCGGAACACGCTGTCGGTGATGGACTGGGCCGTCGAGGCGGTCGCCGACTACGTCGAGAACGTCCGGCCGCGGTTCGGATTCCCCGATCACCCGGCTCTATGGATCACCGAACGAGGTGGCCGCCTCCAGCCCGGCTCCATCAACGACCGGTTCGAGGCATACCGCGACGCCCTGAAGCTCCCGAAGGACCTGACTCCGCACTCAATCCGGCATTCCTATGTCACGCATCTGACCGAGGACGGGGTCGACTGCCGGTTCATCCAGCAGCAGGTCGGCCATGAGTGCGACAGCTCCCTGGCCATCTACACGCACGTCAGCGATGACTTCATGAACACTTCCCTGCACAAGGCACTGGCTCCGGCGTTCGCCGGGGCCTGACAGGAGGAATACGGCGATGGCCGCCAAGCTCGACTACCACTGGCACCTGCGCAAAGTCATGGCGGACCGCAGGATGTTCCCTACCACCGACCTCATCTCTCCGCTCGCCGAACGCGGTATCAGCCTGTCGTCGAGCCAGGTCTACCGGCTCGTCGTCGAGCGCCCTGAGCGACTGAGCCTGAAGATCCTCATGGCCCTTCTCGACATTCTCGACTGCACCATGGACGACCTCATCGAGCCCGTCGCGGCGGCCGGGGCCGCGAAGAAGCCTAAGAGGTCGTTTTCGTCCGATGTTTCATTCCGAGATGGGATGTTCTGTGGCCTTCTTCGGGTCGCGCCAGGAGATGGTGTTCTCATTGGTGAGGCGGCGGGCCATGAGGTCGGTCATGGCGATGTGGATCACGGCTTCGGAGCGGGCGGGCAGGGTTTCGTAGTCGCGGGCCAGGCGGCGGTGGAGCATGAGCCAGCCGTAGGTTCGCTCGACCGCCCACCGCTTCGGGATCGGGGTGAAGCCCCTGCTCCCAGGCTTGCGGGCGGTGATCTCCATGTCGATGCCGAGGGTGGCGGCATGCTCGACGAGGTGCTGGCGGTAACCGCCGTCGACCCACACCTTGCGGATGCCCGGATGGTCGGCGGCGACCTGGTCGAGCAGTGCGGTGCCGGCAACAGAGTCCTGCACGCCGGCCGCGGTCACCAGCACGGCGAGGAGGAGGCCGAGCGTGTCGGTGACGATGCTTCGCTTCCTGCCGACGATCTTCTTGCCGGCGTCGATGCCCTGGCCGGCACTGGCCCGCGTGAAGGAGGGACGTAAACCAGAACCCGCAGGCTCCGCCATCGACACCCAGAGCGTGAAGACCTCCACCAACGCGCCTGTGACCAGCCAGGGAACGGACGCCGCGAAGAAGATTGTGGGCCGGAAACGAGGTATCCTCACCGACACGATCGGCCTGATCCTCGTCGTGACCGTCACCGCCGCGAGCCTCTCCGAAAACGCCCTGGGAATACGCCTCCTCGACCAGGCCAAGAAGACGTACCCGACCATCGCCAAGAGCTGGGTAGACACCGGCTTCAAGAATGCCGTCGTCGAACACGGCGCGCAGCTCGGAATCGACGTCGAAGTCGTCAACAGAAATCCCGGAGTCCGCGGCTTTCACGTCGTGAAAAGGCGCTGGGTAGTGGAGCGGAGTATCGGTTGGATCATGATGCACCGACGTCTCGCCCGCGACTACGAGACCCTAACCACCAGCTCCGAAGCCATGATCTACGTCGCCTCGATCGACAACCTCGCCAAGCGCATAACGGACGAGACCACGCCAACCTGGCGAGGGACTCACTAGGGCATAAGAGGCAATTCGCCCACGCTAAACGCCCTCTAAGAAGGCAGCCGTCGGCAGCGGCACAGCATCCGGTTCGGAGGGACTTGGTGGACTGCGGCCCAAGCGGGCCAGGATCAGGGGTGTCGACCGGTCATGACCACCGCTGACCATCCCGACCGCGCCATCGCGGACCCGATCGGCTTGATTTCCGACCTGGTCGCCGACATCGAGAAGGGAATCGGTGCTGAGACCATCCGGGCTGTGGTCACCGCGGTCGCGGGCGGTCGCGCGAAGTCACGACGCCTGGCGGAGGCCCTGGCGACGCGGCCCGCCATCCTGACCGACGGCCGGTCCCCGGCACCCCGGGCCATCGGCGATCTACTCATCGAGCTCCGCAAAGCAGGCGCCTCGGCGATCTCGCCGCCGGTCTGCGCCGAGTGCGGCAAGAAGCTGCGAACCTTCCAGCGGCAGGGCCAGGACTGGTACTGCTCGGTCTGTGGGCAGGAGACCACCGAGTGCACCGCCTGCGGCAACGTCCGACGCATCGGCTTCCGGGACCGCAAGGGCCTGCCGCGCTGCAAAATGTGTCCCGACCACGAACTTCCCGCGCCTGTAGCCGAACTGGCCCTCCACCAGGTCGAGGTTCGTCGCAGCCATGCCGTCCTCGGCCGGACAGACTCGCCCTGGCTCTTCCCCGGAGGCCAGCCCGGCCGTCCGATCAGCGCCTGGGCCATGGGCGAACGGCTCCGCAAACTCGGCATCCGCCTCGGGGAGGCCCGCTCGACCGCCCTGTTCCAGCTCGCCTCCGAGCTGCCCGCCGCGGTCCTCGCCCGCACCCTCGGCATCGACATCACCGTTGCCGTCAAATGGCAGCGAGCCGCCGCCGGAGACTGGGCCGCCTACGCAGCCGAGGTCAGCCAGCGGCCGGTCAGTACAGGTCAGTACCCAGCATCGAATACATGAACATGTCCCGGCGCTCGTCGTCCACCTGCTGCCAGCTGCGGAGCAGGCCCTCCCGCTGGAAGCCGACCCGCTCAGCCGTTCGCACCGAGGCGGTATTCCACGGCTCGACATAGAGCTGAAGACGGGGAATCCGCAGGTCACCGAAGGCCCAGCGGACAACCGCCGAAAGGGCTTCCGCCGCAACCCCTTGGCCACGAGCCGCCCCGGCCAGCCAGTACCCCAGTGATGCCCGTCCCTTGCCCCGGTCCTTCAGCCAGAGTCCGACCATTCCGAGCGGGCGCCCGTCCTCGATCCGCACGATGACAAATGGATACCCGCTGCCAGTAGACGCTCGCTCCCACTGCCGCCGGACGAAGGCTTCGCCCGCCTCCCGTGAGTACGTCGCGGGAACGGTCGTGATCAACGGGATGTAGTCATCGCTCGACGCCTCCCGAACGAGAGGCAGATCGCCGAGCTCCCAAGGACGGAGTAGGAACCTGTCGCCCGCGGCCAAGCGCGGAACCACCAACGGCTGAACCATGATCGCATCCTGCTGCGACCACTGCCGGGACGCACCCCAATTCACAGCCGCGAGCAGGGGTATTCGGGCACTTCCAATACCCGACTCCACCATTACACGTGCAGCAGGCCGTACGTGTCCGCCCGCTCGACGATCTCACCTTGAAACTGCTGCCGGACTGGCTGGAGCACCGGCGAAACCGGTGGCCGACCACCGCGAACCTGCACCTACTGATCAACAACCAGACCACCACGAAGACCAGCCGCGCCAGCAGCCACTGGACCAGCGCCGCGATGAGCGGGCAGGACGCGACGCTGGAACGGCCACGCGTCGACCGGCAACTCGAAGAGGCCCTGACCCACGGGCCCGACCCGCTCCACCTCGCCGAGGTGTTCGGGCTCGACGAGAAGACCGCGATGCGCTACGCGGACTCCGCCCGCCGACTCCCGGAGCGACCCGTCGAGCGGCTCTGACCGTCGTGCCAGGTCGAAGATGGTGTCGCGTTCAGGGCCGTGGGAACCGGGAGCCGAAAAGCTGTCGCGGTGCCCCATAGAGGGCTGGTAGCAATTGATGATGCCGACTGAAGCCCTTGACCCGATGGAACGTCTCTTCGCGGAGCGAGCATGCGAGCGTCTGATCGTCGAGTTCGTGCGCCGTCTTGACCTGGGAAATCCGAGCAGTGTCGCGGACCTCTTCACGCCTGACGGGGTGTGGGAGTGGCCTCACGGCGACCGCAAGGTGGAAGGACGTGAGGCGCTCCGCAGCTACTTCGGTTCGCGGCCCAAGGACCGGCTGTCACGCCGTATGTCCACGAACATCTTGGTCACGGTGGACTCCGCGTCGACGGCCACGGCCACCTCTTACTTCGCCACTTACCGAGTCGACGGCTATACCGACGGCATGGTGTCCCCAAGGCTCCCCGTCAACGTGGGCCACTACGAAGACACGTTCCGGAAGATCGAGGACACCTGGCTCCTCACCAGCCGAGTCACGCACCTACCATTCGGCGGCGAGACGCCACGACTCAGCCACCCCGACCAGTCCTGACTGCGTGGCCCAACCCGGCTACGTGCAAGCGCTGCCGTCGTACTCGTCCTGCGACTTCACCACGAACCCACGGATCCGACGTCGCGAGGCACGGCGACAGACCCCCGGGTTCCTGCCGAAAACCCATCAGTTTTCGCGAACCCACGGGGCTCCTCGGCCTCGGGGAACATCGGTACAGCGGTCAACGCCAAGCCGCTGATCCTGATCCCGGGAGACTCGCATACGGCCGGGCCCAGCCGCGGCCTGCTGGGCGAGTCGTCACACTTCGTCGGCCCACGCCGGAGTGCCGTCGTCCCGCACGTGCAGCGTCGGCGAGTGCTCGCGATACCCCCACTGTGCTGCACCGTCGGGTACCACCCAGACCCTTGCCTGGAATGCTTGAGCCGGCGTCAGTGAAGCGGTGCACGCATCTGGCGGGCTGGTCTTCGTCGCCTTGGCGGGGACGGTGACCGTCATCGCCGTCCCCCACGGATCGGGGCATGTCTGCTCCACCGCGGCCTGGACGTAGGCGAGCTTCGCCTTCACTGTGACTGGCTTGCCCGAGGTGTTCGTGAACTGAACCAGGAAAGACATCGTCCTGTCCTTGGTGAGGAGCGTGCATGGCGTCCACGACACCGCGCCCGCACTCCGGGCCTTTCCACACCGGTGGTTGCCCTCCACGCCGCCGGACTCGGTCGAGGCGGCCGGACCCGGCTTGGCCAGGTCCGCCCCCGCCGCCCTCGGCGCCGCCGAGCCGTTCGGCTTCCGACCGGCCGAGGAGGACTCTGCGCCACCCGGCCGCACGATCAGCACGATCGCCCCGACCACCAATACGGCTGCGGCCGCTCCTGTCCAGACCTGCTTGTTCTTCCGGGTACGCCTCCCAGCCCTCTGCTCGGCGCCCCCGTTCGGTCCGGCCGCCCTGGCCGGTTCAATGGGTTCGGCCGGACCCGCGGCCCCGTCTGGCCCGGCGGGCTTTGCGACCTCGTGCGGCTCGGCCGCCTCGTCCGGATCGACGGGTTCGGCCAGCTCGGCACCCTCGACAGGTTCGGCGGTCTGCCCGGTGATGCTCACCAGGACTCGGTTCCGCCAGCCCGGTCCTTCTGTCTCCCGAAGACTGCGCGCCAGGTCGGCAATCTCCCGGCCGATCCTTGGGATCTGCTGGGCGTTCTGAGGAGCCTTCTCCTTCAGCGCCCGGGCGATGGCTTCACAATCCTCGACGCTGGGCAGCCGATTGTGCTTGATACCGGGCCGCAGTTGGTCGCGCCCCTTCAGCCAGTACGACAGCAGCGGTTCGTCGATCTTCTTACGGGATTGCCAGGCAGGTGTCTCCCGTTCCTTCTCCAGCGCGGCCACCAGAGTCGTACGCTTCGGCTTCCCCTTCTCGGTCGGCTCCCCCACGCACGTCGCCCACGCGTCCAGAGCCTGCACCAGACGATGCGCCAAGTCCTCCAGCTGCTCCCCCTGATCCCCCATCAACGGCCCCCTCCGAGGGACTTCTCGTTGCGGTGCAACGGAGAAGCAGCAGGTTACGGAGCTGCAAGTTGCGCTGCAAATCCTCCCCCCTCTTGCACTGGTGATCTCCTCGGCCGACTCCGGGAGATTCGGTTCCGGCGGCGCGGAACAGCCGACCGCCGCCCCGGTCACCGGGGCCTGACGAGAACAGGAGAACCACCACCATGGGCAAGATCAAAAGCGCCTTCGCGGCGACTGCGGCCGCGGCCGTGCTCGCCGCGGGAGCCATCACCACGCCGACCGCCCCCGCGGAGGCCGCCGCAGGCGGCCGGGTGTGCCTCGTGCTGGCGCCCAACTCCGTCGACGTGGACGGTCCCAGGGGTCGTCTCCGCCCGCTCGGGCACATCGGCTGGGCCTTCCGCAACAGCAGCAAGACCTGGACCTACGGCGCCACCGAGGGCGACACCGGCCGGCCCGAAGCCACCTTCATCAAGACCGGCTCCTGGAACCGGATGCTCCACAACTTCAAGACCCGGCGCGCCGGCAACCAGGCCTATGTGAAGTACCGGTGCCTCGACACGCCCTCCGCCAACCCGGCCAAGGCGCAGAGGGCGGCCGGCACGAGCGCGAAGAACGGCTACAACCTGGCCCGCAACAACTGCCTGACCAAGAGCGTGGACATATTCCACGCCTACAGCCCCTTGCTGAACAACAGCCGGCACCTGCCCGACCCCAAGCCCTACGGCATCTCCCTGACCCCCAACCACTACTACAACAACCTGCTGCCCAAGGCCGGGTGGAGCGGCACCGTCAACCTGTGACCCCGCCACCTACTGGCCATCCAAACGCCCAGGACATCGGAAAGAGGACTCACCATGTGGAACAAGTGCCAGCGCTGCAAGGGCAACGGAAAGTGCACCACTTGTGACGGCTCCGGCTACCGGGGAGTGTGGAAGTGCGACAGCTGCCGTGGCAGCGGCGACTGCAAGGCGTGTGACGGCCGCGGCTGAGCACCGCGAACCCGGAGGGCAGGGGGTGAGCCCCCTGCCCTCCCCTCCGTTGGCCTTCGAGGGCCAAAGGCGCGCGTGAGGTCTCCACGACCCGGAAAACCAGTGGTTCTTGCGGGCCGACCCGCCCGAGCGCCGGGTGGAAACAACATCAATCCCCACCATTACGCCTGATACAGCACGCAACGCACGGAAAGGAAGGCTTGAATCAAATGAGTGACCTGCTTCGAGTCGCGGGCCCAGTCGGGTCCTGTATCGCGGCTTTTGCTGCTTTGGCCGTCACTATTCTCGTCTGGCGTAAATCACGCCTGACTGCCCGGCTTGAGATCGTTCGAGGCCTCCACGCGGAGCTCATCAGTGAAGCGGCGGCCAAGGACAGGCACACCCTGGGATCGCTGCACTGGCAGAACCGCGAGATCAACCCTGCTGGGACGGAACGCGGCGAGGTCATGTGCGCGTACTTCGCGATGCTGTGGCGCTTCGAACGGCTTCACGCCGGCCGGAAGGTACTTCTTGAGGGAGCCAACGGCAGGCGGGATGTCGCACTGAAGATGCTGGATGAACAGGTGTACACGCACGTTGCCGAGTACGTGTGCACTTTCCCGGTCATCAAAGACAAACTGACTGAATCGAACAGAGGCGACACGGTATTTGACGGCGCCTACGTCAAAACCTTCGCCCAGCTCCGCACCTCCCTGGCGGAGGGCTTCGACGACCCGGAGAAGAAGGCAAGGCTCGGGGCACACACCAACAACACCGAGAAGTGCAACTGCAAGTGCCACGAGGTGTCGGAGAAGCCGCCTCTCCCCACGCAGCGCGCCTTCGGGGCATCGGTGTAGCGGCACGCAAGCAGCCTCCGGGCTGTGCCACGTCGAGCTCGTCGGCGACCGGCCCCGTCCGCGAATCGCGGACGGGGCTCCGGTGTTCATCTCGTCTCCGTGGCAGGTCGGGCGGCGGTGTCCGCCGGGGTGCGGGAACGGGGCACCACGACGGCCGGCGCCAGGTCGAGCTGCTTGTCCGCGTCGAGGCGACAGGTGCCGTACGGGTTGACGTCGGACCAGAACAGCACGGTCAGGCCGCGCCGGTCCTCGTCAGTGAGCTTCTTGGCCCACTTCGGCTCAGCTCGGACCTGCTGGAGCAGCAGCGTGTCGACGTGGACCAGGGCCGCTCGGAGCAGGTGCAGGGTTTCCGCCGCGCCCGCTCATGCACCACGCCAGGCACCCGGCAAGGCCTGTACGACCTACGCCTGCATCAGCCCCGACTCGGGCCGGCACACCTCGCACGGCTCGATGTCCGGCTCAGCCAGGGCGATGAGCGCCTCACCCCTGTCAAGGAAGCCGAGCTGCGCGCTGTACGACGTGCACCCTCCGCGGTGCAGCAGCGCCGTGCTCCCACTGCGCTGGGGCTGGATCTTCCACGACTGCTCCGCCCGCGCCCGCTCCCGGGCCCGCCGCTGCTGCTGCTCCTTGACCTGAAGCTCCCGGATCCGGCCCCGGACCTGGCGCAGCTGCCACTCCAGCCACTGCTCCAAGGCCCGGTTCTTGTCCAGGTCGGATATCCCGTCACCGCCGGGCATGGTCAGGCCTCGGCCGACTCGTGGGCGTGCTTGAGCATCATGCGGGCCTCGACACGGTCGCCGAGGTCGACCGAATCCCAGAAGGGGTGTATAGACACGACGATGCTGAGCTCCAGCAGCCGGGCCCTGAAGCGGACAACTTCCGCGGCCTGCTCCTCCGTGTACCCCGGAGAGTCCTCCTTGTGGGACCGGTAGGAGGAATGCAGCTGCTTGTCGCCCTCCCACCCGGGCATGAGCTCGGCCGACCACGGGAGGGACCTGGCGTACTCCTCGTACTCGGCACGTGTCCGGCCCAGAGCGGCCTGGGCGTCGAGGAGGTCTTGAGGAAAATCGAAAGCGGGGCTGTTCTTGGGCACACGCCAATGCTACGTCTGTTCGAATATCGAATGCGAGCGACGCGCCGAAACCCCGCAAAACGGGTTTTATCGCTTCTGAAATGGCTCGCCCTCCTGAACCCGACTGGCACCGGCCCGGAGGACCTGATCAAAAGCTGACCGGCTCCGGCTGGCTCACCCTGCCCGGAACTGTCGGCGACCTGCTCCCCTCCCGGCCGGAAAACCCCGCCCCGATCACCGTCCCCTCCCTGGCCGTGACCGCAAACGATCACCGGCGTGGTGTGACGGCTGGGTGTCGGCAGCGGTGGATGTCGCGCAGGTCGGCTGAAGGTCGCGCCAGGGTGTGTCAGATGCCTGGCCTAGGGTCGCCCGCATGGCTGAGCCCTCCTTTCTGACCGCCGTCCGCGAGTCGTACGACACGGTCGCCGCCGATTACGTCGAACGCGTCCCGCCTCCAGCCGAGATGGACCCGCTGTCACGCGCGATGCTGGCGGGGTTCGCCGAACTGGTGCGGACGGCCGGTCTGGGGCCGGTCGCGGACCTGGGGTGCGGCCCCGGACGCGTGACGGCGCACCTGGCCGGGCTGGGAGTTTCCGTCTTCGGCGTCGATCTGTCGCCGAAGATGGTCGGGCTGGCCCGGCACGCCTATCCGAACCTGCGGTTCACCGAGGGCTCGATGACCGCGCTGGAGATGAGGAACGACGAGCTCGGCGGCATCCTGGCCTGGTACTCCACCCACCACACGCCCCCGCAGTGGCTGCCGGATGTGTTCGCCGAGTTCCACCGCACGCTCGCGCCCGGTGGCTGCCTGCTCTGGGGAGACTACGTCGGCAATGAGCGGCTGCAGCCAACCCACGGCTATGGCCGTCCGGTGTCCTACGAGTCGTACCTCCTGCCCCTGGACCGCATGGTCGACCTGCTGGACCAGGCCGGACTCGTCGTCACCGCGAGACTGGAACAGGAGCCCGGCGGACGCGTGAACAGACCGCACGCCTGCCTCCTGGCCCGCAAGCCCGAAACGCCCTGACGGGGCGCGTTCCCGGGGTGAGGCCGCTCGGCTGGACCACCGCCGATCACGGGGCGGGCGGTCGGACCGCTGGGTTCAGAGGGCGGCCGCCCCAGCGGATGCCTTTCTCGCTGCGGAGACGGGCGCGTTCCCGGCGCTGCGTGGCAAGGACGCCTGGATGGCGTGGCGTTCTGGTTGCGCCAGTGCGAGTAGTGGTGCAGCGCGCGGGTCTGGACCGTGTGGTCGGGGTCGAGTCGGCGAGGGTGAACTGCCGCAGCGGCCCGAAGTGCGCCTCGACCGGGTTCGCCCAGGACGCGTTGGCCGGTGTGAAGCAGAGCTCGACCTCCTTGTTCCTGGCCGCTCATCGGCAGATCTTGCTGCCCTTTGGGCGGAGAGGTTGTCGAGGATGACGTGGATGGGGGGCGCTGTCCGGGCGGGCTGCCCGGACGGTCCTGAGTGCGGCGAGGCTGTGGTCGGTGCCTTTGCTGCGCCGACGAAGCCCTCGTCGTCATCGCGGAGCCGGCGGGGACGGCCTCCCGCCCGGTGCCGGGGCGGATGCTGCGCAACGGGCCAGATCGACAGCCGCCGGGCGCAATGGTCCGTGAGGACTACGCCCAAGGCCGCGGCCCGCCTGCGACCAGGGCCTGATCTGTGTACGCAGGGCGACAACATAGCGTGCTGCTCGGGTCCAGATCGTCCGCACCGAGGAGAGACCATGAACACCGCCGCGCCGGTATCGCTGGTCACGGGCGCCAACCGGGGAATCGGCCGGGAGACCGCGCGCCAGCTCGCCGCGCTCGGCCACACTGTCCTGCTGTGCGCCCGCCGTCCGCAGGACGCCGAACAGGCCGTCGCCGACCTGGCCCCCCAAGTGCCCGGTGTGCTCCTGCCGCACCCATTGGACGTGACCGACGCCGATGGTGTCCGTGCCCTCGCCCGCAGCGTGGAGGCGGAGTTCGGGCGCCTCGACGTCCTCGTCAACAACGCCGCCATCAACTACGACACCGGCCGGCGCGCTGTCTTCGCCGACCTCGACGAGGTCCGCCACACCCTGGAGACCAACCTCTTCGGTGCCTGGCGGACCGCGCAGGCGTTCTTGCCACTACTGCGCCGCTCAGCACACCCGCGCCTGGTGAACGTCTCCAGCGAGTCCGGGTCGCTGGAACTCATGTCCGGCGGAACCCCCGCCTACGGGGTTTCAAAGGCAGCCCTCAACGCCCTCACCCGCAAGCTCGCCGATGAACTGCGCGCCGAGCGGATCCTGGTCAACGCCGTCTGTCCGGGCTGGATCGCCACCGACATGGGCGGCCCGGGCGGCGGACCCGTGGAGCAGGGCGCCGCCAGTGTCGTCCGGGCTGCCACCCTGCCCGACTCGGGCCCCACCGGCGGCTTCTTCCGAGATGGCGAACCACTGGCCTGGTAGGCAGTTCCTCCTCGGCTGTCGCTCACCGTGCGGGACGATCTGCCGGCCGGGCTCGACCGGCACACCGCCGATCGCCAAGAAGAACCCTCCGCCGCCCCGGCAGCACGCAGCCCACTGGAAGAAGATCGTGCGCCTCGCCCTTCCCGCAGACACTGACAGGCTCATACCGACACACGCCAAGGTGGCGTCAGGCGGGCTGCGGGGCGAGCGCCGTCGGAGCGGCCACGATCTTGCGGGTCTCGCGCATTATCAGCAGGCCGTTGACCACCATCAGTGTCGCGGTCAGGCCGTGGACGCCGAGCGCGGTGGCCACGGAGCCGTGGTGGGCCAGCACGGTGGTCATGTCGCCGTACGCGGCGAGGGCCTCCACCAGCAGTGCCCAGCCCAGCGCCCGGCGATGGCCCGTCACCAGCAGGATGCCCAGGACCAGGGCCAAGACGACGTCGCGGATCCCCTTGATGATCAGGAAGCCGCCGCCGTCGCCGGACGGCCGGCTCGGCAGGCCGAAGCCCGCCGCCGTCGTCTCCGGGCTCAGGATGAACTCCGCCCCGAACCAGAGGATGAAGACGATGAAGGCGGCGGCCAGGACGGTGTTGATCTTCTTCAGCGACATTGTTCTTCTCCTTGCGAGTCTTCGTCAGCTCGGTGAGCTTCGTGGAACTTGCTGAGCCGTGTGGGGCCCGATCAGGCCGCGCGGACGCGGCTGATCGAGGGGCGTGGTTCGTCGGGATCGCAGTTGTGAGCTCTGAGCGGCATCCGCTCTTGCGGATGCCGGGATCTCGGTGGCCCGCTGCCGCCCGGGGGTGGGATCGTGCGCCACCGGCGCGGTGCCGACCCGCGGGCTCAGGTGAGGGCGGCGACCAGCAGGGCGAAGGCGGCGATGATGACGGCCACGCGGACGTAGTGAAAGCGGTCCCAGCGGCTCATCTGCTCCTTCCAGTCCTCGGGCCGGTTCTCAGGGGTCCACGTCTTGCCCTGGTTGTTGATGGGGACGAGCAGCAGGATCGACATGACCACACTGACGATCAGCAGCGCGCCGGCGGTGACGACGAGGCCGGTGCCGTGGCGGTGCCATCCGGCAATGGCCCAGACCGCGACAAGGACGAGCGAGGTGATGTACCAGACCGGCATCACGGCGCCGAGCATCCGGCCCCCGTGGGCGCGGCCGAGCTGGCCACTGTCCTCGGGGAGTGCGTTGAGGATCGGGTTGATGACGAAGGCGACGGAGAACTCCACCCCCACCATCACGCCGACGACCACGGTGGTGAACACCTCGAGTGCGTTGAGCATGATGATCCCTCCTGGAATCTAGCGTCGCTAGATGATGAGGCAACGCTAGTACTGCTGCCGCTCGATTGTCTAGCGGTGCTAGGATCGAATCATGTCGGTACAGGAACGCAAGCAGCGCGAACGGGCGGACCGCGAGCGCCTCATCGTGGCGACAGCCCGCGAACTCGCCGAGCAGCAGGGCTGGGAGGCGGTCACCACCCGCCGGCTCGCCGAGCGCATCGAATACAGCCAGCCCGTCCTCTACAGCCACTTCCGCGGCAAGCGCGAGATCATCGGCGCCGTCGCCCTCGAGGGCGCCGCGGAGATGGCCTCGGCGGTACGGGCCGCGACCTCCGCCGCGGACGGCCCGCGCGAGCGGGTCGCCGCCCTGGCCCGCGCCTACCTCGACTTCGCCGCACGCAACCCGGCGGTCTACGACGCCTTGTTCCAGCTCGACGGCGGCCTGGCGTACGCGCAGGAGGACACCCCGGAACCTCTCAAGGACGCCTTCGCCGCGCTGCTGGAGAGCCTGGGCGAGGTCGCCGGGGACGGCGTCCACCCGGGGCTGTTCACCGAGGTGTTCTGGGCGTCCCTGCACGGCCTTGCGACCCTGACCCGGGCGGGACGGCTGCTGCCGGAGGACGCCGCGCAGAGGGTGAAGCTGCTGGTGGACCGGCTCGCCGTGGTCTGACACACCGTCCGGCCGGGCATGCAGCCGGGACCGTCGGCCTCCCCGTTCGGCGAGGAGGCGGCCGTGGCCTTCGCCGACCGGGTGGAGCAGGCCCTGCACGCGTCCAGGATCGTCTCGTACACGCAGGGCTTCCACCGGATCCGTATCCGTGCGGGCAGCAGCGAGGCGTACGACCGGGACATCGACCTCGGCGCGATGGCATGGCGGCGATCTGGCGGGCCGGGTGCATCATCCGGGCCACGTTCCTGGACCGGGTCCCGGCCGCCTACGACGCCCGCCCCGACCTGTCGAGTCTGCTGTCGGACGAGAGGTTCGACGGGGAGATCGGCGCGGCCCAGGACGACTGGCGCGCGGTGGTCGCCGTGGCGGTGCGGCAGGGGGTGCCGACGCCGGGACTCGCCGCCGCGCTCGCGTACTACGACGGCCTGCGCACCGACCGGCTGCCCGCGGCACTCGCCCAGGGCCGGCGCGACTTCTTCGGCGCGCACGCCTATCGCCGCACCGACCGCGCGGGCTCCTTCCACACCCTCCGGGGCGGCGACCGGTCGGAGGTCGCCGCGGGCTGACCCGGAGCCGGTGCGGGCAGGCGGGCCGTGGTCGGGCTCGCCCGGCCGGGTGCCCCGGGGTGCGGGGGCGCCCCGGCTGTGCGTAAGTAGCAGCGAGCCCCTTTCCGCCCACCTCATGAGCCCGTTGCCGTTTCCCTCCGTTGCCGCCCCAGGGAGCGCCCGTATGCCCGACACCGCCCCGGAGCCGGTCGCGGTCCAGCCGGTCGTCGCACCACTGACCAGCGCCGCACTGATCCTGGTCGCCACGATCGAGCCCGGCGGCGAGCCCGCCGTGCGCGAGGTGCTGCCGGATCTCGCGGCCTTCGCCCGCTCCATCGGCTTCCGGTACCCCGAGGCCGGGCTGGTCTGTGTGACCGGTTTCGGTTCCGGGGCCTGGGACCGGCTGTTCGCCGGACCGCGACCGGCACAGCTGCATCCGTTCCAGGAACTGCACGGCGCCCGGCACCATGCCCCCGCCACCCCGGGGGATCTGCTGTTCCACATCCGGGCCGAGCGGATGGACGTGTGCTTCGCCTGGGCGACCCGGCTGCTCGACCGGCTCGGCGACGCGGTGACGGTCGTCGACGAGACGCAGGGGTTCCGCTACTTCGACCACCGGGATCTGCTGGGTTTCGTCGACGGCACGGAAAACCCGGTGGGGGCGGACGCGCGGTCGGCGGCCCTGGTCGGCGCCGAGGATCCCTCGTTCGCGGGCGGCAGTTACGTCATCGTGCAGAAGTACCTGCACGACCTCGCGTCCTGGACCGCACTGAGCACGGAGGAACAGGAGCGGGTCATCGGCCGCACGAAGCTGGACGACGTCGAGTTCGCCGACGACGTCAAACCCGCCGACTCCCACATCGCGCTCAACACGATCACCGACCCGGACGGCACGGAGCGCGACATCCTGCGCGCCAACATGCCGTTCGGCAGCTTCGGGGAGGGCGAGTTCGGCACGTACTTCATCGGTTACGCCGCCGATCCGGGGGTGACCGAGCAGATGCTCCGCAACATGTTCCTCGGCAGTGCGCCCGCCACGCACGACCGCATCCTCGACTTCTCGACCGCGGTCACCGGCACCCTCTTCTACGCCCCCAGCGCCGACTTCCTCGACGCCCCGCCGCCCTCGCCCTCGTCGGCCGGGACCGACGCCCTGCCGGAGCCCGCGTCCGCGCCGGTACCGGCGGCGGCCCCGGCCCCGGCCCCGGCCGGTCCGGCCGACGGTTCGCTGCACATCGGCAGCCTGCAAGAAAGCGCCCAGTGATGAACAATCTCCACCGCGAACTCGCCCCTGTCACGGAAGCCGCCTGGGACCAGATCGAAGAAGAGGCCCGGCGCACCTTCAGCCGCCATGTGGCGGGCCGTCGTGTCGTCGATGTCACCGGCCCGGACGGCCCCGAGCTTGCGGCCATCGGCGACGGCCATCTGCGCGACATCGACCCGCCCGCGCCGGACGTCATCGCCAAGGCCCGCACATCGGTGCCGGTCATCGAGTGGCGGGTGCCGTTCACGGTGACCCGGTCGGCCGTGGACGACGTCGAGCGGGGTTCCGACGACAGCGACTGGCAGCCCGTCAAGGATGCCGCCCGCACCTGTGCGTTCGCGGAGGACATGGCGATCATCGACGGGTACGCCTCGGCCGGGATCGCCGGGCTCCGGGACGGTTCCTCGCACTCGCCGCTGACGCTGCCCGCGGACGCCCGCGACTACCCGACCACTGTCAGCCAGGCGCTGACCCGGCTGCGGCTGGCCGGGGTCGACGGCCCGTACCGGCTGCTGCTCGGTGCCGACGCCTTCACCGAGGCCACCGAGACCTCCGACCACGGGTACCCGGTGGCCACCCATCTGGCCCGGCTGCTCGACGACCAGATCCTGTGGGCGCCCGCCGTCAAGGGCGGTGTGCTGATGTCCGCCCGTGGCGGCGACTTCGAGCTGCGCCTCGGCCAGGACCTCTCCATCGGCTATCAGGACCACGACGCGACCAGCATCCGGCTCTACTTCCATCAGGCGTTCACCTTCCGGATGCTGACGCCCGAGGCCGTGGTCCCGATCATCGCCTGAGCTGCTACCTCCGGTGCCCGGTCGCCCTGACGCTCCAGCTCAGGGTGTCGGTGGCCAGGGCACGGACGGCGGGGTCACGGATGGCGCCCGTGCGGTCGACGGCCTCGGCGGTCACCTTGTGGCCACGACCGTCCGCACGGACGCCGAGCGACGCGGGAGTGACCGAGGTACGTCCCCGGGCGGAGGCCTTCTCGACGCCATCCACGTACCAGCGCAGATCGATCCGGGCGAGACCGGTGGCGGCGCCCGGCCGATGGGCGATGGCCCCGGCGGTCCGGAGCTCCGCCAGGTCCACGGTGATGCGCCGGCCCGGTCCGACGGCGGTGCCGGTGTCGACGGAGCTGCTCAGCGCGTTGCCCGCGCGATAGAACCCGGCGATCATCGCTTCGCGCCCCGGCAGGTTGAACTCGGTGTTGCTCAGCTCCCGCATGATCGATGAGGCGGTGGGGCGGTAGAGCCCGAGCGGGTAGTAGGCGCTGCCCTCGTACGTGCCGACCGTGCCGCCCGCCGGGTCGGCCTGGCCCAGCCAGCGGTACCACTTGGCCCGCTTCTCGGTGAGCTGGGCGGGTGTGTAGGTGGTGGAGTTGATCCCGCCCGGCTCGCCACCGGTCCAGGTCCCGTACTCGGCGTAGGTGTACTCGTCGTCCAGCAGGCCCACCGAGTGCCCTATCTCGTGGGCGGCGATGAGGCTGGACGAGGGGTGGTCGGAGGAGAGGGTGGAGACCCCGTTGAAGGGGTAGCCCTCGGCCTGGAGTCCGGAGTAACCGGCGCCGCCGTACTTGGTGGAGTTGGCGATGACGACCACCAGGTCGGCGGCGGGGGCCTTGGCGGCGTACGCGGCCACCTTGTCGATGTCCGCGCAGATCAGCCGCTCGATGTCGGAGCACCAGAAGTAGCTGCCGAGCGCGGTGTCCCTGACGGTGCCGGCACCGGGGTCGCCGCTGATGCCGGACTCGTTGGAGACCGCGTCGACGGTCCACACGTTGAACAGGCCCTGGTAGCTCTTGTAGGGCTCCAGAGCGGTGATGTCGGCCCACTTGGCGGTGGCGTCCGCGTGGAAGTCGCCCTGCTGGCCCGCCGTGTAGCCGTCGCCGATGATCACGACGTCCAGGCGGTCGTCGGAGGGGCCGGTCACCGCCTGCTCGCCCACCGTGCCGTCGACTGCGGCCCCGGCCGCGCTCAGCGTGGCGGCGGTGCCGCCCTTCCGCGCGGGGGCCTCGGCCGGGACCTCGGCCGTCCTCCCCGGGCCGCCCGGGTCGGGGAAGTACTCGACCGCGATGTTGCGGCCGCCACCGGAACCGGTGGGGGCGGCCGACGCCGGTGCGATGGCGGCGGTCGCCGCCAGGAGGCCGGCGAGGGCGAGCCCCGCCGTGACTCCTGCCGTGCGGCGGGCGCGGGAGCGTATGCGCATGGACAAACTCCTTCAGGTCCGGGGGACTTCTGCGGGGATCCCAGGGCACGACCATCACGTAACCCATGAGTTAATCCGACTTAATGCGATGCTTAACCTAGGGGCGTCCGCACCCCCGAACAAGGCCCGGACGCCGGGTGGTCGAGGTTCGTATCCGGGCATTTACGATGCATGGACCGCATTTCGAAGCGGGGCGAGGCAGAAGGGGCGGCGCGATGAACGCGAAGCACACAGCGGGACGGACCACCGGACCGGACGAGGATCCCGGCACCATCGGCCGCCGCGTACAGCGTCTGCGCACCGAACGAAATCTGACTCAGCGTCAGCTCGCGGAGCCCGCCTACACCCCCGCCTATGTCTCCACGCTGGAGGCGGGCCGGGTGCGCCCGTCGGAGGCGGCCCTGCGCCATCTCGCGGAACGGCTCGGCGTGACGTACGAGGAACTGGCGACGGGGCGCCCCGCCCATCTCGCGACCGCTCTGCGGCTGGAACTCGTCGAGGCCCAGCGGACCTTGGCCACGGGTGCCGCCGAGGACGCGGCCGCCGCCTACGCGCGACTGCTCGCCGAGGCCGGCCGGCACGGGCTCGACGAGGAACGCGCCACGGCCCTGATCGGGCTCGGCCACTGCGCCCTGGAGACGGGCGATCTGCCCACGGCCCGCGAGCACTTCGAGGCCGCGGAGCGGTTGCTCGCCGACGCCCCGCTCCCCCGGCGCGCCCCCGCCGTCCGGGGCAGAGCCGTCGCCCACCTCCTGGCCGGTGAACTCCGGTACGCCTGCTACCTGCTGGAGAGCGCCATCGACGAACTCAACAGCTCCGGCCTCCAGGACCCCGGCGCGCTCCTGCTGCTGTACACGGCCGCGATCGCCCCCTACATGGACATGGGCGCCCACGCCCGCGCCGCCCAGGCCGGTGAGCTGGCGCTGGCCCTCGCACCCCGGGTGTCCGATCCGGAACTGGTCGCCGGTCTCCACCGCAGCGTCGCCCGTACCCTCATAGCGGCGGGCCGCACCGCGGAGGCGGACGCCTCACTCGCCAAGGCCGCCGAGATCTACCAGCAGCTCCAGATCCGCACGGAGCTCGCGCACTGCCACTGGATGCGCGGCTACGTGCACGCCCAGGACGGCGACCTGTCCGGCGCCGAGACCGAACTGCGCGCCGCCCGCGACATGCTGGCCTCGAAGCGGGCCCACCTGTACACGGCCCAGGTAGAGGTGGAGCTGGCGGATGTCCTGCGCCGCCGGGGCAAGGACGCCCAGGCCCAGGAGCTGCTGCACAGACTCCTCGGCGAACTGCACCCGGACCGCGGCTCGGTCCACGCGGGCGGCGCGCATCGGCTGCTCGGGCTGATCCACGAGGACCGGGGCGATCTGGAATCCGCCGAGGAGCACTACGTCACCGCGCTGTCGCTGCTGGAGCGTGCCGGCGCCGCCGGAGACCTCGCGGACATCTGCCGGCTGCTGGGCGACCTGCTGCGCCGCGTTGGCCGCACCGAGGCAGCGATGGACGCCTACCGAACCGGCCTCGGCCACCGCGCCTCCCCCGGCACCACGACACTGGGCCCGTCACCGGTCCGGCCGCCCACCGCCTGATTCCGGTCCGGCAGGATGGGCTCGCCCGCCGAGTGCGCGATCAACCGATGCGTTCGAGGCCGAGATGATCACGGAGCGCCCGGGTGTCGGCGACCTGTCGATCTCAGCGGTACGTGACCGGGCCGCCCGGGACTTCGGAGCCACCGGTGCCCCGCAGGCCGAGCATGATCAGCCGGCGGTGCGCCGACAGCCCGCCGGGATCGCCGAGGCAGGCGGAGGCACGCATGGGACCGCCCGGCAGGCGGAGACGCGGATCGCCGTCACCCGGCTCCCGACAGGCGAGTCGAATACCGTCGGGGGCGGCGAACAGGATCACGGCGCGATCCTCGTCGCCGGCCGGCCAGGACCGCGAGCCGTTCGTTCCGGCCTGCCTCGGTTCAGCGGCCGTGCACTCCGTCCGGCGAGAGCGACGCGTCCCGGGAGCGGCCGGGGACCGGCTCCTCGGAGCGAGGTGTGGCCGGCCCGCCGGCGCGACGGCCGCGGTTCCGGGACCGGGTCGGGGCGCGGTGGCGGCGGCTGTGGGATCGGATCCGGCGAGGGGCCCGGCGGGACGGGGCCGGGTGGCGGTGGCGGTGGTTCCGGCAGCGGGGACGGTGGGCCGGGCATCGGTCCGGGGGTGGGGGCCGGCGGGACCGGGTCGGGGTACGGATTCGTCATCGGGGGCCTCCGAGCGGTTCGGGTGGATCTGCTTCCACCGTCCCCCGGAGCGACTGCCCGCGCCTGGTGAGTCCGTGCGCCCCGGTTCCGGATGATCGGCCGGGACCGGCGGGCCGTGCCGGGGTCAGCGCGCGGCTGCGGCCGCGGCCGCGAGACCCGCCCGGGGGCTGGAGAGCACCGGGATGCGGGTGACCGTACGGGTGACCGCGCCGGCCATGGACGCCTGTGCCAGCACGATCACATCGCTGTCCGTCACCGCGTCGGCCGCGGCGGCGACGAGGTCCAGGTAGCCGTCCCGGTCACCGGCCTCGAAACACGCCCAGGCGCCGTCCACCACGACGGTCGTTACGTCGACGGGCCGGTCCCCCGCCTCTTCGGCGAGCAGGGCGAGGGTCGGCGCCAGGGTGCCGGTGATCGTCGCGAGCACGGTCACGCGGCCCCGTGCCGCGGCGGCGGCCGCCATCGGGCGGTCGACGCGCAGCACGGGAACACCGAGCCGCGCCGACTCCGACTCGGCGACGGAGCCGATCGTCGAGCAGGTACAGAGCACGGCACGGGCACCGTCCGCGACAGCGCCCGCGAGCAGCTCCCGGATCTCGCCCGACACCGCTTCGGGGCCCGCTTCCCCGGCCCTGGTGAGCAGGTCCTCGTGGACGAGATGGCGCAGGGCGAGTCCGGGATGGTCGGCGTCCCGGAGCGCGTCGAAAACGGGCACGTGGGCCGGCGAGGTATGCAGCAGGGCGAGGGTCACCGGCCAAACGCTACAGTCCCCGGCCGACCTGGGCCGGTACAGCTCGGGATACGTCTTGAGCTGCGCCTTCGCCCGTTCCACCAGCTCGGCCGGCGCGCTGCCCGCTTGGCGGTGTGCGGCCGAGCGGGACAACGGGACCACCCCACGGCCCGCCACGGCGGGTGGTCCCTCGGTGGCCGGACCGGCTCAGCGCGCCGCGGGCACGGCGTGCGGGCTCCGTTCGGTGGCGGTGCCGGGTACGGGCGCGGCGGCGTCGGCACCGAGCGCGACGATACGGTTGTCGGCGTCGACGTGCACGATGCGCGGGGTCAGGCCGCGTGCCCCGGCATCGTCGACCTGGGCGTAACTGATCAGGATGACCAGGTCACCGGGGTGGACGAGGTGGGCGGCGGCGCCGTTGATCCCGATGACACCGGAGCCGCGCTCCCCCTCGATGACATACGTCTCCAGGCGGGCGCCGTTGTCGATGTCGACGATGTGCACCAGCTCGCCGGGCAGCAGATCCGCTGCTTCCATCAGCTCCGCGTCGACGGTGACGGAACCGACGTAGTGCAGGTCGGCCTGGGTCACGGTGGCCCGGTGAATCTTGGACTTGAACATGTTCCGAAACATGAGAAAACTCCCGAAATGTCTGCTCCCTGCCTGCTTCTCGCAGGTCAAGGGCGGTCTTCGGAGCCTACAACGGTTCGCATGTTCGGTCTGCTTTCCCCAGGTCTTTCAGGACTCATGCTGACCAACTGCTGGCTTTACTGACGCATTATCAGGGCGCCACAAACCGCTCCAGGCCCCGACGGAGACCCTGAACGGAGCCACAGAGCCATTCTCGTCCCGCGGCTTGAACACATGGATCAGGCTCTGCTTCTTCGACAGATCGCTGAAGGGAGCCAGTGGCCGATCTCTCAGGGCCGGTAGGCGGCCCTCCCGCGTGCTGAATCCGGGCCGCGATCGATGCCCTGGAGTGAACCTCCGCAATAACTCGCAACTTGGTTGAAGGCACGGCCTGTAGCTGCGTAGCGTCGAAGTCACCGACGGACCATCAGCCGGAGAGGCGGGGCCCCAAGCGCGCACACACCGACATCACCGCCCCGGCCCCGGAGGACCGCGGCCTCACCTCGCCCGCCTATGACGTTCCTTCCCCAGCCCTGCTGGCCCGCGCGGACCGGGGCTACGCACGGTTCCTCACCCAGCAGACCGAGGACCAGGACGAAAGAGCCGACGCCGGCGAGTCCACCCAGCGGTGACCGCCGGCCACCCACGCGAGACACCCCGGCAGCGAGGCCCGCCATACACACCAGCACACACGGTCCTGTACGACCCCGAAGGACTGATCGAAGCCGGGCTCCCGCTCGACCGTGAGCCGTACGAGAGCCTCGTCAAAGCCGCCCTCGCCTGGACCGGCGAGGACACGCTCACGACCACCCGCGACTACGAGCAGATCGCACTCCAGCTCACCGGCCACGCCCGCGCCATCGCCTCCGACGTCCGCCACCGCGCCGACCAACTCCCCGAGAACAGCGGCCCCCGGGCACTCGCCGAGATCGTCCTCGCCGAGGCGGAAGGACGGCTGTCCGCGAAACTGGAGGGCACCGCGCGCTGCGCCCAGAACCGCGCCCGCCTCGTCCGCGCCCTCTACGAACGTCTGGACCGCCTGGAGACCACACCAGCGTTTCCCCCGCCTGTCCCCACTGGCTGAACCGAGCCTCAGAGGCCGATGTCCCTGGCTTCGTAGCCTTCCAGCCCAAGGGCCAGCAGGGGCGGCACCAGTGCGTGGAGGTACCAGCTCACATCGGTGAAGCTGGCCGAGCCAGCCAGGCTCCTCCGGTTAATGGTGGGGCTAAAGCTGCAGGCTGTGCGGTGCGGGAAGAAGAGGAGCTGACCGCCGGTGCCCGCTTGCGCGTGGTAGACGCAGACGGCGACGTGGTACTTCGCATGCTCGGGCGCGTCCAGGAGGGCCAGGACCTTTCCCGTGTGGTCGTTGGTGGTCGACTGCCAGTCATCAGGCATCGCCGCCGTCGTGCTCCGGCGCAGCGGCGGTGAGCTACCCTCCGCGCATGCATGAACAGTTCACCGGCTGACCGGAGAAGGCCATGGATGTGTTGTGGCAGCTCCAGGGTGAACCGACCCGCGCGACCCGCGAGCGCTACCGCGCGGACCGCGAACGCCTGGTCCGGAAGCCGATGATCGCCCTGCTCAACGAGGTCGCGGACGCCGACCCCCGGTACGAGGACTTCTCCGTCTGGCACTACCGCACCAACTCCTGGTGGTGGCAGCACCAGGGCGCGGTGATCCGACTCGGCCGCAAGATCGAGATCGGTCTCCGGTTCTCCCTGGACGGCCTGCGGATCCAAGGCGCCTGGTGGTACCCCGATCCCGGCCAGGTGGACATGTTCCGCAAAGCCGTGGCCTCCGAGGGGAGCGGCCGCGAACTGTGCGCCATCGTCGAGGACGTGCGGAAGAAGGGCTACGACATCTCCGGGGACGTGATGAAACGCCCGCCGCGCGGCTGTCCGACGAACCACCCCCGTACGAACCTGCTGCGCCACCGTTCGCTGATCGCCGCCCGTCCCCTCGGCTGCGAGGAATGGCTGCACACCCCCGAGGCGGTCGACCGGGTCCTCTCGGCCGCCGCTGACCTGGACGCCCTGCTGATGTGGCTGGTCCGCCACGTGAAGCGCGCCGCCTGACATCACTTCGGCCACTGACGGCTGCGAGGCGGACAGCGATAGTCGGCCCAGTGGCCGCACGGACGGCCGACGCCCTCTCGCGCGTGAAGGTTCAGGCGACGAGCAGGCGCAGGCCGAGCTCGGCCGCGTCGAGGGCGACGAGGTCGCGGTTGCGCTCGGTCCACCGACCCGAGGCGAGGTCGGCGCGGAGCATGTTCACCGCCCGCTGCTCGGCCTCCGGGCCGACTCGGGTCCACACCGACACCGCGCGGCGCACTTGTTCGTCAAGGTACGCCTCAGGCCGACGCCAGTGGGCCTCGAAGAAGCCGTCGGCGCAGTCCCACAGGATGAGCACCGGCTCCGCGCGGCCCTCCATCGCGCGGGTCATGTCGCCCAGTGAAGGCCAGTCGGCGAGAAGGCCGGCGAATTCGGGCAGGTAGTCGCGGGTGAGCCAGAACCGCTGTAGCCGGCCGGTCGTACTGGCGTCGTACGTGAACACCACCACGTGCCGGGCCACCCGCCGCATTTCGCGCAGCCCGGCGATCGGGTCCGGCCAGTGGTGAACGGTGCTGACCGCCATCGCGGCATCGAAGGACTGGTCAGCGAACGGCAGGCATTCCGCACTGGCGGCCACGCACGGCGCCGCTCCTGCGGGACGCTGCACCCGCATCACCGCCGACGGCTCCACCGCCGTGACCTCACGGTCCGGGGGCTCGTAGGAGCCGGTGCCGGTCCCGACGTTCAGCACCGTCCGCGCGTCCCCGAGCGCTTCCCAGATCCGTGCGGCGATCCGCGGCTCGGTGCGCCGGGTCGCCGGGTAGGCGGACCCGATGGCTTCGTACAACTGCGCGCCGAACACCTTCAATTGGTTCTCAGGCGTCGCCCTGATCCCCATTGCCCGTTCCTCCAGTTCCTTGTCGATGGCCGTCACCATGGCGGCAGTGCGGTCCCGCTGTTCCACCAGCAGGCCACGCAGCCGGCGCAGGCGCGCGACCGCGTCGGTGGCCGGGTCATCCACCAGATCCGCGATCTCGCGCAACCCGAAGCCCAGCCGCTGGAATGCGAGCACCTCCCGCAGGCGCTCCACGTCGCCCGCCGAGTAGGCCCGGTACCCGGCGCTGGTCCGCGCGGACAGTTGGACGAGGCCGATCTCGTCATAGTGGTGCAGGGTGCGGACGCTGACGGCAGCCAACTCGCCACCCGTCCAACAGTCAGGTGCTCGTACTCTTCCACGTCGGCGACTATGCGGCATCACGCCACGTGAGGGTCAAGCACCTCGCTCCTGGTTCCGCCGCGTGGCCGGCCATGAGGCCAAGCCCCGCTTCCCCCTCGGCGCTGGCCCCGCGCTCACGCCTTGAACTGGTCCATCTGGCGCCGAGAACGCCAGGCCATCGCCCGCCGATGCCACTACCAACGTCGGCTGCACACGTTCGAGGAGCGGCCCAGCGAAGACCGCCCCTGATGGCCCATCAGCTCACTACACGCTCACCACGCCGCCTCTGAGCAGGCAGAACATCGAACTCCTGCTGGATGACTAGCAGTTGGCCTCTCCCGGAAAAAGGGCGTCGAGCCGGGGCGTCCCACGCCTCACCATGGCACCTATGGTGTCGATCTCATCTTCGGGCTTCGCCCATGTCTCCTGGACGGCTTCCACGGCCTCGCAGAACGCCTCCCAGCAGTCGTCCTCCTGGCCCGTCAGCTCGCCGAATACCTCCTGGGCCACGTAGTCGATTTCCTCCCATTCCGGCCACTCGTCGTCACACCACTCCCGCAGGTGCCGACCCACCAGGGCTCGCACCTCGGCAACGTCAGCGAGGGCATCCGGATCAGCAAGCACAGCTTTGTACGTCCCTTGCCCCTGGGCCACCAGCCAGAGCGCGAAGTAGTCGAAGCCGTCGTCGGAGCACAAGCCCCCCTCAATCCGGCGCACCGCCCGCCACAGTGTGCCCGTGGCAACCGCCGCGCACGCGGCCTCCAGACGTGCTTGAAACTCCACTGCCTCCACGGCTGGCCTGCGCCGCAACTTCCCGCGCAGCCACTCCAGCCGTTCGTGCCGGTCACCGGGGCGACAGCTCAGTTCATCCATGAGCGCCCAGAAAGTCATATCGTCCATGCTGCACAGGATCGCAACCACCACTGACACGCCCGAGAGCCCCCTGCGAAAACAGCAGTAGCCCTTCCACCCTGCACAGGCTCGGGAACGGCCTGTCACACCTCATGAACTGAGCACGTTCACCCTTTCTGTATGACTGCATTCTGGTATTCACCGACACCGCAGGGCAACGTCATTCAGTGAGTCTGTCCGATTTGATCGACGGTGATGCCGCACGAGGTGAAGAGCTGCTGGGCCCGAGTCCAGAAGGCGGTGGCAGTCTCCTTGCGTTCGTCGCCGTGGATCTCGCTGCAGGCGAGGCGGGAGTGGTCGTCGACGGCGGTGCGGATGTCGCTGTAGCCGGCGTTCGCCCAGGTCTTGCGGCGATCTCCGCCGCGAAGTCCTCCAGATCACACCGGACCGCCGGACCGCAGCCAACTCCCCACTCAGCACGTCCTGTCAACGACACGCCCCATCGTGGTCGGGAGACGACTCAGGGACGAGCACGGTCCGCGAGGCGAGTGGTATTACTGGTGCATGCAGGAAGAAACCGCGCGGTCCGCGATCGACACGTTCATCTCCGCGTTCAACGCCTCGGACGACAGCTATGTGACTGCGCTGCTCTCCCAGGCCCTTACCTCGGACGTGGTCTTCTGGGGACCGTTGGGCCGCAGTGAGGGAATCGAGGCGGTCGAGCGGTTCGTGCTGGACATCCGGCGTCACCCCGCGGGGACCGGCACGATGGTGCGCTGTTCGGCGGTGGACATGCCGGACGAGTGGGCCCGGTACCAGTGGGTCTTCACGACGCCGGATGGAGGCCCCCGCCTGGCGGGAACGGACGTCGTCCATCTGCGGCGGAGCCTCATCGACCAGGTCATCGTCTTCGCGGGGGAGATCGAGCCGTCCGCCTCCTGAGCCATTCTCCTCTGGCGTCGTCCTTCTCCTGAACCGGCCCCGTTCGGGGCTCCGGGTCTGCCCAGCCGAGATCATCTTCACAATGCTTCGGTCGTCCGCGCTTGGCCACGAGCGGACCGATGATGCGCTGTGGCCGTGCAGGTTCGCGGTTGGTCGGGCTGTGGTGTTGAGGGGGCGTCCGCCCCAACGAATGCCCTTCTCGCTTCGGATGCGGGCGCGTTCCTTGCGTTCGGCGGCCAGGACGTCGCGGTGGCGGGCGTTGGCGTTGTGCCAGCGTAGATAGGCGTGCACGGCTCGTGTCTACACGGTGTGGTTGGGGTGGTTGGAGTTGGCGATGTGAACTGCCTCAGCGGTCCGAAGTGGGCCTCAATGGGGTTGACCCAAGAGGCGTAGGTCGGGGTGAAGCACAGCTCGACCTTGTGCTTTGTAGCCCAGCGGCGGATGTCGGTGCCTTTGTGGGCGGACAGGTTGTCCAGGATCACGTAGATGAGGGCCCCGTCGGGCCGGGCGGCGCGGATCGACTTGAGCGCGGCCAGCGTCTTCGCGGCACCTTTCTTGCGGGGGTTGACGCCCCACAACATGTCGTCGCCGACCGAGTGGCAACCGTGGAAGTACCGGACTCCATGGGTGCGGTGGTAGGTGGCCGGCACCCGGTCGGAGTGATTCCGTTCGGCCCAGCCCGAGTCTGCGGTGGGCCGGATCGCGAGTGGGCCGAACTCGTCGAACGCGAAGACCCGGTCGGGGAGACGGTCCAGGACGTGCTCGATCCGGTCCAGCTTCGCCTCGCGGTCGGGGTCGGTGAATTCCTTCCAGGTCTTGGTGCGCTGGAAGATGACTCCACGGCGGGCGAGCAGGCAGCGTACCGCCTCGCGGCCGATACGGATCACTCGGCCGTGGACTGTGCGCAGGTAGGCGACGATTTTGCGTAGCGACCAGCGAGTGAAAGGCTGGCCGAGCTTGGTGGGGCGGGTGGTGGCCGTCTGGACGACGAAGTCCTCGTCGTCATCGCTGAGCAGGCGGGGACGGCCTCCCGCCCACCGAGGGTCGAGGCAGGCCAGGCCGATCTCGTTGAACCGGTGGATCACATCGCGCGCGGTGTCCTCGTCGGCCGCCACCAGTTGGGCGATCACCGGCACCCGATTCCCGCCGGCCGAGGCTCGCAGCAGCATCGTACGCCGGTAGCGCACCGAGTTGGTGCTGCCCCGGCGCACGATCTGCTGCAGCCGCTGCCCCTCCTGGTCGGTCAGTCTGCGCACACGGACAGGCTCGGCCACCGCGCCTCCAGCGGTCGGATCGGACGTCACCGCGCATCCAACCGCCACGACGACCAACCCGGCGAACCTATGCGGTCACAGCACTAGCTCGAGCAGTACTAAAGCACTTCAGGCAGGGCTGTTGCGATCCAGAAAAGCCCGACCAGAACCGCTCCTCCTCCCACCATACGAAACGTCCCAGCTGTAGCGCTTCCCATTGACACGCGGCGGGAATAGTAGGAAAAGACCCGATCTGCGAGGTTCCACAGGTTCGCCACGAGGCAGATCCCGACACCCGCGACGACGGCTCCAACCATGACAGCAAGCATCAGCCACACTTCCTAAACTCGCGCACTCAACAGATGATTTCCCATCTTCATGCCCCACTGCCCGAGCAGCCGATCGCGCAACGAACCCGATCACTGGCCCTCATTCAAGCGACCCGCCATAGGAAACGACGTCACGTCGTGGAGGAGTCGCTGGGCGACCAGACCCTCCACGACCGGGCGGTGGCATCACTGAACGGGGGGCCGCGCCCTGGCCGACGACGTCACCGACACTGCCGCGCAGGTAGCCGCCCGGCTGCTGCGTGCCCAGGCCGCCCACCTTGTCCAGCCCACGCCCGGCACACTGCGGAAGTGGCTGGACAGCGCCGAGTTCACCCAGAACGTCTTCCAGGAGAACCCCGACCTGGACAACACCCGGACGCACGCCGCGCTCAATCACGCGCTGGGCCTCCTTGCCGCGGTTCCTTTGGGGCGGGGCCACCTCGACTACGGCCTGCCCAACGTCCTGCCGGCCGGAGTCATCGACTGGCAGCACCACGGCCTGGTCCCACTCGGATACGACGTCCTCGCGGCCCTGGAGATCATCGCCTTCAAAGGCGGCAACAAGGGCTACCTCGCCAGTCCCGGCCAGCGACACCGCTACCTCGCCGCGTTGGACTACGCGAACCTGAACACCACCGGACAGCCGGTCAGCCAGAACCTGGGCGCATACCTGCTCGTCAAGGCCCTGTTCTTCCTCGCCCCGATGCGGCCGGACGACCCTTCCCGTACGGACAAGCACCTGAAGTGGCAGTACCGCCGTCATCTCTTCACGAAGGGACTTGAGAAATATGAGCGAACCGGGACAGTTGATACCGCCCGCTTCCCCGGCCTCGAAGAGTTCGCCTCTGGGCACAGCGCTGGCAACCATCCGTGACCGCGACTACCTCTTGGACGGCGCCGGGGTGATCTCCAAAGTCATCGGCAATGTCCACCCCGGCACGCACTTCCAGGGGTACGTCAAGTACTATCCGGACACCCGCGGCGACCGGATGCTGTTCGGCCGGACGTACCGGCAGAACAGCCTTGTGTCCAAAGCGTTCGGGATCCTCGCCGACCGGCCCGAGTGCTACATCTACTCCCCCGCCGTGGGGTGCGTCATCACCGGCGTGCCCCGCGAGGACATCGTCACCCACCACTCCTGCCGCCAGGCCCTCGCCGCACCGCACCAGGCCCCCAGCCTCCTGGACCAAACGGCAGTCAGCGAGGACCTGCTCGCCGTCGTGAACTGGCGCGGCCAACGCCGCGGAGGTCATCGGCGTGACCGGGTCCTTCCTGGTCGGCGCCTGCAACGCCCGCTCCGGCATCGATCTGGTCTGCTACGGGCCGCGCGGCTACGAGGCGGCGCAAGCACTGTTCGCCGAACGCGCCCTCATTCACCCGTACGAGGGCGAGGAAGTGCCGCGGCTACAGGGACACGGTCCAGCCCCATTGTGGGCCTGGGACGACCTGGGATGACTGGCGGGTCATCCCAGACATCACCAACTTCCTCAGTGCCCCTCAGAACGGGTACGGCTCGCCCGTTCGAGCCGACCAGATTCGACGAAATCGACGGGGATTCACATTTCTGGTCAAAACCGACCGGCAGAAAGGCGGCTCTGGCAGCCTGCTGGCAAGGGGCTGGGACGCATCCGAATGCCTGGCAGGCCGCCAGAAGGCCGTACAGTCGATTTCACCTGTCCTGAAAGGCATTGAGTGGTCCGTACGGGTGAAGAGGGTGTGGCCAGCACTCTCCGAGAGACACTTCGAGCGCTCGTCAAGACCTGTGGCCGGGAGCCACGCCGACCCAGCGGCGGTAGGCATCCACATCGACGTTGCTGCCGCACACGATGGTGACCACGTGTCGGCCGGCGAAACGGTCACGGTCTTCGAGGATCGCCGCGATGCCGAGCGCGGCCGACGGTTCGACGACGAGGCCGGCGTGGTCGAGAAGCATCCGCATACCGGCGATGATCGATGCCTCCTGGACCAGGACGGCGTCGTCGGCGACCAGGAGGAGGTCGTCCAGGACGGCCGGAATGGGACGCCGGCCGGCGACGCCGTCAGCGATGGTGTCAGTCGAGTCGGTGGTGACAACGCGCCGCCTGTGCCACGAGTGTGTCATCGCCGGTGCGCCCAGCGGCTGGACGCAGATCACCTCGACTTCCGGCGCCAAGGCTTTCACCACATGACCTACCCCCGTGGCCAGCGCCCCGCCGCCGAGGGCAATCAGGACAGTGTCGAACGATGTCGCGGTGTCCACCAGTTCCAGGCCGATGGTTGCCGCACCCTCGCAGGTCTCGATGTCCAGGCTGTCTTCGAGCAGCCGGATGCCGTCGCACAGCGCGATGGCCGCAGCACGCTCGCGCGCCATCTCGTGGTCGCCGTCCACCAGTTCCAACCTGGCGTCCAACGCGCGGATGCGATCAAGCTTGGCCGCAGTCGCAAAGCGGGATGCCACGACGGTGACGTCGAGCCCCCGGCCACGACCGGACCAGGCAAGAGCTTGACCAAGGTTGCCCGCGCTGGCGCACACCACGGCTCGCGGGCCAATGTCGGCAAGCAGGCTCGCGACCACCTCGGTGCCTCGGGCCTTGAAGCTGCGGACAGGATTCGCCGTTTCGAGTTTGATACTCACCCTGCACCCGAGGCCAGGTTCCAGCGCCTCGCAGCGGTACAGCGGCGTGTCGAGGAAAACCGGGTCGATTACCTGGCGAGCCGTCCGGATCCGAGTTGCGTCGAGGCGCGTCTCCCGCATGACACAGCAGCGTATGGCCGCCGGCTCTGTTCCGTGAGCAGCTGAAGGGGAGCCGCTTGGCGCACGCTCCCCCGGCCTGCTCACCCGGCGACAGTTACGGGAAGAGACGGCTGGCGCAGTTCTCGAACCAGTACCCCTGGCAGTGGCGGCCCGCCGAGGTCGAGGCGCGCTCCCTCAACCAGCGCCCCGCTCGAACTGCTGGCCCGGCTGGATGGCGAAGGCATCGCCTTGGCCGACCTCAACCAGCCGGCGCTTGACCGCTGCCTGTGCCAGGACAAGCAACATCGCCGAGACATCGGCCAGTTCCTGCAGTGGGCACATCGCCACAAGCTTGCTCGGCGTCTGAATGTGCCCAGAAGCCGGGTAGAACAGCCCAGCGTCTTCATCGAGGACGACGAGCGCCTGCAGCAGCTCCGACGCCGCTGACAACACGAGACCATCCTGCTTTCCGCGCGAGTAGTCGGCAGCCTCGTCCTCATCCGCAGCCTGCAGATCAGCAAGATCCTCCGGCTCACCACCGAGGATGTCTCGCTGAACGGAAGCACGGTTCGCCTGCATCTCGAACGACCACCACATGGACCTGCCGGCCCGCATTTTGACCCTCGTCCAGCGGCGCCCAGGGGGAAGCGGAAGCGGCCCGGGAGAACAATCGCTCCGCCAGCACAACCCCGTGGCTCTTCCCGGGCCACAATCCGGCTCGTCCGATGTGCCGCAGTCGATTGCCCGTCAACTCCGCAAGCACAACCTCAGAGGACTCGCCGGTCGCAACACCGCCCGCCTCGCCCTGGCCGCCAACGTTCCTGCGTCAATCCTCGCTGAAATCACAGGCCCCAGCGTGAGCAACGCAACCCGGTGGGCCACCCTGGCCAAGCGCGACTGGACCGGCTACATCAGCAGCCAACGAAGCGACGGCTGAAGAAGTCGGTTTCTCTCGTGGGTGAGCCCCGACATCATGGTCGTCGGCAGGTTCACATGCGAGAGGACGAGTGCGGCGGGTGTCTGGAAACGGGCAGACAGATCTGACGGAGCTGTGGCAGCAGCGTTGGCCCGGTTGTCCTCCGGTCGGGTACAAGCTCCGCAACCCATATCGGGATGTCTGGGTACGTTTTCACAGCCTGCCGGAGTCGAAGCGGTATGCGGAGGACGAGAGCGATTACGCCGTCGTCCTGGAGCGTTACAACACCGTCCTCGATGAGTTGTTCGCTGGTGTGGACGTGTATGTCATCACTCCGCTTTGGGCGACCGAAGCCGAGGTTTCGTCAGTGGAACCCGTCACGGGGTATTGGCAGAGCCTGCTGGTGGAGGACGATCCTGACCCTGAGTTCCGCACGTACTGCCACCTCTTTGCCGCCCGCCGGCCCTGGCAGCGCGGCTGCATCGACAACTTGCTCCGAGATACCGCCGATGACAAGGTGGCGGGAATCCTCATCACCGACACCCGCATGCAGCGCATCCACCACCCCTACGACGGTGGCGCTGACGTCTTCCTTGCCACACCCGACGAGCGGGACCAGATGCGCGATCGGCATGCCGACTGGCTTTCCAGTCATCCCTCGGGCCTCTGACCGGCCTGGATCGCCGCCCCGCTCAGAACGGTCTTCACCCCCAACACCAAGTTCAGAGGCTCTACGAGTTCCTTGGTGGCGACGGCCACGAGGCGGGCGGGTGCATCACCCTCCAGTGACGCGCTCACGTACTCGATGGCCTCCTCGGGCGAGAGCACGGCACGCTCCCAGCGGCGGCACCGATACGAGTCGTGCGCAGAACAGCGAGAATGCCGTCCGCAAGCTCAAGCAGTGGTACCAGAACTCCTACCAGATATGTGCCACTACCCTGTTCCTCCCCTCGCCCCGCCACCGCTACAGCGAAGCTGCTCATATCCGGGCAAGAGAGCACGGGGGACCCGATCTCACGGAGAACCTGCTGTGCCTCTGCCCGAACTGCCACGTCCTCTTCGACGCCGGTGCGTACGTCCTAACCGACGACCTCGCAGCCGTCGACACCGTGACGGGCCGCCTGCAAGCCGAACTCAAACGCCGCCAGTAGCACTACATCAACCTCGACCACGTTCGCCACCACCGCCACCATTGGAGCAGCCGCAATCCCGGGGCACGCTCCACTGGCAGCAGTACGGGCTGAGGAAGGCCGTAGTACCCTGATCCGGCTCATGCCGAGGGAGGTGCCTACGGCGGAGTCTTGCCATCCCGCAGAGACCCCTTCGCCCCAAGCGACCGCGCCCATGAACGCCGGTCCGGTCGGCCCGGGGGCGACCGGATACAGTGCGCGGGACGGCAGTCTGGTCAGGGAGGGGAAGCGTGACCGCCACCAGCAACGCCCGGCCCGCCGAGGGTGAAGCGCGAGCGCCGCGGCAGAGTCGGCTGCACCGCCTGATGCGCTACGTCCCCCTGATCGCCCCGGTCCTGCTGTGGGCCGTGCCCTGCTGGGTGCTCCTGCACAGCGGCCAGCACTGGCCGCTGCCCGTCACGCTGGCCGGCACCGCCCTGTGCGCCCTCGGCCTCCTCGGTATGCCGCTCGCGATGGTGCGCGGCCACGGCCGGCGCCAGCAGGACCGGGCCGCGATCATCGGTGACACCCTGCTCGGCACCAGTTGGATCCTGTTCACGTGGTCCGTTCTGCTCGGCGTCCTGCTGCGCCTCGCCCTGACCGTGGCCGGCGTCGGCGGGAGTCAGGACCGGGCCCGCACCGTCACGTGGGCCGTCCTCGGCGTGACCGCCGTGCTCCTGGCCTGGGGGCACGCCGAGGCCCGCCGCGTGCCGCGCGTGCGCCGACTCGACGTGCACCTCCCGCGACTGGGAGCCGGGTTGGACGGCACCCGCGTCGCTCTCATCACCGACACCCACTACGGCCCGCTCGATCGCGCCCGCTGGTCGGCACGGGTGTGCGAGACGGTCAACGCCCTGGAAGCCGACCTGGTCTGCCACACCGGCGACATCGCGGACGGCACCGCCGAACGCCGCCGCGCCCAGGCCGCCCCGCTCGGTACCGTGCGGGCCACCCGGGCCCGGGTCTACGTCACCGGCAACCACGAGTACTACAGCGAGGCCCAGGGCTGGGTCGACCTGATGGACGAGCTGGGCTGGGAACCGCTGCGCAACCGCCATCTGCTGCTCGAACGCGGAGGCGACACCCTCGTGGTCGCCGGCGTGGACGACGTCACCGCCGAGTCCTCCGGCCTGGCAGGCCACCGCGCCCACCTCGCTGGAGCCTTGAACGGCGCCGACCCGGACCTGCCCGTCCTGCTCCTGGCCCACCAGCCCAAGTTCGTCGACCGGGCGGCAGCCGCAGGCATCGACCTCCAACTCTCCGGCCACACCCACGGCGGCCAGATCTGGCCCTTCCACCACCTGGTCCGCATCGACCAGCCCGCCCTCGCCGGCCTCAGCCACCACGGCCCCCGCACCCTCCTCTACACCAGCCGTGGCACCGGCTTCTGGGGCCCGCCGTTCCGCGTCTTCGCCCCCAGCGAGATCACCCTGCTCGTGCTCCGCAGCCCGCAGATGCCCACCGAGCCGTAGACGGAGCGGGCCAACACATCCGCTTGGAGCAGTCCACGAGCTGAGTGGTGCGGCGTCGACAGATGACCAGGCTCGTCTCGCCGAGGACAAGACCCGGACCATTCCCGGGCCGACAACTCCAACGAACTACACGTGGAAACGTTTTACACAGCTCAGCGACGCTTGACGCCTGTACCACCACCGCGTGTACAGGTCAGCAAGCCGGACACCGTCCAGCCCGATGCTGACCGTTTGCTGACCCCGGGGTGGCGATCATGGCTCTGACCTGCGGAAACACCCAAACGCTAGATCTTGGACTTGAACATGGTACGCAGCGTCGAGGTACTCCCGAACCTAGGCTCCCTGCCTGCGTTTTTGCAGGTCAAGGGCTGATTTCCCACCCTACATCGAGTCGCATGTCCGGACAGCGTTCCCCAGCCTCTTCAGGGCTCATGCTGACCACTTGCCGAATCTACTGACGGATCGTCAGGTAGCGTTCGAGGGCGCCTCAACCCAGTTGAGGTTCTGCGCGGACGCCGAGCGCCGCTGGGCCTCAGGCCAGTACTGCTTCCAGCAGGCTCGGTGGGCCTTTTGCATCGATGCCAGGGCGTGGGCGTCGGATAGTGACGCCACCTTCGCCAGGGCCATGTCGATCGCTCGTCTATTGACCGTCGCACTCCGCTTGCCGCCCTCGATCGCCGAGACGACGGTGACGGACGGACTGGCCCGCGTCCAGCGTGAAGGTGGTCCGATTCCTGCTCCCGGCCCCTGCAGTGTGATCCTGCCATCGCCGATGACCTTTGAGGCGATCGCCACGTTCACCGCCCACCCGGCCATGTGCCGTCACCACTGACCCTGTTGGAAGGCGTGCTGGTGCCGGACTTGGTCGCCACCATCATGTTGCCGCGTACCTCCGCCGCGCCCGAGACCACCGACCGCCTTCCAGACCTTCGCAGACCAGAACGAGATCCCTCGGTCAAAGTCCTGGCGAAGCCTCGGCAGCTGAGCCCGGCTGTCTCCCCGGCCTTGCCTGACCTCGCCCGAACTGACAGGCACCGCCCAAGTACATGGCGTCACTGGTCAGTGTGTCGCTTACCGCGATGTTGTCGGTCCGGCCGGGGCCTCCGTTGACCGCCGGGGCCGCCGTTCACCGCCGGGAGAGGCGTCTCGCGGTCTCGCGCTCTGCATCATAGGCCGGGTGCCTGGAAGCCGTTCAGGTACCAGAAGGGGGCGGCGTACCAGATCAGGGCGATCGCGGTGACGAGGGTGCCTCCAGCCAGAGGGAGTGCCCAACTGGGCCAGTGGCGGTGGCGGACCACGATGACCTTGGCGACGAAGGCCCCGTAGAGGAAGCAGCCGGTGAGCGAGTGCAGCGCCACGCGGGTGTCGGTCAGCTGGACGCCGTAGGTGGTGATGCAGTGCTGAGCGATGGGGAGGGAGAGAAGGAAGGCGGTCAGACCGATGAGGCGGTGCGTCGTGTTGACCCGGTGCGGTGCGGTTCCCAGTGCGGGCAGGCGACCGTACATCCAGAGGGCGAGAAATAGCTGAATCAGCGCCAGGCCCAGCAGTGCGGAGCCGAGTTGGGCCTTGAGTAGTTGGGCGTCGTTGCCGCGCTGCCCGAAGAGGCTGTTCTCGTAGGCGGGGGTGTGTACCCGGCCGTACCAGTAGAGGCCGGCCATGACCGCCACGGGCAGGAGCATCCACAGGACGCCGTAGCGCCGTCTGTGGTTGGCAGGGTGAGCGAGGCCGTTCACGTGATCAGCCGCCCCCGCTCACGGTTTTGCCGCCCTGGTGCTGGACGGCACACCACGTGGTGCCGAGCGCGGCGCTGGGAGTGCCGGTGGTACGGACCGACGGCCCGGAGACAGAGCGAGGATCGGTGCGGGCGGATGTGACCGCCGCCGGTGCGGGCTGCGGGCTCACGCCGATCGTCGTCCCCCTGCCGCCGGAGCAACCGTTGTGCACCGTGGCACGCATGGCGTCAGCGGCGACCGAGCCGGTCGCGAGGCGAGGGTTTCTCAACGGGTCCTCCAGGCGTTGCGGGCCGATCTCACCAGTACGTCCGAAGAGTCACGTCCGGGTCGAGTCGGCGCGCCAGCAGGTACGCGGATCAAGGAGGGCGGTTGGGCCGAACGGCCGGTGAGAGCGACATGCCGACCCAGGTGAAGGAGGGGGCCGTGTTCGTAGAGTCGTAGGTGCCCGGGTCAGCAGGGTGAGCGTCTCGGCGATGAGGCTGAGCAGCGCTTGCGGGGCGGGCGGCAGGCCGCTTTCGGTGAACCCGAACAACCCGGTGGTGCGGGGTGTGGCGAACCCGGCGAGCGCGCCGATGGCGATTGCGGCGGCAGCGGCGATTGGGTGTAGCAGGGGTGCCGCCAGCAGGAGAAGGGCGGCAACTGCGAAGGCGGCACCGGCCTGCAGCAGGAACAACGGGCCGATGACGTGGATGAAGTGGTATCCATCGATGTAAAGCTGGGCGTGGATGTATCCGCTACCCGCGAGCGCGGCGGCGAGCACCAAGCGCGGTGCGATGGCAGGCAGGCTACAGGGGGGTCAGGTGAGTTTCTCGTCCTTGACCGCCAGTGCGTGGCTTCCTTGCCGGTAGTTGACGGTGCGGATGCCGAGTGCGTCCTTGAGGCGTCCGGCGGGCAGCACCTGCGGAATGGGGCCGGGGCCGTGGCCGGGTTTGGGAAACGGGTAGCAGGTGGGGGCGGCCGAGTGGAAGGTGATGTTGCCCTCGGTCTTGGTGAACAACTGGTGGACGTGCCCGTTGAGGCACGTGACCGAGGAGAAACGGCGCAGCATCGACAGCACCTGCACGGCATCGTCGGTGCCCCAGCCCCACTTCGGATACATCGCGAACAGCGGGATGTGACTGAAGACGACGATCGGGGTGTCCGATGACAGGCCGGCGATGTCCTTGCGGACGAAGTCGATCTGATCGCTGCCCAGGTGGCCGAGTTGCTCAAGGTGCAAAGTGTTGACCAGCGCGATGAAGTGCACACCGTGGGTGTCGAAGCTGTACCAGCCGTCGCCCAGGGTGTTTTTGGCGAAGGTTTGTCGGTATGCGCGTCCGTTGTCTCCGATCGAGTCGTGCTCGCCCGGCACGGTGAAGATCCGGTCGGTGCGCAGCTGCGACAGCATCTGCTTGACCTGGTCGAATTGGGCGGGGGTGGAAAGGTGTGTCAGGTCGCCGCTGTGCATGACGAAGTCGGGGCGGAATCCCAGCGAGTTGATCTGGTTGAGCGCTGCCGTGAACGTTCCGGTGACATTCATGTTGGGCGGGCCACGGAAGCCGATGTGGCTGTCGGAGACCTGCACGAATCGCAGGTCTGCGCTGCCCGCCGGGGTGGGGTCCGTCGAACCGGGGATATGGCTGATCACCTCTCCCCCGGTGACTGTCAGGATGACGGCGCCACCGAACCAGGCGGAGTGCCGCATGAGCTGACGGCGGGACATGCCGTGCTCGCCGTCGCCGCTGGAGTTGTGTGTGGGTTCGGTCATGGGGTCACCTCCACGGTGGCGGTCATGAACGGGTGGATGGTGCAGTAGTAGGCGTAGGTGCCGGGTTTGGTGAAGGTGTAGCTGTAGGTGTCGTTGGTGGCCAGACCTGCCGACTTCAGCGGGCCGCCCGATCCTTGTTTGCTGGTGACGGTGTGAGTGTCGGGGTCGGTGTTGGTCCAGGTCACCTTCGTGCCCGCCTTGACCGTCAGTTTGGCCGGGGAGAACGCAAAGTTCTTGATCGTCACCGCGTTGGCGGCCGCCGGGGCGGACGATTGGCCGGCGGTAGGTGAGGTCGAGGGCGTGCTTGGTGGCGGGCTGACCGTACCGCCTGTTCCGGAGGCACCGGGCGTCCCAGGCAGGGTCTGGCCAGTGCCGGGACTCAGTGCGCCCGATGGTTTGGTTTGTGTTGATCCGCCGCACGCACTGAGCAGTCCCAGTGCTCCGGCAACGGCGACAGCGGCCAGGCATCTGCGCGACCGCCGGACCAGCACAGAGGAGTTCGCATTCATGACCATCGTTCCCTTTACGCATTCCCTGCCGCACGGGCGGGTGTGATCCAAGACCGATCCGCGATCGGCCTGTTTCAGGCAGATAGGCAACCGGGTTACGCCCCCAGGGGGGTATTTAAAGGGGTGTAACCCGGTGGGTCACTTTAGGTGAGCGGACAGTGGATTCCATTCAGCAAATCGAATCCCACAGCGAAGTCTTCGTTGTTTCACCGTGACGGCGGGTAGCAGTACGCCTGGAGTCAGGAGAGTTTTCGCGGTGTCCGTAATGGACCGCAGTCAAAGACGGACAAACACTGGACTTCGACCCGACCGAAGACCTGCTGCCGTCAGCCGACGCCCGCACCGGTGGCGTCATGCGCGCCGGAGCCGCGATCGCCTGTCGATCCGACCACCCCCGGTCTTGTGAACCGGGGACTCGGCGGCTTGCATCGGGTATGGGACCGGGTGGTGCCGCTGAGCGGACCAGTAGCGCGTAGCCACGCGATCGAACTCGAATCCACTGCGTCGATGTCGAGGTCCGCATCCGGTACGGCCAGGCGGTGCGGGGAGGCGCCGGTGGCCAGCAGCAGCTTGTCGTAGCCGATCGTCTTGCCACCGGAGACGGTGACCGCCTTCCGATCGCGGTCGATGGCCGTGAAGATGGTGTTCAGCCACAGATCGATGCCGTGATCGGCATACCACTGCGACGGGTGGACGAAGATCGTTTCGCGGTCCTGCTCGCCCATGAGGTAGCCCTTGGACAGCGGCGGACGCTCATGCAGTGGGTCCGGCTCGTCCCCGATGAACAGGATCCGGCCGTCCAATCCGTTCCCGCGTAGCGCTTCAGCGGCCTCGGCTCCGGCCAGGCTCGCCCCGACGATCACGAACGTTGGATTGCGCCATCTCGCCTTCTCTCTGCTGCGGTCTGTGCCTTGGGGCCGGCCGCTGTCAGATATGTGCGGGCTGGGCGCGAGTTTCTCAACCAACCCATTCCAGCTGGCGTCAACTTCTCCATGTCCTCGTTCTCCAGCACCTGCACGACGTCGGTGTAATCGACGCCGAGGACGGCGAGTTTCTCCAGCTTTTGTACACTTCGCCATAGGTGTCTCGGATACTGCCGACCGGAACCACGCCGTGCTCGGTGGCAGCGTTCAGTTTCGCCTCCGGCATGGTGCTGACCACGCCCGGGGCGACCAGGTGCACGACGTACCGAGTGGCGTCGTATGCCGCGCGCGCCCGTGCAGCGCGGCGGGCCGGACGCCGCCCAACCGGTCAAGCCGCCGGTCGATCTCGGTATCCACCCGCGAGACGAAGAACGACGCCACCGACGCGGTCCTGGACAGGTCGCGCCCGCGTCGTGTGTGCGTTCCATCCCGGTCAGGAACGCCTCCGCCACCGCGTCGTAGCGGTCCAGGGACCCGCTGATGGCCGGCCCGCTCTCACCGTCCATTGCCTCTGCCCCTGCCTAGCGGCACTCCACGTCGCAGCCCTCCTCCTCCGGGCCCGGCCGTGACCGCGCTCGGCTGTCGGTGGGCCTTCGGCAGGGTGCCCTGGCCGGCGGGGGCTCCGGGCCCGGATGAGGGCGAGGGCTGACCAGCGCCTCCGGGGCATCAGGCGCGTTAGGCTCAGCCATGCACGAGACATCGGTGGCGCGCTTCTACGACGAACTGGCCGACGACTACCACCTGATCTACTCGGACTGGGATATGAGCATCCGCCGGCAGGGGGACGCCCTGAACGCCCTGATCGACCAGGACCGCGCGGCGGTCCTCGACTGCTCCTGCGGGATCGGCACGCAGGCCATCGGCCTGGCGCTGCACGGGCATCGGGTCACCGGTACCGACCTCAGCCTCCGCGCCGTCGCCCGCGCCGCCCGTGAGGCCGCCCGCCGGGACCTGAGACTGCGCACGGCCGCCGCCGACATGCGGCATCTCCCGTTCCCTGACGGTCGGTTCGACGTGGTCGTCTGCGCCGACAACGCGCTGCCTCACCTGCTCACCGAGCAGGACACTCGCGCCGCCCTGGCCGAGATGCGCCGCGTTCTGCGTCCCGACGGCCTGCTGCTGGTCAGCACACGCCCGTACGACGACCTGCTGCGCGAGCGGCCGGCCTCGACTACTCCGCAGGTCCACAGGAGCGAGGACCGCGCCGACGGCGAAGACCGGACCGTCACCTTCCAGCTCTGGCACTGGCACGACGACGGCGAACACTACGACCTGGAACACTTCCAACTCCTGCCGGCAGAAGGAGAATGGCGCGTCCGTGTCCGCCGTACCACCTACTGGGCACTGGGCCGGGACCGGCTGGCCGGCCTTGCGGCCGAGGCCGGGTTCGCCGACCCCGAGTGGCGGATGCCGCAGGAAACCAGCTTCTTCCAGCCACTGCTCATGGCCCGCGCCGGTACGTGGACGACTCCCGGCTCGGGACGGCGGCCCCGACATCCGCCCCATGGTTCCTGAACCCGGCGACATCCAGGTGCTGGATCCTGCCTCTGAACGTGGCGCGCCGGCGAACCGCTCCTGACGTCAGGCCCGTTTCCTGCGCTTGTGCAGAACGACGGCGGTGCGCCCAGCCCCGTACCGCCCCTCTTCCACGGCTGCCCCCTGGCTTCAGGGCCGGTAGACGCACTCCGCGAGCGTCGCGTGCTTCTTCCAGCCCAGCGTCTCGTAGAGCGCGCGTCCGGCGTCGGTCGCCCCGAGGACACCGAGGACCGCGCCCTCTTCCAGCGCGCGGTCGGCCAGCGTACGCATCACGAAGCCGCCCAGCCCGCGCCGTCGATGGGTCTCCTCGGTCACCACCCGGTCCACGACCACCTCGTCCCCGAGGACCGCCATCTGCCCCTTGGCCGCCTGTCGGCCCGCCGCGTCCAGGACCCGGACGCGGATGACTCCTCCGCCGGACTCCAGGGTCGTGGTGTATCCCTCGGGCGCGACCGGGTTCGTGGCCATCAGGTCCACGGCCATCAGATGCCCGGTCTCCTCCCAGGCCACGACCCATCCCCGAGGCAGCCAGGGCTCGATCGTCTCCGGCTCCGCGGGCATCTTCATCCACGTCCGTGGGGTGGTCACCGAGGCAGCGGCGCCGCGGACCAGGGATTCGCGGGTCTCGGGCAGGACATGGCGCCCCACTTCCACGGGACTGTCGCTCACCGCGATGTAGAACCCCCAGGGCTTCTCGGCCGGAGGAGGTGTCCGCCGGGACGCGGCCCAGCCCGCCACCCAGGTCCTCACCGTGTCGGCAACCATCAAGCCCTCCCGGAGCAGTGACCGCACCATCTGACAAGTAATGGCCAGTTAGCCGAGTGGCATGTTACGCCGTCGCCCGGTGCGTGACATCCGCTTTCGCTGCCATGCGGTGCGGCAGAGGCCGGCGGGATCCGGGCATGACTGATGACCGAACACCCCGACCGGGCCCACCATCCGTCTCAGGCGTCCCGGTGGCCTGCATCCAGGGAGCCGAGGAAGCGCAGCGTGCGGTCGAGCAGCAGGGCGGCGGCCTCGGCGTCGTAGGACGGCAGCGAGTCGTCGGCGAACAGGTGCTGATCGCCTGGATAGAGGTGCAGCTCGGCGTCGGGGGCCTCGTCGGCCAGGGCGCGGGCGGCATCCGCGTCGCCCTCGTCGGTGAAGAGGCGGTCCGCCTCCATGGCATGGACACGGACCGGGAGCCCCGAAGGCCACGCCCCGAAGGCGGAAGTCGGCACGCACGAGTGGACGAACACGGCGCCGCGGGCGCCGGCCCGGGTCTGCGCCAGTTTCTGGGCGGGCAGCACGCCGAGCGAGAACCCGATGTAGACCAGCGCCTCCGTCGAGTCCGCCACCGCCCGGACGCCGCGGTCGAGCAACTCGTCGAAGCCGGTCCTCTCCGCGTACGCCAGTCCCCCGTCCAGGGTGTCGAAGGTGTGCCCGTCGTACAGGTCGGGGGTGTGCACGGTGTGCCCCTCGCCGCGCAGGGCGTCCGCGAAGGCGGTCACACCGGGGGTCAGGCCCTGGGCGTGATGAAACAGGAATACTTCGGCCACCGTGAGCCCCCAACAGCTGTCGAACAAGGATCGGTTCATGAACCTAGAAGCTCCGGGGCCGTTGATCAATCCGGCGGCCATGGATCAGCGGCGGCCTCCCGGACCCCGCGTCCGGCGGCCTCCTCACCCCTCGGGCGGGGGCGCCAGCAGCATCGGCCGGCCGTGGAGTGCGCGGTCCGGGGCCCCGGTGAACACCGCGGTCGCGGGCGCCGCCCGTGCGTACAGCTCCGGGTCCGCCTCGGTCTCCGCCCGCAGGACCAGCACCGCCTCCGGGTCCGCGGACGAGCGGCCGGGGAACGCGGCGAGGTCCGCGCCCGCCCGTGCCAGCGGGGCGGGGTACACGGCGATGTCGACCGTCAGGCGGCGGCCGTCGAGGGTGTGTTCGGCCCAGCCGTCGGTCTGCGACAGGAACAGCACACCGTCGCCCTCGTAGCAGTGGTCACCGAGCCGGGCGACGACACGCTCACCGGGTGAGCCGTCCGGGTCGACGCGGAGCGTCACGACGGGCGCGTCGGGCTCGTCGGGGTTGATGCCGGTACGGACGTGGAGCCGTGCCACGGGCGGCCTCCGGTGACGGGCGGGGCGGATGAGGGACCAGTACAGCACGGTGGTCACCGCGCGCGAACCGGGGGCGGCCACGGAGCCCCGGCGGTCCCGCGTTCCGAAGATCGACCCAGCGGATTCGCCACGAGGGGTAGGCCCGCACGGCACTCTTGCTATACGTTCCGTCTAACAGCTTGCTAGACGTGGCGTCTAACAAGCGATGGAGGCGCTCGGCAGCCCTGGATCCCATCGAGCGGCACGAGATGGGGTCGCGGTCGGCCGGCATGGAGTCGATCTGTCGATTCGAGGAGCCGCACCATGGCAAGCAGCACCGTTCGACCGGAGGACCGGGACCGGCTCGACGAGCAGGACGTCGCCCGGCGCCTGCTCGACTCTTCGGCGAAGCTCTCGTACGACCCCGTCACCGAGGTGGACTGGGACACCCCGCTGGACAAGGACTTCCACGGTGCGAGCCCGGAGTGGAGCACGCTCTACGGCACGGCGTACTGGAACGAGTTGAGCGATGAGCAGCGCAAGGAGCTGACCCGGCAGGAGGCCGCTTCGGTGGCCAGCACCGGCATCTGGTTCGAGATGATCCTGCAGCAGATGGTGCTGCGCGACATCTACACGACGGACGCGACCGACCCGCGGTTCCAGTGGGCCCTCACGGAGATAGCCGACGAGTGCCGGCACTCCATCATGTTCGCCCGCGGGGCGGCGAAGCTGGGCGCCCCGGCCTATCGGCCGCGCCGCGCGGTGGTCGAGCTGGGCCGGGCGTTCAAGACTCTCGCCTTCGGCGAGGCGGCGTACGCGGCGATCCTGGTCGCCGAGGAAGTGCTCGACGTCATGCAGCGGGACTGGATGCGGGACGAACGGGTCGCGCCGTTCGTACGTACCATCAACAACATTCATGTCGTCGAGGAGTCACGGCACATGAAGTTCGCCCGCGACGAGACCCGCAGGCGGCTGCGGGACGCGGGCCCCCTGCGCCGGCAGCTCAACGCGTTCGTGATCGCCGTCGCGTCCTATTTCATCGTCACCAGCATGGTGAACCGGCAGGTCTACGCGAACGCCGGGCTCGACACCCGGCGCGCGCTCGCCGAGGCAGGTGCGAACGAGCACCACAAGTCCCTCATGCGGTCGAGCTGTTCGGGGCTGATGGAGTTCCTGGCCTCGGCCCGCCTCCTCACCAAGCCCGCGCTGGCTCTTTACAAGCGCGCCAACCTGATCTGATCCGAGCCGAGCGACCCGAGCTGACGAGATGACCTACGCCATCACCCAGACCTGCTGCACCGATGCCACCTGCGTCGCCGTGTGCCCTGTCAACTGCATCCATCCGACGCCGCAGGAGCGGGAGTTCGGCAGCACGGAGATGCTGTACGTCGACCCGGGGTCCTGTATCGACTGCGGTGCCTGTGCCGACGCGTGCCCGGTGGACGCCATATTCCCGGTGGATGCCCTGCCCGCCGCACAGCAGGAGTACGCCGCGATCAACGCGGCGTACTTCGCCGGGCAGAGGCCGGGGCAGGAACCCGGGCAGGGGGCCGGAGAGGAACCCGGGCAGGGGCCCGGACAGGGTGTCGGGGGCCCCAACTTCCACCGCTGGGACGCGCCGTCGTTCGAGCGCAGCCTGCCGTCCGACTTCGCGCCGATCCGCGTCGCGGTCGTCGGTACGGGCCCGGCGGGCATGTACGCCGCCGAGGACCTGCTGCTGCACACCAACGCCGAGGTGACACTGGTCGACCGGCTGCCGGTGGCCGGCGGACTCGTCCGGTACGGGGTGGCCCCCGACCACCCCGCGACCAAGAAGGTCGGCGACACCTTCGCGCGCTTCCACACCCACCCCCGGGTACGGATGCACCTGGGAGTGGAGATCGGCAAGGACATCACCGCGGCGGAACTCGCCGCCCACCACGATGCGGTGATCTACGCGGTGGGCGCCTCCACCGACCGCCGCATCGGCATCCCGGGCGAGGAACTGACGGGCAGCATCTCGGCGACCGCGTTCGTGGCCTGGTACAACTCCCACCCGGAGGTCGCACCCGACGCCGTCGGCCTGTCCTCGGAACGGGTGGTCGTGGCCGGAAACGGGAATGTCGCCCTCGACGTCGCCCGCATCCTCGTCGCGGACCCGTCGACCCTGGCCGGCACGGACATCGCGGATCACGCGCTCGCCGCCCTGCGTGCCTCGAAGGTGCGCGAGGTGGTCCTGCTCGGCCGCCGCGGCCCGGAGCATGCGGCGTACAGCGCCTCCGAGTTGCTCGCCCTCAAGCATCTGCCGGACGTGGAACTCGTCATCGACGGCCACGACCCGCGGACCGGCAGGGCGATCGACGGCGCGGCCCCGGACGAGAAGGCGGCCCTGCTGCGGGGCGTGACCCGCGAGACGGCGGACTGGTCGCGCGCACCCGCCCCGGGACGGCGCATCGTCCTGCGCTTCCACTCCGCACCCGTCCAGGTGCTCGGCGACGACACCGTACGGGCCGTGCGTGTGACGGGGGGCCGGGGCGAGCTGGACATTCCGGCCGGCACGCTGCTGCGGGCGGTCGGCTACCGCGGCGTTCCCGTCGCGGGGCTCCCCTTCGACGAATCGACCGGCACCGTCCCGCACGAGGGTGGCCGGGTGAGGGGGATGCCGGGGACGTACGTCGTCGGCTGGATCAAGCGCGGGCCCTCGGGCGGCATCGGAGCCAACCGCGCCTGCGCCGCCGAGACCGTCGGCACGCTCCTGGACGATGCCGTCGCCGGTGCCCTGTCCGCACCGGCGCCCGCGCCCAAGGCGTTCCTTCGGCTCGCCCGCAGCCGCAGCCGCCATGTCGTCGACGCCAAGGGGCTGGCGGCCATCGACCGGGCCGAGCTGGCACGTGGTCGTGACGGCGGACGCCCGAGGGTCAAGTTCGGCACGGTGGCGGAGCTGGTCGCGGCGGCGAAGGGCAGCCGCTGGAGGCTGCCGGGCTGAGCATCACCGGACGGGGCCCGCCCGGCCCCGTCCGCGCGTCCTCCCCTCCGGCGCCCGCCTCCGGCGATCCCCACAAGACGTTCATGATCGCTTCACCGGGAAGTCGGCCGGACCGCACCGTCGGCAGGCACGCGGCACCTAACGTCCCTGGTTCAGACCGGTTATTCATCCGTTATGCAACCAGGCAGGGAAGCCGGCATGGACTTCCCGGGCCGGAGAACAGGGACCCCCGTGAGACTCACCCCTCTCGTGATCGCCGCGACGTCCGTCGCGCTCGTCGCCCCGACCGCCGCCGCGCAGGCCGACTCCCCCGGCACGCGCACCCCGGCCGCACCCGGTGTCAGCGTGCCGGGCGGGCGGTACGAGCACGCGGTCGAACTGAAGTTCCGGGCCGAGCGCGGCACCACCGTCCGCTACACGCTGGACGGCACGACCCCGACCCGTGACAGCCGCGTCTACTCCCCCGGCCGTCCGCTGCGGATCAAGAAGGACACCAATGTCACCGCGGTCGCCTTCCGAGGCGGGCGGAGCAGCGTCCCGGTGTCCTACGGCTATCTGATCAAGTCGCGGGAGAAGCCGCTCGCCCGGCTCGTCGTCATGTCCGATGTGCATGTCGGCAGCCACGCGAGCGCCGACAAGAAGTACGAGAGCTTCTTCAACACCATCGGGTCGATCTTCCCCGAGCCCGACGCGATCCTGTCCAACGGCGACATGATCAACGACAACGGTGACGGCAAGGGCCCCGACCACAGGATCGTCTCCGAGATCTTCCGGACCCAACTCGCCCGCAAGGGCATGACCGGCACCAAGCTGCTGATCTCCAACGGCAACCACGACGCGAGCCTCGCCGCGATACGGGCCGGATACCCCAGGGCCTGGTTCCCCGACTCGGGCGGCGGCTACTACGAGTCCGAGGTGAAGGGCCTGCACGTCCTCACGGTCAACACCGAGACGTACGACTCCGACACGGCCCAGCGCGCCTGGCTCAAGGAGCGGCTCGCCGCGATCACCTCCGACAGGTCCTACGCGGGCAAGCCGGTCCTGGTGCAGGGGCACCGGCCCACCACCGGGACGACGATGGACGGCCAGCAGGCCTCCAACCCGCGGCTCGCCGAGGATCTGAGCGCCTTCCCGCAGGCCATCCTGTTCTCCGGCCACTCGCACCTGAACATCAATGACGACCGTTCGATCCACCAGCGCGACTTCACCTCGGTCAACGACGGTTCGATGTCGTACATCGAGGTCGACCACGGCTACCAGATGGTCACCGAGGACGGTCTCGCCGACCGTTTCGAGTCGCCCACCGCGCAGGCTCTGTTCGTCGAGGTCTACAAGAACCGTACGGAGATAGCGCGGGTCAACATGGCCGCGGACAAGCACGACATCTACGCCGGTGGCCAGTGGTCGGCGAACTGGCAGCCGCCGTACGCCAGCGCGGGCACCCTCGCCGGCTCCACCTGGACGGTTCGGCTGAAGGGTTCGACGGGCGAGCAGATCAAGGGCGACTTCCGCTACACGGACGCCGCACGCAACACGGTGGCGCCGAGGTTCACCACACGCCGGCCGCTGTCCCGGGTCCGTGACGCCGAGGGCGGCACGGCGCTGCGGATCGCGCAGGCCGAGGACGACCAGATGGTCCACCACTACGAGGTCGGCATCACCGATGCCGCGACCGGTGCCTCCGTCGTCAAGTCCAAGGTCCTCTCGGACTACTACTTCATGCCCCGCCCGAACACCCTCGACATCCCGGTACCGGGTGCCGTGAACGGCGGCCGGTACGTGGCACGGGTCGTCGCCGTCGACGCGTACGGGAACGCCTCCCCGGCCGCGTCGCTGACCTTCCGGAAGTAGCGAGAGGGAGCCGGATCCGGGACCGGGCGGCTCCCTCCCTGGGGTGCCGTCCGGTCCCGGTCCTGCCGGGCGGTCAGGTCGCGTCGGGGTCGACCGCGACCTGCCCCCTGGCGCGTCTGCCGACCACGGCCGCCGCCGCGACGGCACTGCCCGCGAAGGCCAGGGCGACCATCCACGGCTGGTTGAAGACATGCCGGGTGGCATGGTCGACGGAGTAGCGGCCGGGCCCGGTCAGGCCGATCGCCGCGGCGGTGAAGCCGAGGAACGCCGGGTACTCGTAACCGCCGCCCTGCGCGAAGAATCCGGCGGGTGCGTGGACGGCGACGGCGCCCGCCATCGCCCCGGCCGCGGCCGCGCCGGCCGCCGGGGTGGCGAGGCCGAGGGCCAGCAGCACCCCGCCGCCCGCCTCGCCGAGACCGGCGGCGACCGCGCTGTGCTTCGGCGGGTGGAAACCCATCGCCTCCATCGCGGCGGTGGTCCCCTGGATGCCTCCGCCACCGAACCATCCGGCCAGCTTCTGGGTGCCGTGCGCGGCCAGTACCGCGCCGGTGCCGACGCGCAGGACGAGCAGGCCGAGGTCACGTCGGTCGAGGCAGGCCATGGGTGTCTCCGCAGGGGTTCGGGGATGGGCGCGGTACGCACGCGTGCGCGGTCGCGCCACATCGGACGGATGCCGCGGTTCCACTTTCCGTGGCGCAGGGCGCCGACGGGTCCTGGTGCTACGCCGTTCGGGGGACGGCCCGGTACGCGGCACTGAGACCCACACCATTGTGCAACTTGTTGCACAATGGTGTTCCGGTGGTCTACAACTGGCGCAACCGACACTGCGCGAGGAGCCACCGCATGAGCCCGTACCCGAATCTGCTGAGCCCGCTCGACCTGGGGTTCACCACGCTCCCCAACCGGGTGCTGATGGGTTCGATGCACATCGGTCTCGAAGAGGTCGAGCACGGTTTCGAGCGGATGGCCGCCTTCTACGCGGAGCGCGCCCGGGGCGGCGTCGGCCTCATGGTCACCGGTGGCATCGCCCCCGACGCCCGGGGCTGCTCCGTCCCCGGCGGGGCCAGGATGACCACCGAGGCGGAGGCCGAGCAGCACGCGCGGGTCACCGCCGCCGTCCACGCGGCGGGCGGCCGGATCGCCATGCAGATCCTGCACTTCGGCCGGTACGCGCACCACCCCGGTCTGGTGGCGCCGAGTGCGATCCAGGCTCCGATCAGCGCCTTCACCCCGCACGCCCTCACCGACGACGAGGTCGAGGAGACCATCGAGGCCTTCGCGAGAGCGGCCGAGCTGGCGCGCCGCGCCGGGTACGACGGCGTCGAGATCATGGGCTCCGAGGGCTACCTGATCAACGAGTTCATCGCCGCCGCCACCAATCACCGCACCGACCGCTGGGGCGGCTCGTACGAGAACCGCATCCGGTTCCCCGTCGAGATCGTGCGCAGGGTCCGTGAGCGGGTCGGCAGCGACTTCATCCTGATCTACCGGCTGTCGATGCTGGACCTGGTGCCGGGCGGCTCCTCGCTGGAGGAGGTGGTGCGGCTCGCCCGTGAGATCGAGTCGGCCGGGGCCACGATCATCAACACCGGGATCGGCTGGCACGAGGCCCGTATCCCCACCATCGCCACCTCGGTGCCGCGCGGCGCCTACACCTGGGTCACGGAGAAGGTGCGCGGGGCCGTCTCGGTGCCGCTGGTGACGAGCAACCGCATCAACACGCCCGAGGTCGCCGAGGAGATCCTCGCCTCGGGCCGGGCGGACATGGTCTCGATGGCCCGGCCGTTCCTCGCCGACCCCTACTTCGTCGCCAAGGCGGCCGAGGGCCGCGCCGACGCGATCAACACCTGCATCGGCTGCAACCAGGCCTGCCTGGACCACATCTTCAGCGGCAAGGTCACCTCCTGCCTGGTCAATCCGCGCGCCTGCCACGAGACCGAGCTCACCCTGTCGCCGACCCGCACCGCGAAGCGGGTGGCCGTCGTGGGCGCCGGGCCCGCCGGTCTCGCGTGCGCCGTCTCGGCGTCCGAGCGCGGGCACGAGGTGACGCTGTTCGACGCGGCCGAGCAGATCGGCGGCCAGCTGAACGTCGCGCGCCGGGTCCCGGGCAAGGAGGAGTTCGACGAGACGCTGCGCTACTTCCGTACCCGGCTGCGGGAGGAGAAGGTCGGGCTCCGACTCGGTACGCGCGTCACGGCCGACGCGCTCGACGGCTTCGACGAGGTCGTCCTCGCCACCGGCGTCACCCCGCGCTCCCCCGGGATACCGGGCCAGGACCACCCCAGTGTGGTCGGCTACCTCGACGTCCTGCGCGGCGGGGCTCCGGTGGGCGAACGGGTCGCGGTCATCGGGGCGGGCGGCATCGGCTTCGACGTCGCCGAGTTCCTCACCGACCCGGGCGACGGGGCGAGCCGCGACCCCGAGGTGTTCTTCCGGCAGTGGGGCGTCGACACCGGCTACCACGGCCGGGGCGGCCTGCGCGCCCCGGAGCGTGCCAAGTCCCCCCGGACCGTCCACCTGATCCAGCGCAGGACCGGCAAGGTCGGCGCGGGGCTGGGGAAGACGACCGGCTGGATCCACCGCACCGAGCTGCGCCACCGCGGCGTCACCACGATCGCGGGCGCCGCCTACGACCGGATCGACGACGAGGGCCTGCACCTCACGGTCGACGGCGAGCAGCGCGTCCTGCCGGTCGACACGATCGTGGTCTGCGCGGGTCAGGAGCCGCGCCGCGACCTGTACGAGGAGCTGCTCGCCGCGGGCCGTACGGCACATCTGATCGGCGGCGCGGACGTGGCGGCCGAACTGGATGCCAAGCGGGCGATCCGCCAGGGCACGGAGCTCGCGGCCTCGCTGTGACGCACCGGTCCCGCGGCGCGGGGACCCGCCCCTGCGCCACGGGACTGCGGTCGGCCGTCCATAGGATGCACCTCATGTCACTCCCGCATGCGATTCTCACCGCCCTGCTCGAGAAGCCGTCGTCGGGGCTGGAGCTGACCCGCAGGTTCGACCGGTCGATCGGCTACTTCTGGTCCGCCACGCACCAGCAGATCTACCGGGAGCTGGGGAAACTGGAGCAGGCCGGACAGATCCGGGCGCTGCCGTCGGAGCAGCCCGCCCGGGGGCAGAAGAAGGAGTACGAGGTGCTGCCGGCGGGCCGTGAGGCGCTCTCTGCCTGGGTGGCCCGCTCCGAGGACCCCAAGCAGGTCCGGGATCCGCTGCTGCTGCGCATGCGGGCCGCGGCGGTCGTCGGGGCACCTGGCCTGGATGCGGAGCTCCGCCGCCACCTGGGGCTGCATCGCCGGCAGCTGGCGGAGTATCTGGAGATCGAGGAGCGGGACTTCCCGCCCGGGCGGGACTCCGAGGAGGACCGGCTGCGCCACCTGGTGCTGCGCGGCGGCATCGATCTGGAGAACTTCTGGATCGGCTGGCTGACGCGGGCGCTGGACCCGGAGGAGAAGCCGGGTCCGTAGACGGGTTGTTCGGGTACGTGACGGTCGGGCGGGCGGAGGTCACGTACCCGCGCCACACCACCGGCAGGCAGGCAGACACCGCTTCAGCGCGTCACGGACCGCCCACCGGTGCCCGGACCGGTTCCGGTCGCAACACCGCCCGGTCCATCGGCCCCCGGCCGGCGATGACGACCCGTGGCGGCGATCCGGCCCCGTCGGGCTTCGGCTCGTCCCCGGCCGGACCGGCGGTGACCGGACCTGCGGCGGCCGGGCTCTCCGCCTGGGCACGGCTGAGCAGGACCACGCCCCGTACCGCCGCCACCGTTCCGAGCAGGGCCAGGAACAGGCTGGTCGTCCCGCCCTGGAGGCGTTCGCCGAGCAGGGCCAGGCCGATGGCCGCCGCGGCCACCGGATTGGCGAGCGTGACGACCGCCAGTGGTGCGCCCAGTCCACCCCGGTAGGCGGTCTGGGAGAGCAGCAGCCCGCTCATCGCGAACGCGGAGACCAGCAGCGCGACGACGACCAGACGCCAGCTGATCAGCGGACCGGTGTGGTCGGTGACGGAGACGGTCAGGGTCTGGGTGAGCGCGGACGCGACCCCGGAGGTGATGCCGGACGCGGCGGCGTGCCGCAGGCCGGGGCGTGCACCCGGCCTGCTGAGTCCGGCGACGACGGCCATGGTCCCGGCCCCCACGGCCAGGGCCTCGGGCAGGCTGAGCGTTTCGTGCGGGGCGGCACCGCCCGCGGTCACCAGCAGGGCACCGAGACCGAGCAGGGTGAGGACCGTGCCGCGCCATTCGATCCGGGTGACCCGGCGGCCGGCGGCCCTGGCGCCCAGCGGGACGGCGGCGACCAGGGTGAGGGCGCCGAGCGGCTGGACGAGGGTGAGCGGGCCGTACTTGAGCGCCGCGACATGCAGCAGCGCGCCACCGGCGTTCAGTGCGACCGCCGACCACCAGGCACCCCGGCCGAGCAGCCGCAGCACCCCGGCGTCCGGTTCGGTCCGCCCGGCGAGCCGGGCCTGCGCCACCGCGGCCGAGGCGTAGGCGGCGGCGGAGACCAGGGACAGCGCGACGGCGATCACGGTGGCGTTCATCGCCGCGCCCCGGTCGAGGCGTAGGCGGCCGGGACGGCGGGCTCGACGGCGTACGGCACGGCCGACGGCGCGGGTTCGCCCGTCGTGGACGGCCACGGGAGGTGGGCCCGCACCGCTTCCGTGCGCGGCAGCCGCAGTGCCGCGAAGGCCACCGCGAGCAGCGCCGAGACCACGATCGAGTCGAGCCAGTAGTGGTTGGCCGTGCCGACTATCACCAGCAGGGTGACGAGCGGGTGCAGCAGCCACAGCCAGCGCCACCGCGTCCGGGTCGCGACGATCAGCCCGACGGCGACCATCACCGCCCAGCCGAAGTGCAGCGAGGGCATCGCGGCGAACTGGTTCGCCATCGAGTCGGTCGCCGGAGTCGCCCCGTAGACCGTCGGCCCGTACACCTGGCCGGTGTCGACCAGTCCGGCGGCGTCCAGCAGCCGCGGCGGGGCGAGCGGGAAGAGCAGGTGGAGGGCGAGCGCCGCGCCGGTGAGTGCGGCGAGGATGCGGCGCGACCAGACGTAGTGGCGCGGGCGGCGCCAGTAGAGCCACACGAGGAAGAGCAGCGTGGCCGGGAAGTGCACGGTCGCGTAATAGGTGTTCGCGAGGTGGACCAGCGTCTCGTTGTGCAGCAGCAGGTTCTGGACGGCGCCCTCGCCGGGCAGGTGCACGGAGCGTTCGAAGTCCCAGACGTGTCCGGCATTGCGGTACGCCTCGTCCACGTGGCCGTTCGCGGCCTGCCGGCCGAGCTTGTAGATCACGAAGAGACCCACGACCAGAAGAAGTTCGCGGACGAGGGGCGGTCGGGCAGAACTGTCCGGCTCCCGATCTGCTGGCTCGCTACCGGCGTACATCACCCGGTGCCCCTTTGCTGACGAAGCGGTGTTACGGCGGCATGGTCCAGTCCATGCCGTATCGATACGCCAGTGTACCGATACGCCAACGTATCGGTACACGCGCGTATCGGTACACTGGCGTATCGAAGGACCTCGTCGCAGCTCGCCGGGAGGGAAGACACATGTCGCCGCAGAAAGTCGCGCAGGAACCCGCACACACGCCGCGCCGCTCGAAGATCACGCCGGAGCGGGCCCAGGAGTTCTACGCGGCCGTGCTCGACATGCTGCGGGAGTCCGGGTACGAGGCGCTCACCATGGAGGGCGTCGCCGCGCGGACCCGCTGCGGCAAGTCCACGCTCTACCGGCAGTGGGGCTCCAAGCCCGAACTGGTGGTGGCCGCACTGCATGGCACCCGGCAGGGCCTGCTCCCGCACATCGACACCGGCAGCCTCGCGGACGACCTGCGCGAGGCCGCGCGGTCGATCGGCGCGGGCTCGGGACGCGACACCCCGCTGATGCACGCACTCAGCCATGCCGCGCTGCAGAGCCCCGAGCTGCTGTGCGCGCTGCGCGAGGCGCTGATCATGCCGGCACTGGCGGCGATCGACGCCATGGTCCGGCGCGGCGCGGAGCGCGGCGAGATCCGGCCGGACAATCCGGCTGCGGAGTTCGTCTCCGCGCAGCTCCTGGGCGTGATGCGCGCCCGTCCGCTGCTGGAGGGGAAGAACGCGGACGAGGCCTACCTCACCCGGTTCGTGGAGGACGCAGTCCTTCCCTCGCTCGGACTGAGTGCGCCCGCGCACTAGTCCCGACAGACGTGGGCCGTCGTCCGAGCGGATGACGACGACCCGCCGGCGCCGCACCGTGGGGACGGGGGCGGCGCACCATCCGGGCGGCCGGTGACCGGATGGCCGCCGTTGTCGACC
>NZ_JBSFBQ010000002.1:326667-440374 GCF_053593015.1 Streptomyces sp. NPDC002403 | reverse complement strand
GCCGCGGACCGCGGCGGCGGACCGGAGCCGTCGCGGTCCGCGGCGCTCCGTGATCACCGTGGTCGTCGCCGTGCTGCTGGCGCTGGGGATCGGTACCGGTGTCTGGTACATCAACTCCGGGCAGTTCACCCAGGTGCCCTCGCTGCTCGGCCAGACCGAGAAGAACGCCGAGCGGCGGCTCTCGGACGCCGGTCTGGAGCTCAAGGGTGTCGAGCGGTCCTACAGCGACACCGTGGAGCGCGGCAAGGTCATCGGCAGCGACCCGAAGTCCGGTGCCCGCGTCAGGGGCAACGACGCGGTGACGCTCGTCGTCTCGCGCGGCCCCGAGATCGTGGAGGTGCCCGACCTCAAGGACCTCTCGGTCGCCGATGCCAGGGCCGAGCTGAAGGAAGCCGGCCTGGTGCCCGGCATGATCACCAAGGAGTTCAGCGAGGAGACGGTACGGGGCGACGTGATCCGTACGGACCCCGTGGCGGGCACCGAGCGCCACGGGGACTCGGCGATCGCCCTGGTCGTCAGCAAGGGCGCCCCGGTGAGCGTCCCCGACGTCACCGGGCTGTCGGTGACGGACGCCACCGCCGCGCTGAAGGAGAAGGGGCTGAAGGCGAAGGTGCTGCCCGGCCGGGTCAATTCCCCGGAGGACGCGGGCGACATCGCCCGGCAGTCGCCGGGCGACGGCACCGAGGCCGCCGAGGGCGACACCGTGGAGCTGACGGTCTCCGAAGGGCCGCGCATGATCGACGTCCCGGACGTCACCGGCAAGGATGCCGACGAGGCCACGAGCCTGCTGGAGGACGCGGGCTTCGAGGTCAAGGTCGACCGCCCGTTCCTGTCCTTCAGCGACACCATCGCGAGCCAGTCCGTCGACGGCGGCAAGCAGGCCCCCGAGGGCAGCACCATCACCATCAAGACCAAGGGACTCTAAATCCACATGCGCAACCCAGTCGGCGGCCATGTTCCGGTGGCCGGCGGCCTCGCCAGGATCGGCCTCCCCTACGCCCGCGAGATGGGGGCGGAGGCCGTCCAGGTCTTCGTCGCCAACCCGCGGGGCTGGGCGACCCCCGTCGGCAATCCGGCCCAGGACGAGCAGTTCCGCGCCGAGTGCGCCGCCGGGTCCATAGCGGCGTACGTCCACGCCCCGTATCTGATCAACTTCGGATCGCACACCGCGGCGACGGTCGAGAAGTCCGTGGAGTCGCTGCGCCACTCGCTGCGCCGGGCCCGGGAGATCGGCGCCCTGGGCGTCGTGGTGCACACCGGATCGGCTACCGGCGGCCGGCCGCGCGAGCAGGCCCTGGCGCAGGTGCGCACGCACATGCGGCCGCTCCTGGACGAGCTGACCCATGACGACGACCCCTATCTGCTGCTGGAGTCGACCGCCGGGCAGGGGTTCTCACTCTGCTCGCGGACCTGGGACTTCGGCCCGTACTTCGACGCGCTCGACGCCCACCCCAAGCTCGGCGTCTGCCTCGACACCTGTCACATCTACGCGGCGGGCCATGATCTGACCGGCCCTGCGGGCATGCGGCAGACCCTGGATCTGCTGGTTTCGACGGTCGGCGAGGGCCGGCTGAAACTGATCCACGCCAATGACTCCAAGGACGTGGTGGGTGCCCACAAGGACCGGCACGAGAACATCGGCGCCGGGCACATCGGCGAGGGCCCCTTCCGCGAACTGTTCTCGCACCCGGCGACCGCGGGCGTACCGCTGATCATCGAGACTCCGGGCGGCAAGGAGGGCCACGCGGCGGACGTGGCCCGGCTGAAGGGGCTGCGCGACCGCTGATTCCCCATTGAGAAATACCCCACGGGGGTATACGGTTCCTGCTGTCGGCAGGAACCGCTACTCGGCATTGGGGGATCGCCATGCAGCACGACACGGACCACGGGCAGCACGGCCACCACGCGGACCGCACAAGCCATGCGGACCACTCGGGTCACATGCACCACTCGGACCACTCGGACCACGCAAGCCGCACGGACCACTCCGCCCACGCCGGCCATCAGCCCGGCAAGGTGGGCTGGGCCATGGCCGCGCGGGCCACGCTGCACTGCCTCACCGGCTGCGCCATCGGCGAGATCCTCGGCATGGTGATCGGCACGGCGTTCGGCTGGGGCAACATGGCCACGATGGTGCTCGCCATCGTCCTGGCCTTCTTCTTCGGCTACACGCTGACCCTGCGCTCCATCCTGAGGGCGGGCGTCGACTTCGGCACCGCCCTGCGGGTCGCCCTCGCCGCCGACACCCTGTCCATCGCCGTGATGGAACTGATCGACAACGGCGTGATCGCCCTGTGGCCGGGCGCCATGGACGCCGCCCTTTCCGACGCGCTGTTCTGGGGTGCGCTCGCGCTCTCGCTCGCCGTCGCCTTCGTCGCCACCACACCGGTCAACAAGTGGATGATCGGCCGCGGCAAGGGGCACGCGGTGGTGCACCAGTACCACCACTGAGGAACGGGCCGGAGCGGCCCGTGCGCCATCGGGTCAGAGCTCGGGGCCGTCCCCGGGCTCTTCCTGGTACGAGTAGCGCTGCTCGCTCCACGGGTCACCGATGTTGTGGTAGCCGCGCTCCTCCCAGAAGCCACGGCGGTCCGCCGTCATGTACTCGACGCCCCGGACCCACTTGGGGCCCTTCCAGGCGTAGAGGTGCGGCACGACGAGACGGAGCGGGAAACCGTGCTCGGCGGTGAGCAGTTCGCCGCCCTTGTGAGTGGCGAAAAGTGTTCGGTCCGAGGCGAAGTCGGAGAGCCGCAGATTGGAGCTGAAGCCGTACTCGGCCCAGACCATCACATGGGTGACGTTCGGCGCGGGCGGCGCCAGCTCCAGGACCGTACGGGCCAGAACCCCGCCCCATTCGGCACCGATCATGCTGAATTTCGTGACACAGTGCAGGTCGGCGACGACCGAGGCGAACGGCAGAACCGAGAACTCCTGATGGTTCCAGCAGTGCTTCTCGCCATCCGCGGTGGCCCCGAAGACCCGGAACTCCCAGCGGTCCGGCTTGAACTTGGGCACGGGCCCGTAGTGGGTAACCGGCCAACCACGCTGGAGTCGCTGTCCCGGCGGAAGCTCGGACTGCTCTGACGCGCGGTGTTCCCGGCTTTCCGGCTGACCCATGACTCCATGGTGACAGACAGGCAGGGGTGGTCCTGACCAGGGCAGGGGCGAATCCGGACAACTCACAGTAAGCCTGTACTTACTGGACGACCATCGGGCGCGATGACAAGATGCGGCCAACTTGTCCGGTCCACCGGTTGGAAGGAGCCTCTGCGATGCAGGGCGACCCCGAGGTCCTTGAGTTCCTGAACGAGCAGCTGACAGCAGAATTGACTGCCATCAATCAGTACTTCCTGCACGCGAAGATGCAGGACAACTTCGGCTGGACGAAGCTCGCGAAGTACACCCGCTCCGAGTCGTTCGACGAGATGAAGCACGCCGAGATCCTCACGGACCGCATCCTCTTCCTCGACGGACTCCCCAACTACCAGCGGCTGTTCCATGTGCGGGTGGGCCAGACCGTCACGGAGATGTTCCAGGCGGACCGCCAGGTCGAGGTGGAGGCGATCGACCGCCTCAAGCGCGGGATCGAGCTGATGCGCGGCAAGGGCGACATCACGTCCGCGAACATCTTCGAATCGATCCTGGAGGACGAGGAACACCACATCGACTATCTCGACACCCAGCTGGAACTGGTCGAGAAGCTCGGCGAAGCGCTCTATATCGCCCAGCAGATCGAGCAGCCTGACAGCTAGGGCCTCTCGTTCGGATCAGGCCGACGGGAGTGGTCAGGCCGCGTCGGGGAGCGGGATTCCCGGAGCCACGCCCGGGGCGATGCCGGGAACGATGTTCGGGGCGGTCCCGGGCGCGGCCTCCGTGGCGGAGTCGGCGGCGGTGCCGGGCGTCCGCTTCCGGTCCAGCAGTTCGCGGCGCGGACACGCGCCTCGGCCGAGCACGGCCTGGATGGCCCGGACGCAGCCGCCGCAGTCGGTGCCCGCCTTGCAGGCGGAGGCTATCTGCCTGGGCGTGCAGGCCCCGGCGTCCGCATGCTCCTTGACCTGCTTCTCCGTGATGCCGAAGCAAGAGCAGACGTACACGCGGTTCACCTCCCGGCGGGATCGATCGTTCACTGCCACCCCGTCTACCGGTGAGGCTAACCTAACCTTACCCGGCACGGAAGGCGTTGAAAGCCCCCGAACGCCCTGTGGGGCACGGATCACATCGATCCGTGCCCCACAGTCGTACGCGCGCCACCTGCGGTGATTGCCTACTGGTCCCGGTACATCTCGGCGACCAGGAACGCCAGGTCGAGCGACTGGCTGCGGTTGAGCCGCGGGTCGCAGGCCGTCTCGTAGCGCTGGTGCAGATCGTCCACGAAGATCTCGTGTCCGCCACCGACGCACTCGGTGACGTCGTCACCGGTGAGCTCGACATGGATGCCGCCCGGGTGCGTACCGAGGGCCTTGTGCACCTCGAAGAAGCCCTTGACCTCGTCCAGGACGTCGTCGAAGCGACGGGTCTTGTGGCCGGAGGCGGCCTCGAAGGTGTTGCCGTGCATCGGGTCGGTCACCCACGCCACGGTGGCGCCGGAGGCGGTGACCTTCTCGACCAGGGCCGGGAGCTTGTCGCGGACCTTGTCGGCGCCCATGCGGACGATGAAGGTCAGCCGGCCGGGCTCGCGCTCGGGGTCGAGGCGTTCGATGTAGCCGAGCGCCTCGTCGACCGTGGTCGTCGGGCCGAGCTTGATGCCGATGGGGTTGCGGATCTTCGAGGCGAACTCGATGTGCGCGCCGTCCATCTGGCGCGTGCGCTCACCGATCCAGACCATGTGGCCGGAGGTGTCGTACAGCTCGCCGGTGCGCGAGTCGGTGCGGGTCAGCGCCGACTCGTAGTCCAGCAGCAGGCCCTCGTGCGAGGCGTAGAACTCGACCGCCTTGAACTCGGCCGGATCCGTTCCGCACGCCTTCATGAAGTTCAGCGCGTTGTCGATCTCGCGGGCGAGCGCCTCGTAGCGCTGGCCGGACGGGGACGACTTCACGAAGTCCTGGTTCCAGGCGTGCACCTGGCGCAGGTCGGCGTAGCCGCCGGTGGTGAAGGCACGGACCAGGTTCAGCGTGGAAGCGGATGCGTGGTACATCTGCTTCAGCCGCTCCGGGTCCGGGACGCGGTCCTTCTCGGTGAAGGCGAAGCCGTTGACGGAGTCGCCGCGGTAGGTCGGCAGGGTGACGCCGTCGCGGGTCTCGGTCGGCTTGGAGCGGGGCTTGGAGTACTGACCGGCGATCCGGCCCACCTTGACGACGGGCACGGAGGCCGCGTACGTCAGGACGGCACTCATCTGGAGCAGCGTCTTCAGCTTGGCCCGGATGTGGTCGGCCGACACGGCGTCGAAGGCCTCGGCGCAGTCACCGCCCTGCAGCAGGAACGCCTCGCCCTTGGCGACGGCTCCCATGCGGGCGCGCAGCTGGTCGCACTCGCCCGCGAACACGAGGGGCGGATACGACGCGAGGTCCGCGAGTACATCGCGCAGAGCCTCGGCATCGGGGTACTCGGGCTGCTGCGCCGCGGGAAGGTCTCGCCAGGTGTTGCCACCGGCGACGGAGGTATTGGCGTTCACGGTCACAACGCCAACATTACGGGGTCCGGCGGTGGGTCCATCCGCAAGCTCAATAGTTGAGACGCGCGCTCGGACGGCAGCGGCGTCCGCTAGGGTTCTGGACATGTTCGCGCAGACAAACCAGAACTGGTGGTGGACCGCTCATCCGGCGGCCCACTGACAATCGCGCGCGACAGACCACGCGAAGGCCGCCCGAGGGGCGGCCTTCTCCGCGTTTTCGGGAGCCGTTCCTCCATCCGGAAGGAACACCCCCATGTCCCACCGCACCGCCGCCGTCGTCCGGCGGCTCCTGAACGACGACTGCCCGCCCTTCGCGCTGCTGCGCAGGCGCACCCCCGGCCGTGACCAGGACACCGTCGAGGTGCTGATCGGCCGGGTGCGGGAGGCGGACCGGCTCGCCGGTCTCCCCGTCGGTGAGCTGCCCTCGCTCGCCCTGGTGCCGTTCCGGCAGATCGCCGAGCGCGGTTTCGATGTGCGCGACGACGGGACGCCGCTGTCCGTGCTGGTCGCCGACGAGACGTACGAGCTGCCGCTCGCCGAGGTGCTGGACCACCTGCCGGTCCGGGACGTGCGGGTCGAGGGCGGCGCGTTCGATGTCGGGGACGAGGAGTACGCCGGGATCGTCCGGCGGGTCGTCGAGGACGAGATCGGGCAGGGCGAGGGCGCGAACTTCGTCGTCCGGCGGACCTTCCGGGGACGGATCCCCGGCTTCGGCCGGGCCGACGCGCTGGCCCTCTTCCGGCGGCTGCTGGCCGGTGAGCGCGGCGCGTACTGGACCTTCGTCGTGCACACCGGGGCCAGGACGCTGGTCGGCGCCAGCCCCGAGGTGCATGTGCGGATGTCGGGCGGGACGGTCGTGATGAACCCGATCAGCGGGACGTACCGCTACCCCGCCGAGGGCCCGACCGCGGAGAGCCTGCTGGCCTTCCTCGCCGACCGCAAGGAGACCGAGGAGCTCTCCATGGTGGTCGACGAGGAGCTGAAGATGATGTGCACCGTCGGCGACATGGGCGGGGTGGTGATCGGGCCGCGGCTCAAGGAGATGGCCCATCTCGCCCATACGGAGTACGAGCTGCGCGGGCGCTCCTCGCTGGATGTGCGGGAGGTGCTGAAGGAGACCATGTTCGCGGCGACGGTCACCGGCTCCCCGGTGCAGAACGCCTGCCGGGTCATCGAGCGGTACGAGCCCGGCGGGCGCGGCTACTACGCGGGGGCCCTGGCGCTGCTGCGGCAGGAGCCGGGCGGGGCGCAGACCCTGGACTCGCCGATCCTGATCCGTACCGCCGACATCTCGGCCGACGGCGAGCTGCGGGTGCCGGTCGGGGCGACGCTCGTACGACACTCCGATCCGGACGGCGAGGTCGCCGAGACCCATGCGAAGGCGGCCGGCGTGCTCGCCGCGCTCGGGGTGCGGCCCGGCCGGCCGGTGGACGAGGCGGCCCGGCCGCGGCTGGCGGGCGACCCCCGGGTGCAGGCGGCGCTGGAGGCCCGGCGGGACGGTCTCGCGCCGTTCTGGCTGCGGATGCAGGAGCGCACCCACGAGCTGTCCGGGCGGGCGCTGGTGATCGACGGGGAGGACACCTTCACCGCGATGCTGGCGCATCTGCTGCGCTCCTCGGGGCTGGAGGTGTCGGTGTGCCGTTACGACGAACCGGGGCTGCGCGAGCTGGTGCGGGCGCACGAGGGTCCCGTCGTGCTGGGTCCCGGGCCGGGGAATCCGGGCGACACCGCCGATCCGAAGATGCGGCTGATGCGCGGGCTGGCCGCGGAGCTGGTCCGTGATCACCGGTACGGCCTGCTCGGGGTCTGCCTCGGCCATGAGCTGATCGCGGCGGAGCTGGGGCTGGAGATCGTCCGCAAGACCGTGCCGTACCAGGGCGCGCAGACCCGGATCGAGCTGTTCGGACGGCCGGAGACGGTGGGGTTCTACAACAGCTTCACCGCGCGCTGCGACGAGGCGGTGGTCACCGAGCTCGCGGCGCACGGTGTCGAGGCGAGCGTGGACGCGGCCACCGGTGAGCTGCACGCGCTGCGCGGGCCGGGCTTCGCCTCGGTGCAGTTCCACCCGGAGTCGGTGCTGACGCTGCGCGGCGCGGGGATCGTGGCCGAGCTGCTGGCGGCGCTGCCGGTGGCCGGCTGAAGGGGGGGGCGGGACCCCGGGGCGGTCCGGGGTCTCAGCTCGCCGGGAGCGCCGGGACCAGGACGTTGTCGCTGCGCCGGCCGGCCAGGTAGTCGGCGACGTTCCGCACGGTGGTGTCGATGATCTGTCCCACCGCGTCCTCGGTGTAGTACGCCTGGTGCGAGGTGACGATGACGTTCGGGAAGGTGACGAGGCGGGCCAGGGTGTCGTCGTCGATGCCCTCCAGCGACTTGTCGAGGAAGAAGAGCCCGGCCTCCGCCTCGTACACGTCGAGTCCGACGCCCAGGAAGCGGCCCGCTCGCAGCTGGGTGACGAGCGCGGTGGTGTCGATGAGTCCGCCGCGGCTGGAGTTGACCAGGATGACGTCGTCCTTCATCCGGATCAGGGCTTCCTCGCCGATGATGTGGTGGGTCGAGGGCAGCAGCGGGACGTGCAGGCTGATCAGGTCGGACTCGGCGAGCAGCTGTTCCTTCTCCACGTACTTCATGCCGAGCGCGACGCAGGCGGGGTTCTCGGCGACGTCCCAGCCGAGCAGCTCCATGCCGAAGCCATGGGCGATACGGGTGAAGGCCTCGCCGATCTTTCCGGTGCCGATCACGCCCGCCGTGCGGCCGCGCATGTCCCGGCCGAGCAGTCCGTCGAGCCGGAAGTCGAAGTCGCGGGTGCGGCTCGCGGCCCGGATGATCCGGCGGTTGACGGCCATCGCGAGGGTCCAGGCGAATTCGGCGACCGAGTAGGGCGAGTAGGAGGAGACCCGGGCGACCCGCAGGGCGAGGCGCTCGGCGACGTCGAGGTCGATGTTGTTGAAGCCGGTGGAGCGCTGGGCGATCATCTGCGTGCCGCCCGCCGCCAGGGTCTGCAGGACTCTGCCGCCCAGGTCGGCGTTGACGCTGGTGGAGATGATCTCGTAACCCGCCGCGATGGGGGCGGTGTCCCTGTTCAGGAAGACGTCCAGGCAACGGACCTCGTGCTGCCCGGCGAAGGCCTTCTCGATCAGCGGCTTCTCGTCGGACTGCACACCGAATGCCAGGATTTCCACGACTTCTCCCGTTCGTCGCACGATCAGCGGATCAGGGGCATGGGCCGTTCATCGCGAATATACGGCCCATGCCACTGCCCCGCCGCTCGGCCGAACGGGGCGGCCGGCAGCCTGCTCAGGGGTGCTCAGGCGTCGTCGAGGCCGCGCTCGATCGCGTACCGCACGAGCTCCACGCGGTTGTGCAGCTGGAGCTTGCCCAAGGTGTTCTGCACGTGGTTCTGCACGGTGCGGTGCGAGATGACCAGCCGCTCGGCGATCTGCTTGTAGGAGAGCCCCTTGGCGACCAGTCGCAGCACCTCGGTCTCGCGCTCGGTGAGCTGCGGGGCCTTGGGCTCGTCGGAGGCGACGGGGGTGGGGTCGGAGGCGAGCCTGCGGTACTCGCCGAGGACCAGTCCGGCCAGGCCCGGTGTGAAGACGGGGTCGCCGACGGCGGTGGAGCGCACGGCATCGGTCAGCTCCTGCGTACTGGCCGACTTGAGCAGATAGCCGGTGGCACCGGACTTGACCGCTTCCAGTACGTCGGCGTGCTCGCCGCTCGCGGAGAGCACCAGCACCCGCAGCCCCGGGTGGGAGCCGACGAGCTCCTTGCAGACCTGGACGCCGGGCATGCCGGGCAGATTGAGGTCGAGTACGAGGACATCGGGGGTGACGGCCTTCGCCCTGCGGACCGCCTGCGGTCCGTCACCGGCGGTCGCCACCACGTCGAAGCCCGACTCGGAAAGGTCACGGGCGACGGCGTCGCGCCACATCGGATGGTCGTCCACCACCATCACCCTGATGGTCCGCTCCTCGGCGGTCCGGGTGTTCTCCGTGCTCATCTCGCTGATCCTGCCTTCCCCCGTGAAACCTTCGGAACCTTCAACTCGACCTCGGTGCCCTGGCCGGGCACCGAGACCAACTCCGCCGTACCGCCCAGGTCACGCAGCCTCCCCCGGATCGACAGGGCCACCCCCATCCGCCCCTCCCCCTCGGCCTGGGCGAGCCGTCCCTCCGGGATGCCGGGGCCGTCGTCCCGGACCGTCACGATCACCTCGTCCGGCCAGTCCTCGACCAGGATCCAGGCCTGGGCATTCTCCCCCGCGTGGACCCTGACATTGTCCAGGGCGGCACTGACAGCGGCCGCCAGCTCCATCGCGGCCGCGGGAGCGAGCAGCACCGGGGCGCCCGGCTCCGCGAAGCTGACCCGGGAGCCGACGTGCGGGGCGAGCAGGGAGCGCAGATCGCAGTCGGTCCGGCCGGACGGTTCGTCGTCGACCTCCACGCTGCGGACCACGGCGCCCTGGGCGGCGTCCTCGGAGACCCGGGTGGTGGGGACGAGGCCGCTGGAGACCAGGGTGCGCAGGGCGACCTCCTGTTCCCCGGCCATCCGGCCCAGCTCGGCCGCCTCCCCGCCGAGCGCGGTGCCGCGGCGCTGCACCATCGCGAGGACCTGGAGCACGCTGTCGTGGATGTCCCGGGCCAGCCGTTCCCGCTCGCGGGTGGCGGCCTCGATCTCCAGGGCGCGTGCCAGGGTGCGCTCACTGGCCCTGGCCACCTCGACGACGTACCCGATCGCGATGGAGGCGACCCAGACCAGCAGTACGTTGTGGAAGGTGTCCCGGCTGGGATCGCCGCGCTCGACGATGTTGGCGACGGCGACGAAGGTGGAGGCGAAGGCCGCCCAGCGCCAGCCGCCCTTGATCGCGAAGGCCAGCACGGAACCCGCGGTCCAGATGGACGGCAGTGTCGGGCCGTCGACCTGCTGGGCCTCGAAGTCGGCGAGCGGGGTGAGGAGTATCCCGGCCAGGGCGATGGTCAGATCGGCGCCGAGGAAACGCTTGGTGCAGGCGGCGGCGCCCACGACCTTCGGAAGGGTGGCGAGCGTCCAGACCACCATCACCGCCAGGAAGACGACGGCCACCCACGGCCGGTCGTACTTCTCCCGGCCGAAGACGGAGAGCAGGACCGCGTACAGCATCGTCAGGATGCGGTACGCCGTCAGCGCACTCCACAGCGGCTCCTCGACCGACATCCGTACGACGCGCTCGCGCCTGGCCATGTCCCCCACCCCCCGGACGGCAGCGGCGCGCTCACACGCCGTACCGTTCCTTCAGCCTTGCGTTCCGGGCTCGGTGCCCTTGTGCTTCTCCGCCTCGGCGCGGCGTTTCGCCTCGTCCGCGATCTGTCGCTTGGCCGCCGTCGCGTAGATGTCGACGTACTCCTGACCGGAGAGCTTCATGATCTCGTACATCACCTCGTCGGTGAGCGAGCGGAGGATGAAGCGGTCCCCGTCCATGCCGTGGTAGCGGCTGAAGTCGAGCGGCTTGCCGATCCTGATCCCCGGGCGCATCAGCTTGGGCACGACCTGGCCGGGCGGCTGGATCTTCTCCGTGTCGATCATCGCGACGGGGATGACGGGCGCTCCGGTGGCCAGCGCCACCCTGGCGAGCCCGCCGGGCTTGCCGCGGTAGAGACGGCCGTCGGGCGAGCGGGTGCCCTCCGGGTAGATACCGAAGAGGCCGCCGCTCTCGATGACCTCGATGCCCGCCTTGATGGCCGCCTCACCGGCGCCGCGGGCGCCCGAGCGGTCCACCGGGAGCTGGCCGACGCCCTTGAAGAAGGCCGCGGTCAGCTTGCCCTTCACACCGGGTGCGGTGAAGTACTCGGACTTGGCGATGAAGGTGACCTTGCGGTCCAGGACGGCCGGCAGGAAGAAGGAGTCGGAGAACGACAGATGGTTGCTCGCGAGGATCGCCGGCCCCTGCGCGGGAATGTTCTCCAGGCCCTCCACCCATGGCCGGAAGGCGAGCTTGAGTGAGCCGCCGATGGAGAACTTCATTGCGCCGTAGATCAACTCGGGTGCCTCCTGTGTGCTGTCCGACAGACCTTAACCCGTGGGGCGCCCGCGCTCCCGCCCGGCACGGAGCCGATACGGCGGCCGGAGGCGGTGACGGCCCTGGTCGGTGTCAGCCCGGTCGCGTACGGTGAAGTAATCCTTCTGCACTCCCCCCTTTCGCTCCCCTTCGAGCCTCACGAACAGGAGACCCCGGTGCCGGTCCTTCCTGGAGCCGAGCCGTTCCGCCACGAGGGCGGAGAGGTCGGTGTCCTTCTCTGTCACGGATTCACCGGCTCCCCGCAGTCGCTGCGCCCCTGGGCGCACTATCTGGCGGAGCGCGGGCTCACCGTCTCGCTGCCCCTGCTGCCGGGGCACGGCACCCGCTGGGAGGACATGCAGCTCACCGGCTGGCAGGACTGGTACGCGGAAGTGGACCGGGAGCTGCGCGCCCTGCTGGAGCGGTGCAGCCAGGTCTTCGTCTTCGGGCTGTCCATGGGCGGCGCGCTGACGCTGCGCCTCGCGGCGAAGCACGGGGACGCGATCAGTGGCCTGGTGCTGGTCAACCCGGCGAACAAGGTGCACGGCCTGTCGGCGTACGCGCTGCCGGTCGCCCGCCATCTGGTGCGGACCACGAAGGGCCTGGCGAGCGACATCGCCCTGCCGGGCTCCGAGGAGGTGGGGTACGACCGGGTGCCGCTGCACGCGGCGCATTCGCTGCGGAATTTCTTCCGCCTGGTCGACGCCGAGCTCCCCCAGGTCACCCAGCCGATCGTGCTGCTGCACAGCCCGCAGGACCATGTGGTGCCGCCCGCCGACTCGGCCCGCATCCTCAGCCGGGTGTCGTCGACGGACGTCGAGGAGATCCTGCTGGAACAGAGCTACCACGTGGCGACGTTGGACCACGATGCGGAGCGGATCTTCGACGAGAGCCACCGGTTCATCGGCCGCCTCGCCCCGAGCGTCGGAAAGAAGGGGAGCACGTCAGGTGGCTGAGCACGACGCGGAGCGCGCGGGCAGCGAGGAGGAGCGCGAGCCCCTTCCCGCGGAGGGAGCGGCCGTGCCCGACGACGGCACGGGCCCGCAGGACACCGCTGCCCGGGAGGCGGCGCCGGGCGCCGACGGCAGCCGGCCCGAGCCGTCGGTCGACGAGGACGCCGCGTGGCAGGCGATCGTCGCGGGGTACGGCGAGGAGCCGCCGGACCCGCCGGGCACCAAGCCGTTCCGGTCCATCGAGGATCTCGCGCTGCTGGAGGACGACCGGCCCGGCGTCCTGGACCCCGACAAGGGGCTGGGGAAGAAGTCCGCGAAGCCGCCGGAGAAGCCGCTCGGCAGCTCGGTCGTGTTCGCCCCCGGCGTCGGGGGCCCGCGCGACTACGAGGTGGCGGAGCCGAAGGACGACGATCTCGACGACAGCGACGAGGGGCATTTCGTCCCCCCGGAGCCGCCGCCGCTGCCGGAGGCCGATGTCACGGCGAAGTTCGCCTGGCTCGCGGTCGTCGGCGGTCCGGTGCTGATGCTGCTCGCGGTGCTGCTGCGGTGGGACATGACCTGGTGGCTCACGACGATCTGCATCGGCGGCTTCCTGGGCGGTTTCGTCACCCTGGTGGCACGGATGAACGACGACGACGAGGACGGCGACGACCCCGGGCGCGGGGCGGTGGTCTGAGGCGGGCGCTGCGGCGGGCGGGCAGCCGCCCGCTCAGGGCCTGATCGCGGGCACCCGCAGCGCCGCCAGCACCGGCAGATGGTCGGTGGCCGCCCGCAGGTCCGCGTCGGTGACACCGGGCAGCCCGGCGGGGACACCGCAGCCGAGCACCTCGATGCCTTCCGTCGCGAAGACCGCGTCGATGCGCCGTCGCGGGTCGTCCGCCGCATAGGTGTTCTCCTCGCCCCAGGGCCGGACCGCCCAGCAGTCCTGGAGCCGCTCGGCCAGCCCCCGGAACGCGGCTCCGGTCGGTACGTCGTTGAGGTCGCCGGCCGTGATGGCGTGCTCGACGCCCATCTCGCCCAGCTGTTCCAGCAACAGCGCCGTCTGGGCCAGGCGTTCGTCGCGCTGCAGGCTCAGATGGAAGCTCAGCAGACCGATCCGGGTGCCCGCGATCCGTACCACCGACGTGGCGAAGCCCCTGCGGTGCAGACCGGGGGTGAGCGGCAGCAGCACGTCCTGGGTCCGCTCCACGGTGGCCCGCAGCGAGCAGAGCAGCAGCGGCCCGGCCGCGGTGGCGCCGCCGCTGAGGATGACCAGGTCGGTGCGGGCCGCGAGCCAGGCGGCCCGCTTGCGCCAGCGGAAGAAGCGCGGGGCCTCCTGGATGAAGACCAGGTCGGGGGCGCAGGCGCTGATGACGCGGGCCAGTGCCTCGCGGTCGTCGCGCATCGACCGGACGTTGTAGCTGAGCACTCGGATGACGGCCGAACCATCCGGCTCGGTACGGGAGTCGGGCAGTGGCGTCAGGACCATGTGGCTCACGATACGACGGACGCCCGCCGCTCCCACAGGGGCGCGACGGGCGTCCGGTTCGGTCCGGTCCCGTTCGGCTCAGCCCTGGCGGGCCAGGTCGGCCGCGCCCACCAGTCCGGCCTCGCCGCCCAGTTGGGCCGCGAGCACCTGGGCGTGCGGACGCCATTCGCCGCCGATCAGCCAGCGCCGGAACGACTTGCGGATCGGGTCGAGCACCAGCTCGCCCTCGTCCGACACACCGCCTCCGACGATGAACGCGGACGGGTCGAAGAGCGAGGCGAGGTCGGCGAGTCCGGCGCCGGCCCAGCGGGCCAGCTCGCGGAACGAGTCGACCGCGACCGGGTCGCCCTGCCGGGCGGCCCGGCTGATGTGCTTGCCCTCGATGCCGTCCACCGTGCCGTCGCCGAGCGACAGCAGGGTCGTGGCGTTCTCGGGGGTGGCGTTGGCGCGCTGCTTGGCGTACCGGACGAGCGCGCGCCCGGAGGCGTACTGCTCCCAGCAGCCCTGGCTGCCGCAGCCGCAGAGCAGACCGTCCGGGACGACCCGGATGTGGCCGAACTCGGCGGCCACGCCGAAGCGTCCGCGGCGCAGCTTGTTGCCGATGATGATGCCGCCGCCGAGGCCGGTGCCGAGCGTGATGCAGATGACGTCGTCGTGGCCCTGTCCGGCGCCGAAGCGGTATTCGCCCCAGGCGGCGGCGTTGGCGTCGTTCTCGACGACCACGGGAAGGCCGACGCGCTGTTCGACCTTGTCCTTCAGCGGCTCGTGCCGCCAGTTGATGTTCGGCGCGAACAGGACGGTGGCGCGCTTGTCGTCGACGTATCCGGCCGCGCCGATGCCGACCGCGTCGATCCGGTGGCCCTCGCTCGCGCCGGACACCGCCGCCGCGATCGCGTCCACGATGCCTTCAGCCGTCGGCGGGGTCGGCACCTTGTGCGTCGAGAGGATGCGGCCCTCTTCGTCGACCACTCCAGCCGCGATCTTCGTGCCGCCGATGTCGACGCCGATGGTGAGTCCCATGAATCCCTCAGTTCCGGTCGAGCCCCGCTGGGGCCAACCGTACCCGAGCCGGGGCCCGGCCCTTTCGGTGCCGGTCAGTCCAGGTCGATGTGCTCGCCCGCGGCGGGGCCCTCGTCACGGGGGTCGGTGGGGTCGTCGGCCTTCTTCTCGGTGCCCGCGGGGTCCCCGGCGCCCTGGGTCCAGCGGCGTTCCTGGCCCTCGACGGCGGAGCGGTAGGCGGCGAGGAGTTCGCTGCCGGCCGCGGCGATGTGGTCGAAGACGTCCGGATTGCGCTCGATGACGGGCTCGACCGCGGACTTCGCCTGCTTGATGATCTGCTGCACGGTGCCCTGGGCCGCCGCACCGAACAGCGGCGACTGGAGGGACGAGACCTTGTCGGCCACGGCGTCGACCAGCTTGCGCAGTTCCTCGGCGGCTGAGCCGGGCGGCGGGCCGTACTGGTCGCGGCGGCGGGCCTTCTCCGCTTCCAGGTCCTCGGCGCAGGCCTTCGCCCACGCGTCGTCGTCGACGGGACGATCGGTGGCATCGCTCATGGCGGACTCCTGCGACGTGGTGTGCCGGCGGCCCGGCATACGGGGCACGTACTACCGACGTTACCCGAACCGTGGAGCGCCGTTCAGTCCGTCCTCGGCCACAGCCCCGGGTCCGGGGTGAACCGGACCCGGAGCACCCCGTCGGTGAGGGCCGCGCCGGAGACGGTGCAGCGGCGCAGCCCGGACTCCAGCGGGACGATCCGGTGGAACGGGCCCACGGTGAGCAGCAGTTCGTCGCCGCGGCGGACCAGCTGGAGGTCCTTCTTGGCGGCGCCGGGCAGCGGCAGGCACCAGACGAGGACCGGGTCGCCGTCGCCGGACGGCGGGACGTTCACGATCCGGGCGCCGGGCAGCAGCCCGTCGAGGCCGTCCGGGGCGCCGGGGCTCTCGATCCACCAGGGGTCGTCGGCCCGGCCGGGGCTCCGCGCGTCCGGTTCCGAGGCCAGTCCGTCGCCCCCGAAGAGGCCGCCGCCGGTGCCCGCCGCCTCGAAGACGGTGCAGGCGGCCGTGGTGTCGAGGCGGACCAGGTCGTCGAGGCCCCTCGGGTCGCGGCCGAGGTGGGGCACCTCGCACAGCGCGGCCTCGGGGACCCACTCCTCGTACCAGCGGTCGACGGTCTTCTCCTGCTGGGCGGCGAGCTCCGCGAACCAGGGGTCGGCCGAGTGCCTGGGCAGCACCCGGTTGACCGCGAGGGTGTCGACCCGCAGTCCGTGCAGGGCGAGGCCGGTGCGGGCGGTGCGCAGGGCTTCCTCTGCGGCGGGGCCGGGCTCCGCGACCAGCCGGAGCGTGGTGTTGCGGTCCTCGATCAGGGCCTGGACGGCGGCCAGCTCGGCGTCCCTGCGGGCGGCCGCCTCGTACAGCCACTGGGCGGGCATGGGCACACCGGCGAGCTGGGCGAGCATCGGGCGCAGGGCGCGGGCGGCCTGGCGTTCGGGGGGGAGCAGCCGGCGCAGATATCGGCGCAGCTGCTCGGGGAGGGCGAGCAGGGCGAGTGCCTCGCGCAGCGGTGGCAGGTCGACGACGAGGAGCTCGTGGCCGCGGCGCGACCAGTCGCCCTCGGCCGCGCGGCGCAGGGTGTGCAGGAGGGCGAGCTCGGTGCTGCCGGGGAGTTCGGTCAGTTCCTCGCCGTCCAGCCGGTTGCCGCCGAGCAGGTCGAGTACGGCGGAGGCCTGGTCCTGGAGGGCGAGGAGTTCCTCGCGGAAGTGCTCGCCGGAGTCGATGCGGGCGGACCACAGCCCGTCGGTGACCTCGGTGGGTCCGGTGCCGTCGGGGAAGCCGGGTATGCCGTCGGCGGTCAGCAGCAGGGTGCGGCGGCCGCGGCGGGCGGCGGCCAGCGCGGTCGCCGCCGCGACGGTGGTACGGCCGGCGCCGCCGGGGCCGGTGACGAGGACCGTACGCATCGGGTCAGGCCTTCGGGACGGACTCGACGCGCTTCTTCAGGCCGGCCAGGGCCCGGTCGATGATGACCTTCTCCGCCTTGCGCTTGATCATGCCGAGCATCGGGATCTTGACGTCGACGGTCAGCCGGTAGGTGACCTCGGTGCGGTCGCCGTCGCCGAGCGGGGCCAGTGCGTAGGAGCCGTCGATGGCGCGCAGCATCTGGGACTTGACGAGGGTCCAGCTGACCTCGTAGTCGCCGATCCAGGTGTAGGCGAGTGTGTGGTCGTCCTTGATCGCTCCGGCGTCGAGGACGAGGCGGACCTTCTCGGCGCGGCCGTGGTCGTCGGTGGAGAGGACCTCGGCCTCCTTGACCTCGCCGGTCCACTCCGGATAGCGGGCGAAGTCGGCGATCACTCCCATGACGTCGGCCGGCGCCGCCTCGATCGTGATGCTCGAGCTGGTGTGTTCAGCCATCGCCGTGGCTCCTCCAGTGCGGTGTACCGGTGCGTCGGCAGAGGCCTGCCGTCAGAAGGCTATCGCGTGCGCGCGGCACCTCGTCCCAGGGTCCGGTGCCGGTGCGGTGCGCTCACCACTCCAGGGCCCAGGGCCTGCCGGTGGACGCGAAGTGACCGACGTTCACGCACTCGGTGGCGCCGATCCTCATCCGGCGGACCAGCGGCTGGTGGACGTGGCCGAACAGGGCGTACCGGGGGCGGGTCCGGCGGATGGCGTCCAGCAGGGCCCGGCTGCCGCGCTCGAAGCGGCGCGCCACGGTGTCGTACGTCAGCTCGGGCACCTCGGGCGGGATGTGGGTGCAGAGCACGTCGACCGGGCCGATCGCCTCGATCTTCGCCGCGTACTCCTCGTCGCCGATCTCGTACGGGGTCCTCATCGGGGTCTTCAGGCCGCCGCCGACGAAGCCGAAGACCCGGCCGCCGATCTCGGCCCGTTCGCCGTCCAGGACGGTGGTGCCGGGGTGTGCGTACTCGGGCCACAGGCCGGGGATGTCGACGTTGCCGTAGGTGGCGTACGTCGGTGTGGGGAAGGCCGCGAAGAGCGCGGCGTACTGCTTGCGCACCGCCGAGACGATCGCGGCGTTGCGGTCCATGCCCTTCCACAGGCCGCGGCCGAACTCGCGGGCCTCCTCGAAGCGGCGCTCGGTGCGCAGCGCGACGATCCGGTCGGCGTTCTCCACACCGAAGAGGTCGGGGAAGATGCCGCGCGAGTGGTCGGCGTAGTCGAGGAAGAGCACCAGGTCACCGAGGCAGACCAGCGCGTCGGCGCCGTCCCCGGCGCGGGCCAGCGCCTCGGTGTTGCCGTGCACGTCACTGACCACGTGGATGCGCGTGCGCTGTCGGGTGTTGTCCGGTCCGGCTCGCATGACGATCACCCTAGGGGCTGTCCGGCCACCTGAGTAGAGGCCGCCGGACCTGCGAATATCGCCGCCCGGTCACGCGGGTGGACTACTGTGCGCCCAAGGATCACGGTTGTGTGTGACGCATAAGACATCTGGCCGGAACCCCCTATCGGGAACCGAGTACTGGTGGGTAACGTCCGGGCAGTCCAGTCGTGCTCACCCCACTGAGCACCTGCCAATCTTGGACCGCAGCCGGTGCGTCACACAGAGCCGTGGCACCGGAGCCCGATGAGGAGCAGCAGTCTTGCGCGAGTTCAGCCTTCCGGCCCTGTACGAGGTCCCCTCGGACGGCAACCTGACGGATCTCATCCGCCGCAATGCCGCTCAGCATCCCGATGTCGCGGTGATGAGCCGCAAGGTGGGGGGCCGGTGGACGGATGTCGACGCCACGCAGTTCCTGGCCGAGGTCAGAGGCGTCGCCAAGGGTCTGATCGCGGCGGGTGTCGAGGCCGGCGACCGGGTGGCCCTGCTCTCGCGCACCCGCTACGAGTGGGTGCTGCTCGACTTCGCGATCTGGAGCGCGGGCGCGGTCACCGTCCCGGTGTACGAGACCAGCTCGCCCGAGCAGATCCAGTGGATCCTCGGTGACTCCGGCGCCACGCTGTGTCTCGTGGAGTCCGAGGCGCACCAGGCCTCCGTGGTCTCCGTCCAGGCCGGCCTGCCGGCCCTGAAGGGCATCTGGCAGATCGAGGACGACGCGATCCGCGGGCTGACGGCGACCGGGCAGGACGTCTCGGACGAGACGCTGGACCTGCGGATGGCGAGCGCCAAGGCGGACGACCCGGCCACCATCGTCTACACCTCGGGCACCACCGGCCGCCCCAAGGGCTGTGTGCTCACGCACCGCAGCTTCTTCGCCGAGTGCGGCAACGTGGTGGAGCGGCTGAAGCCGCTCTTCCGTACCGGCGAGTGCTCCGTGCTGCTCTTCCTGCCCGCCGCGCACGTCTTCGGACGGCTGGTCGAGGTGGCCTCGGTGATGGCTCCGATCAAGCTCGGCTGCGTACCGGACATCAAGCACCTCACCGATGAACTGGCCTCGTTCCGGCCGACGTTGATCCTCGGTGTGCCGCGGGTCTTCGAGAAGGTCTACAACGCGGCGCGCGCCAAGGCGCAGGCCGACGGCAAGGGCCGGATCTTCGACAAGGCCGCGAGCACCGCGATCGCGTACAGCCGTGCGCTGGGCACCCCCCAGGGCCCGCCCCTGGGTCTGAGGCTGAAGCACCGGATCTTCGACCGGCTGGTCTACGGCAAGCTGCGCGCGGTGCTCGGCGGGCGCGGTGAGTACGCGATCTCCGGCGGCGCGCCGCTGGGCGAGCGGCTCGGCCACTTCTACCGGGGGATCGGCTTCACGGTCCTGGAGGGCTACGGCCTGACCGAGACCTGTGCGGCCACCGCCTTCAACCCGTGGGACCGGCAGAAGATCGGTACGGTCGGCCAGCCGCTGCCCGGTTCGGTCGTGCGGATCGCGGACGACGGAGAGGTGCTGCTGCACGGCGAGCACCTGTTCACCGGCTACTGGAACAACGAGGCGGCCACGGCCGACGCGCTGGCCGACGGCTGGTTCCACACCGGTGACATCGGCACGCTCGACGAGGACGGCTACCTCGCGATCACCGGCCGCAAGAAGGAGATCATCGTCACGGCGGGCGGCAAGAACGTCGCTCCCGCGGTGATCGAGGACCGGATCCGGGGCCACGCCCTGGTCGCCGAGTGCATGGTGGTCGGCGACGGGCGGCCGTTCGTGGGCGCGCTGGTCACCCTGGACGAGGAGTTCCTGGGCCGCTGGGCCGAGGAGCACGGCAGGCCGTCCGGCTCGACGGCCCGGTCGCTGCGCGAGGACCCGGAGCTGCTGGCCGAGGTGCAGCGGGCCGTGGACGACGGGAACGCGGCTGTCTCCAAGGCGGAGTCGGTGCGCAAGTTCCGCATCCTGGACACGCAGTTCACCGAGGAGGCGGGCCACATCACGCCGTCGCTGAAGCTGAAGCGGAGTGTGGTGGCGAAGGACTTCGCGGACGAGATCGAGTCGATCTACCGGGGCTGACCCGGTATCCGTACGCGAGAGGGCCCGCACGGCGTGTGCGGGCCCTCTCGCGTACGTGGCTCAGAGCAGCGCCCGCAGCCGTTCGGCGAGCAGGTCCCAGCGCCACTTCTCCTCGACCCAGGCCCGGCCCCGCTCCCCCATCCGCTGCCGCAGCTCCGGGTCGTGGAGCAGGGTGACGATCCGGTCGGCCGTCTCCTCCACGCTGCCGCCGCGCACCACCCACCCGGTCTCGCCGTCGAGCACCGCGTCGGGCGCGCCGCCCGAGTCGCCCGCCACCACCGGCAGACCGGTCGCGGAGGCCTCCAGGAAGACGATGCCGAGCCCCTCCACGTCCAGGCCGCCGCGACGGGTCCGGCACGGCATGGCGAAGACGTCGCCCGCGCCGTAGTGGGCGGGCAGCTCCTCCCACGGCACCGGTCCGGTGAACCGCACGGACTCCTCGACCCCGGTCTGAGCGGCCAGCCGCTTCAGCTCCTTGGCGTACGGTCCGCCGCCGACGATCAGGAGTACCGCGTCCGGCACCTGCGCCAGGATCGCGGGCATCGCGAGGATCAGTGTGTCCTGGCCCTTGCGCGGCACGAGCCGTGACACACAGACGACGACGGGCCGGTCCGCGAGGCCGAGCCCGGCCCTGACCCGGTCCCCGCCCGATCCCGGGTGGAAGGTCTTCTCGTCGACACCGGGCGGCAGTTGAGCCATGCGCGCCGCGGCCCCGGGACTGAGCGCGGGGGCGATCCGGGAGCGGGTGTACTCCCCCAGATAGGTGATCGTGTCCGTGCCCTCGCCGATCCGTCGCAGCAGCTGCCGGGCCGCGGGGAGCTGGGCCCAGCCCGCCTCGTGCCCGTGGGTGGTGGCGACCAGGCGGCGGGCGCCGGCCCTGCGCAGCGCCGGTGCCATCAGCCCGAGCGGGGCCGCGGCGCCGAACCAGACGGAGGTGCAGCCGTGTTCGCGCAGCAGCCGGACCGCGCGCCGGGTGACCCGGGGGGTCGGCAGCAGCATCGTCGTCGGGTCGCGCACCACGGTGAACGGCTGCTCGGCGTCGAAGGCGGCGGTGGCCGCGACTCCTTCGGCGGTCCGCTTCCAGGTGGAGGCGTAGACGACGATCCGTCCGGGGTCCAGGCGCAGCGCCATGTTGTGCAGAAACGCCTGGATGCCGCCGGGGCGGGGCGGGAAGTCGTTGGTCACGATCAGGGTCTTGTCCATCCCGGCCGACAGTACCGGGCATTCCGTCCCCGATGGCTCCCGCACCGGCCGTGCGGGCATCATGGCTCCTCATACCCACCGGGCAACGACCGGCGAATGACGAATACGGATGAGGGTTCATGACGGGATCGACCGGCGCACGGCTCGCCGCCGCGGCGGTGTGGGCCCTGACCAGGGTCGCGCTGCTGCTCTTCGTCACCAAGGTGATCACCCTGCCCGGACCGGACGTGACCAGCGATGTCTCGGTGATCTACCACGGCTGGTCCGAGGTCCTGAAGACCGGTACGTATCCGGAGTCCGACGTCACCTGGCAGTACCCGCCGCTGGCCGCGCTGGCCGTCCTCTCCCCCGCGCTGCTGCCGTTCCTGGACTACGCCTCTGCCTTCTTCGTCCTCGCATTCGTGTGCGACGGGCTGGTGCTGGCGCTGCTGCTGTACGCGGGCCGGGGCGGCGGCCGGTCGGTGGCGGGCACCTGGGTGTGGGTGGCGGGGGTGCCGCTGCTCGGCACGACCGCGTACGCCCGTTACGACGTGATGGTCACGGCGGTGGCGGTGGCGGCGCTCCTGGCGGGGCTGCGGCATCCGCGGGTGATGGGGGTGCTGGCCGCGGTCGGTGCGCTGCTGAAGGTGTGGCCGGCGCTGGTCCTGGCCGGTACGGCGCGCGGCCGGCGCACGCGGCTGGCGTGGACGGCCGCGGCGGTGACGGCGGCCGGGCTGCTGGTGGGGTGCGCCGTGGCGATGCCGGGGGCGCTGGCCTTCCTCGGCGCCCAGCGCGACCGGGGCACCGAGGTCGAGTCGCTGGGCGCGCTGGTCTTCCACGTGGCGCGGCAGTTCGGCTGGCAGGGGCGGGTGGAGTACCACTACGGCTCGATGGAGTTCCTGGGTCCGTACGTGCCACTGGTGAGCACGCTCGCCCTCGGTCTGTCCGTGCTCGCGTTCGGCTGGCTGCTGATGTGGCGGCTGCAGGCCCGTGACTTCGGCGCGAGCACCCCGGCGGACGCGGCGTTCGTGGCGGTGCTGCTGTTCACGACGACGAGCCGGGTGATCAGCCCCCAGTACATGCTGTGGCTGGTCGGTCTTGCGGCGGTCTGCCTGGTGTTCCGCGACAGCCGGATGGTGCTGCCGGCCGGTCTGGTGCTGCTGGCGACGGGGGTCACCCAGTGGGAGTTCCCGCTCGGGTTCACGCACGTGGTGACCAGCGACACGACCGGCGTGACGCTGATGGTCCTGCGCAACGGCCTGCTGGTCGCGGCGACGCTGATCGCCTGCCGCCGGCTGTGGCGGCGGACGGTCCCCGGGGCGGCGCGCGACGACCGCGGGGCCGCCGTGCGGCCTGGTCCCGGCCGGGAGGCGGAGCCGGTCGGCTCCTAGGGTCTTTCGTACAACGCGGCGAGTGTGCGTGCCAGGCCCCGCGAGCCCGGCGTGATCCAAACGAGCGGCCCTAGCCGAGCCCGGAGCGCAGATACTCCCGCCAGAGCGCGGTGAAGTCCTGCGGGGTCGTGTCGAGCACCTCGCGCATGGCCTGCTCCACCGCTCCGTCCCGTCGCCGGTGCCCTCCGACGGCCCGGTAGAAGGCGAACAGCTTCTTCTCGCCCCAGTGGTCGGCGATCAGCTCGCAGGCCGCCCAGCCGCCCTCGTACGCCCTCGCCAGGCGCGCGGGGTCGCCCGCGAAGCCGAAGTCCTCGTCCGTGGGGAGCCCGGCGGGCAGGTCGCCGCGCCGGACGGCACCGGCGAGTTCGGGCGCGATCCGTGCCGGGGTGCGGTCCTCGGAGCGGTAGGCGGCCCAGTCCGCGAAACCCTCGGAGAGCCAGGCCGGGGTCCCGGCGGAGGTGTGGGCGCGGGTGGCGACATGGGTGGTCTCGTGGGTGAGGACGATCCGCTGTCCGAAGGCGCCGAGCGTGCCGTACGCCTGCGGGTTGACGATCACCCGGTCGGCGGGGGTCCGGCCCGCGCCGCCGGTCTGCCCCGTGGTGACGGCGGCGATGCCCCGGTAGTCCGCCGACGACCCCAGCAGCTCCGCCATGTCGTCCACCGTGCGCGGCACGAGCACCACCACGCGGCCCGCCCAGCGCTCCGGCCAGGCGCGGGAGACGGCGGGCACCGCGCGGTCCGCGGTCCGGGCGATGGCGCGCAGCTCCTGTCCGGTGCGGCCGACGCCGAGCACGAGGCTGTGCGTGCCGTGCACCACCCGTACGTCGCCCTGCTGCCAGAGCTGGCGGGCGCCGTCCCCGCCGTCCCGGTCCCCGACGACGTACCAGCGGCCGTCCGCCCCGTCCCGTCTCAGGTCGAGCACCCGGTCCGCGGTGACCGGGGCGGTGTCGTAGCCCTTGATCCGGTAGCGCAGCTCGACCTCGGCGGTGGCCCGGTCGGTCCCCTGCCCGGTCACGTCGTGCAGCCGGTACGTCCATGAGCCGAGAGGTACGTCCGCGAGGTTGGCGAGCTCCCTGCGCTCGGCCGTGCGCAGCCCGGTGGCCCCGGGGTCCGTCGTGGCCAGGAAGGCGTCCGTGTCGTGGTCGAGCACGGCGGCGGCCCGGCGGTCCAGCGTGGCGCGGATGCCCCGGGCGGTGGCCCCGGGGGCGGCGTCATGGCCGGGGGCCGCGCAGCCGGAGACGAGCAGCAGCCCGGCGAGCAGCGCCCCCGCCGCCCGCCGCCCGCCGTTCCGTCCCCGCCTGCCGCTCACCCGATCGAGGGTACGGTCAGACGCGGGTGACCGACGAGACGGGCATCATGCCGACGGGGTCGTAGCGCACCGGGGCCCCGGGGTACGGGGCGTGGATCACCTGGCCGTTGCCGACGTACATCGCCACGTGCCCGGCGTCCGCGCGGTAGACCACCAGGTCTCCGGGGCGGGCCTCGGAGAGCGGCACCATGTGTCCCGCGTACCGCTGGGCCTGCGAGGTCCGCGGCAGGCTGACCCCGGCCTGGGCGTACGCCCACTGCATCAGCCCGGAACAGTCGAATCCGGCCGGCCCGTTGGCCCCCCAGACGTACGGGCGGCCCAGTGCCTGCCGGACCGCCGCGACGGCCACCGCCGCGCGTGCGGAGCCGGCCGGCAGATCGGCGATCGCCGGGAACGCGCCGTCGCGGCCGGAGCGCGAGGCCCGCTCGAACTGCGCCCGGTCGGCGCCGGACAGTGTGGCCAGCAGCTTCCTGGCCTCGGTGAGCTTGCGCTCGACGGTCCGTTTGTGCCGGGTGGCGGCCGCCCGGTTGCGCTCCAGCTCGGCCAGCGCGCGGTCCGCCTCCGCGCGGGTCTGCGCGAGCCCGCGCTGGACCTGCTGGAGCTGCCTCAGCTCGGTGGCCTGAAGGCCGGTCAGCCGCTCCAGCACGGCGGCCCGGTCGAGATAGCTGTCCGGGTCGGAGGAGAGCAGCAGGGCGAGCGAGGGATCGATGCCACCGGTTCGGTACTGCGCGCTCGCCGCCGAACCCAGCACCGTACGCATCCGGTTGACCTGTTCCTGGCCGCGGGCCGCCCGGTCCTGGGCCCGGCCGACCTCGCCGCGCAGCCGGTCGGCGTTCTCACCGGCCTTGTTGTACTGCTCGGTGGCCCGCTCGGCCTGGGTGTACAGCAGGTCGATGCGGGCCCTGGCGGTCCGGGGGGCGTCCTGCGGGTCGGCGTTCGCGGTGGCCGCCCCGAGGGTGGCGGCGGCGGTCGCCGCCGCGGCCGACAGAACGGTGGCCCGGACGCTCAGGTTGAGGCCGGACTGTGTGGAACGGCGATGGGACACCACAGGACGCCGCACTCCCTTCCGCTGTACGCAGGCGCGCGCAGCCCCTGCCGCCCGGGGCGGGCGGACCGACGAACGGGAGCTGCACGGCAGGCAGACAGTAGTCGGGTGATCACGGAGCGGCGAACGGCCGCGCCGGACGGAGGGCGGCGGAAACGGCGACGCCCCGCCGGTGACCTGTGGTCTCCGGCGGGGCGGACTGTCCGGGCGGGCGCGGGAATTCGCCCGTTCGGGCGTCGTCAGCCGACGCGCACGCCGAACTGGAAGCTGCCGATGGTGTCCATCGACTCGTAGCGGACGACGGTGCCCGGGTACGGGGCGTGCAGGACGGTGTTGTTGCCCGCGTAGAGGCCCACGTGCTCGGTGTTGTTGAAGAAGACCAGGTCGCCCGGCTTCAGGGCGCTGCGCCCGATGCGGACACCGTCGTTGACCTGGGTGTACGTGACCCGGGAGATCTGGACGTTGGCCTGGGCGTAGGCCCACTGGGTCAGCCCGGAGCAGTCGAAGGATCCGGGGCCCGTGCCACCGCGGCCGTACGGCTTGCCCTTCTGGGTGGCGGCGGCGTTCAGGGCGGCAGCGCCCCAGGCGGAGGCGGGGGCCTCGTTGCCCAGCTCGACCCGCTCACCCGCGGCGCGGCTGGCGCGCTGTTCGTCCTCGCGCATCTTCGTGCGCTCGGCCTGGGTCATGGTGTTGAGCAGGCGCTGCGCCTCGGCCAGCTTGCTCTGGAGCTTCTGCTTCTTCGCGCCGAGCGACTTGCGTACGTCCGCGAGGTCACCGAGCTTGTCCTGGGCCTCCTTGCGCTCCTGCGCGAGGACCCGCTGCTTCTCCTGGATCTTCCCCAGGGTCTCGGTCTGCTTGGCCGTCAACTGGTCGAGGGCCGAGGCCTCGTCGAGGAAGGTGTCCGGGTTGGACGAGAGGAAGAGCTGCACCGACGGGTCGATGCCACCGGAGCGGTACTGCGCGGCGGCGAGCGAACCGAGGCCGTTGCGGAGCGTGTTGATCTCCTGCTGGCCGCGGGCCACCTTGTCCTGCAGCGCGCTGACTTCCTTCTCCAGCTTCTGCTGCTTCTCCTTGGCGCCGTAGTACTGCTCATTGGCCGCGCCGGCCTCGTGGTTGAGCTTCTCGACCTTCGCCTTGACCTCGCCCTTGGAGGGCTTCGGGTCGGCGTGGGCCGCCTGGGAGGTCAGGGCCACGGCCGCGGCGGCGGTCGCGGTGAGCACGGTCACACGGGCGCGGCTCGGCGGTTTGGGACGACGGTGGGACGCCACGGAGGCGAGCTCCTTCTTCCTCGAGCCGCCTACCGGGCTGTGGGGGACTGGGATCCCCGGCTCCGTGCATGCCACGGACTCGGCGGTGCCTTCACCGTCACCCCGGATGGGTGATCAACCGTGCGAAGGTTCGAGGCCCGACCCTAGTGACCAACTTGTGATCAGTTCAAATCCTCACCCGAAAAATCTCATCACGGGCTGCACTTCTTTACCCATGACACACAGGGCGTAGCTGCGGCCTGACGGACCGTTCCCCGATTTCCGCCGAGACCCGGCAAGTGCCGCTAGACGCGCGAAAGGCGCTTCAGGAGCAAGACGGACGCAACGGGCCTGGCGCCCGCCTTCGCCACTCCGTCGGCGACTTCGCGGTCGGTGGAGACCACCACGACGGGCCTGCCCGGAGGTTCGGCGCGCGCCAGCTGGCGGATCAGCTCGTCGGCGGTCACCCCGGGCTTGCTGAACAGCACCCGGACCCCGCGCGGCGGCGCGAGCAGCACCGGGGCCGCCAGCTCGGCCCCGTCGAAGACGCAGGTCATCTCGGCGCCGGTCTGCGCCGCGAGCACCGAGAGCCCGCCCAGCAGCCTCAACCGCTGCTTCTCCAGCGGCAGCTGCGGGTAGCCGGTCTTGGTGACGTTGTAGCCGTCGACGATCAGATGCGCCTGCGGCAGCGCGAGCAACTGGTCGAGCAGGGCCGGGTCGGTCTCCGAAAGGGCCCTGGCGGCAATGTCCTTGGGCGACATCCGGCCCGGCTCGACCGCGTCGACACCGTCGGCGGGGCGGAGCGAGGAGGGCGGCAGGGCCAGTTCGCGACGGAGTCCGCTCGCCGCGTCGAGCACCGTGTCCAGCAGCAGTCGCAGCCGCATGTCCTCGACCGAGCGGCCCTCCCTGGCGGCCCGGCGGCCCGCCTCCACCGACGCCTCGGCCTCCCCCAGCCGCGCCTTGAGCCGACGGCTCTCGCTCTCGGCCGCGGAGACCTGTGCGGCCGCCTCGGACCGTACGGTGTCGGTCTCGGCCCGGCTGCGGCGCAGCGCGGCCTCTCCGCGCCTGACCTCGTTGACGGCACTGCGCAGCTTGCGCTGAAGGGATTCGGCCTCCTTGCGGGCCGCCTCCAGCTCGCCGCGCAGCCGCTCCGTCTCGCTCTTCGTCTGCGAGCGGGCCCGGGCGAGCTCCTCGCGCAGCCGGTCCAGCTCGCGGCGGCTCTCCTCGTCGATGCGCTCGGCGTCGGCGCGCTGGGCCTCCTCGCCCGCGGCGGCGACCAGCTTCACCCAGCCCGCCGGGCGCAGCACATAGGCCGCCGCGGCCACATCGACGGGGTCGGCTGCGGCGGGCGGAGCACCGGCTTCCAGGGCGGCGGCCAGCTCCGGCTGCTCCTCCTTGAGCCGCTCGCCGATGCGCTGCCGGAACAGCGCGTCGCCCTCCAGGGCGGCCGCCATGGCGTTCCCGGCGAACTTGGCCCGCCGGTTCGGGGTGAAGCGGGCGTACTGCCGCAGCTGGGCGGGGAGTTCGGTGACGGTCAGGCCGCCGAACGCGTCCGAGACCAGCGCGACGACCCGCCGCCGCACGCCTTCGGGCAGCGGGCGGTCGAGCGCCTCGACGGCGTCGTCGGCCGCCTCGGCCGACTCGGCGCCGCTCTCGGGCTGCTCCACCATCCGTCACCCCAAATGTCTGTGGGCGCGGCTCCGTCAGGAGTCGGCACCCGGCCTGTCCACCAGTTCGATCTGGTCCACCGCGTTGCACCACCGGCAACGCACCGACTCGATGGTCTCACTGACCACCTCGCGTTCCTCGACGCTGGACTCACCGGCCAGGTCGAGATGGACGTATTCGACGACCTTCGAGGAGCGCGTCACGTCGAAGCGCGTGAGATTTCCGCAGAGCGTGCAGCGCCAGCGAGTCCCGTCGGTCGGCTGGGGAACCGTCGTCATCGTTGCGTCCTCTTTCGTCGAGCCTCGTGCTGCCTTGCCTTCAAGGATCTCGCGGTGCGCCGTCGAACTGCGGATGTCCTGTCGTAACCCTACGGCCTTGCCGCGTCCCCCCGACACGGCGAGGCGGTCTGTCCCGTTCCCTCCGCTTGCGTCATGCTCTGTTCATGATCGATCGGCGAGCTGTGACCGGCAGGCTGACCGGTGGGCTGCTACGGACGGTCACCTCGGGCGGCCCGCTGGTGACCCATGCCCTGATCACGGTCTGCGCCGTGGTCTTCGTGATCAGCCCGCTCTCCGGCCTCGCCCCGGTGCCGGGGACCGCCGACGCCCTGCTCGCCGCCCAGGCCGGGTACTTCGAACGCTGGGGCGTGATCCCCAGCGAGCTGTGGGAGGGCTCGGCGCGCGCCCTGCTCACCCCGCTCACCGCCCTGTTCGTGCACGGCAGCTGGCTGCACCTGCTCGGCAACATGCTCTTCCTGTACGTCTTCGGCGCGATGACCGAGGAACGCATGGGCCGGCTCGGGTTCACCTTCTTCTACGTCATCTGCGGCTATCTCGCCCTGGTCGCCTACGCGGCCGCCCACGCCACCTCCGACCAGACGCTGGTGGGGGCGTCGGGGGCGATCTCGGCGGTGCTCGGGGCGTTCCTGTACCTGTTCCCCAGGGCCCGGGTCACCAGCCTGTTCCCGTTCCTCTTCTTCCTGCCGCTGCGCTTCCCCGCCTGGATCGTGCTGGTCTTCTGGTTCGTCCTGCAGTGGCTGGCGGTCCAGGGCGCGGGCGACGGGGGGCCGGGGGTGGCCTATCTGGCCCATGTGGTGGGCTTCGCCCTGGGCTTCGTCTACGCCTGGGGACGTTTCCGGCGTACGGATAGAGTGAAGACACCAGCCACGGCCACCGAGGGAGAAAGCCAGCCGTGATCACCGCGATCGTGCTCATCAAAACCAGCGTGGACCGTATCCCCGAGATCGCCGAGGCCATCGCGGCGCTGGACAGCGTCAGCGAGGTCTTCTCGGTCACCGGTACGTACGACCTGATCGCCATGGTCCGGGTCGCCAGGCACGACGACCTGGCCGACGTCATCCCCGGCCGGATCAGCAAGATCCCCGGAGTCGAGGCCACCGACACGCATGTGGCGTTCCGTACCTACTCGCAGCACGACCTGGAGGCCGCCTTCGCCATCGGCCTCGACGCGTAGGCGCCCCTTCACGACGTGACACTTCGGCGGGGGACGGGCTGGGCTGCCCGTCCCCCGCCGAAGTGCTGTGTGTGCCCGTCAGTGCTGCGCGGCACCCCGGTCCGGGACGCAGCGGCCGTCCTCGGTGCGGTACTTCCACTGGGCGCCCTCGCTGACCAGCTCCCTGACCGCGCGGACGAAACGCTCGATGTGCTCGTCCGGCGTACCGGCGCCGAAGCTCACCCGGATCGCGTTGAGCGAGCGCTCCCCAGGCTCGGCCTCCGGCGCGCCGCACTCGCCGACCTCCTGCGGGTCGCTGCCCAGCAGGGTGCGGACCAGCGGGTGGGCGCAGAACAGTCCGTCGCGGACCCCGATGCCGTACTCGGCGGAGAGCGCGGCGGCGAAGTGCGAGCTGTTCCAGCCCTCCACCACGAAGGAGATGACGCCGACCCGCGGGGCGTCGTCGCCGAACAGCGAGAGCACCTTGACCTCGGGGACGGTGGCGAGGCCGGCCCGGACCGTGTTCACGAGGTGCTGCTCCCGGGCGACCAGGCTGTCGAAGCCCGCCTCGGTGAGCGCCTTGCAGGCGGAGGCGATGGAGTACACGCCGATGACATTGGGGGAACCGGCCTCGTGGCGGGCGGCGGTGGAGTGCCACTCGACGTCCACGCCGCCGTCGGTGCGGCGGGCGACCTTGCGCGAGGCGCCGCCGCCCGCGAGGTAGGGCTCGGCCGCCTGGAGCCAGTCGGCCCGGCCGGCCAGGACGCCCGAGCCGAAGGGCGCGTACAGCTTGTGTCCGGAGAAGGCGACCCAGTCGACGTCCAGCTCGGCGATGTCGACGGGGTGGTGCGGGGCGAGCTGCGCGGCGTCCAGCACGATCCGGGCACCGTGCGCGTGCGCCGCGGCGGCCAGCTCCTTCACCGGCCACAGCTCTCCGGTGACATTGGAGGCGCCGGTGACACAGACCAGCGCGGGGCCGTAGGGCTCGCGGTCGGCGAGCGCGCGCTCCAGCGTCTCGACGGCCTGGGCGGGGGTGCGCGGGGCGTTCAGATAGGTCACCCGGGCGTCGCGCCAGGGCAGCAGCGAGGCGTGGTGCTCGGTCTCGTAGACGAAGACCTGGCAGTCGGCCGGGACGACCGCGGCCAGCAGGTTCAACGAGTCGGTGGTCGAGCGGGTGAAGATCACCTGGTCGTCGGCGCGGCAGCCGAGGAACTCCGCGACGGTGGCACGGCTGTTCTCGAAGAGGTCCGTGGAGAGCTGCGAGAGGTAACCGGCCCCACGGTGGACGCTGCCGTAGTACGGGGCGTACGCGGCGACATCGTCCCAGACGCGCTGGAGGGCGGGGGCGCTGGCGGCGTAATCGAGAGCGGCGTAGGTGACCTCACCACCCGTGACCAGCGGAACCGTTACATCCTTGCCCAGAACCGGCAGAGGGGCACAAAGCGACTGGTCGGCGGCAGCAGTGAAGACAGACATGGCGAACTCCCGTAAGAGGCAGGCGAATCGCATGCGCCGGCGGATACGCGGCAGCGCAGCGGAAAAGAGAAAAGGGGTGTGCGGAAGAGGGCCGACGGCCCTATCGCATTCGCGTGCTCACAAGAGACTCCCTAGGGACCAGGACCCCGGGGGTTGGCATTCACCGATGCCGAGGGGCCCGCGCTTGCCGCAGACCTCGCTGCCTACGGCCTGGTCTTCACCCGGGGCACCCCGCCACGGACGGAGGGTTGCCGGACAGCGGGCCGGGGCCGTAGTCGCTGTCACTCATGACCTGCCCAGCATCTTGCCATACGTACGAAAGCGCGCAAGGCGCAGTCCAGAATCCGGACCGCGCCCTGCGCCACATCTGTGCCCGTCTCAGGCGTTGCTGGCCGCCACCCAGCGCTCCAGCGCACGCGCCGCCGACCCGGAGTCGATGGACTCGGCGGCCTTCGCGATCCCGGCCGCGAGCTGCTCGTCCAGCGTGCCGTCCGTCGGGTCGAGAGCCGTCAGCGCCGCCGCGGAGTTGAGCAGCACGGCGTCCCGGGCGGGCCCCCGCTCGCCGGACAGGACCCGCCGGGCCACGTCGGCGTTGTACGAGGCGTCCGCGCCTCGCAGGGCCTCCACGGGCACCAGTTCCAGACCGACGTCGCGCGGGTCGAAGGTCTCCTCGCGCACCGCTCCGTCCCGGACCACCCAGACCCGGGAGGTCGCGGTCGTGGTCAGCTCGTCCAGACCGTCGTCGCCGCGGAAGACCAGCGCCGAATTGCCGCGCTCGGCGAGGACACCGGCGACGATGGGCGCCATCCGCAGGTCGGCGACACCGACGGCCTGGGAGCGCACCCGGGCCGGGTTGGTGAGCGGCCCGAGGATGTTGAACGTGGTCGGCGTGCCGAGCTCCTTGCGGGCCCTGGCCGCGTAGCGCAGGGCGGGGTGGAACTTCACCGCGAAGCAGAAGGTGATGCCCGCCTCCTCGGCGACCTCGACGACCCGCTGCGCGGAGAGGTCCAGGTTGACGCCGAGCTTCTCCAGCACGTCGGAGGCGCCGCTCGCCGACGAGGAGGCGCGGTTGCCGTGCTTGACGACCTTGGCGCCGGTGCCGGCGATGACGATCGCCGACATGGTGGAGATGTTGACGGTCTTGGCGAGGTCGCCGCCGGTGCCCACGATGTCGACCGTGCGGCCGGGTACGTGGATGGTGTTGGCGTGCTCGTACATCGCCCGTACCAGGCCGGACACCTCGTCGATCGTCTCGCCCTTGGCCCGCAGCGCCACCGCGAACCCGGCGGTCTGCACATCGGTGGCCTCACCGCTCATGATGCGGTCCATCGCCCACGCGGTGTCGTCGGCGGTGAGGTTCTCGCCGCGCAGCAGGGGGTTCAGCACGCCGGGCCAGGTACGGTCCGCCACGCTGTCGCCGCCGATCGGGGTCACAACGTTCATGGTCCGCTCCTGGGGTCCACAGCCGGTAAAAGGGATGACCTCCACCCTATCGAGCGCCAGGGGCAGCAAAGAGCCCCGTCCATCGAATGGACGGGGCTCCCGCTGTGGCGATCAGTTCAGGCGATCAGTGGTGACCGTGGCCGCTGGTGATCTCCTTGTACTCCTCGGCGGTGGGCTTGGCGATCTGGTTGTCCTCGCCGAAGTAACCCTTGCTGAGCCGGGCCCGCAGCTTCTGCAGGGCCGACACCTTGCGCTCGACACCGTTCTCGTCGACCGTCGGGCCGATCTCGACCGGCTTGTACTGCTCGTGCGCGGTGAGCGTGTGCAGCTGCTCGGGGCCGAGCGGCTCGTGGATCTCGACGAACTCACCGTGCGGCAGGCGCTTGATGATGCCGGACTCGCGCCCGTGCAGCACCTTCTCCTTGTCGCGGCGCTGGAGGCCGAGGCAGATCCGCCGGGTGGCGATGAACGCGAGGACCGGTCCGACGAAGATGAAGATCCGGACGAACCAGGAGATGGCGTTCAGCGACAGGTGGAAGTGCGTGGCCCACAGGTCGTTGCCACCGCCGATGAAGACGATGACGTACTCGGTGATCCAGGCGACACCGAAGGCCGTCCGGGTCGGGGCGTTGCGCGGGCGGTCCAGGATGTGGTGCTCGCGCTTGTCGCCGGTGACCCAGGACTCCACGAACGGGTAGACCGCGATGATCGCGAGCACCAGTCCGAAGGCCATCAGCGGGATGAACACACCCAGGACGAGCGTGTGACCCCAGAGGTTGATCTCCCAGCCCGGCATCACTCGGATCAGACCCTCGGCGAAGCCCATGTACCAGTCGGGCTGGGCGCCGGTGGACACCTGGTCCGGGCGGTACGGGCCGATGGCCCAGATCGGGTTGATCGAGGCGATGGCCGCGATGACGGCGATGATGCCGAAGACCAGGAAGAAGAAGCCGCCGGCCTTCGCCATGTACACCGGCAGCAGCGGCATGCCGACGACGTTCTTGTTGGTGCGGCCGGGACCCGCGAACTGCGTGTGCTTGTGGTAGAAGACCAGGATCAGGTGCGCCACCAGCAGGCCGAGCATGATGCCCGGCAGCAGCAGGATGTGGATCGAGTAGAACCGGGCGACGAAGTCGTGACCGGGGAACTCTCCGCCGAACAGGAACATCGAGATGTACGTCCCGACGATCGGCATCGACAGGATCGCGCCCTGCGTGAAGCGGACACCCGTACCGGACAGCAGGTCGTCCGGGAGCGAGTAGCCGGTGAAGCCGGTGAACATGCCCAGCACGAACAGCAGGAAGCCGAACAGCCAGTTGATCTCACGCGGCTTGCGGAACGCACCCGTGAAGAAGACGCGCATCATGTGCACGAACATGCCGGCCAGGAAGATCAGCGCGGCCCAGTGGTGGATCTGGCGAACCAGCAGACCACCGCGGACGTCGAAGCTGATGTCCAGCGTCGAGGCGTAGGCCTCGGACATCTTGATGCCCTGCATCGGCTCGTACGAGCCGTGGTACACGACCTCGTTCATGCTCGGGTGGAAGAACAGCGTCAGATACACACCCGTGAGGATGATGATGATGAAGCTGTAGAGGGCGATCTCACCGAGCATGAAGGACCAGTGGTCCGGGAAGATCTTGCGCATGTTGGCCTTGGCCAGGGAGTAGATCCCGAGCCGGCCGTCCGCCCAGTCGGCCACCCGCTCACCGGCGGGCGCCTTGCGCTGTGTGTCGGTCGCAGTACTCATCCGCGCTCCCAGAATGCAGGACCGACGGGCTCTTCGAAGTCACCGAGCGCCTCGAGGTTGCCCTCGCTGTTCACACCGATCCGCAGCTGCGGAAGGGCGTGACCGGCCGGACCGAAGATGACGCGGGCGCCGTCGGAGAGGTCGAAGGTGGACTGGTGGCACGGGCAGAGCACGTGGTGCGTCTGCTGCTCGTACAGGCTGATCGGGCAGCCGACATGGGTGCAGATCTTGGAGAAGGCCACGATTCCCTCGTGGGCCCACTCGCGCTCGCGCTTGTCCTTGATGTTCTCCGGCTGGATGCGGATGATCATCAGCGCGGCCTTGGCGATCTGGTTCTGGAAGTCCTCCGCCTCCTCCGTCAGCCCCTCGGGCATGGCGAAGGTCAGCGAACCGACGGCGACGTCCTCGGGACGCAGCGGCTCCATCGTGTTCATGTTGATGAGCTGCTTGCCCTTGGCCCACAGGGTGTTGCGGAGCTTCTTCTCCGGCAGCGGACCGAGGTCGCGCAGCAGCACCACACCGGAGAGCGGCACCAGGGCCAGCGCGCCGAACATGGTGTTGCGGATCAGCTTGCGCCGTCCGAACGCGGACTCCTCGGCACCTGCCGCGAAGTCCGCCAGGACCTTCGCCTTGACCTCGGGCGTCGCCTCGATGGCGTGCCGGTCGTCGGCGACCTCCACGTCGGACATCAGCGTGCGCGCCCAGTGGACGGCGCCGGCGCCGATCGCGAAGAGGGCCACGCCCAGGGTCAGACCCAGGGAGAAGTTGAGCGCGCTCACATGGCCGAAGGGCCAGATGTACACGATCTTGTCGACCGGGAAGATGACGTACGAGGCGATGAAGCCGATCGTCGCCAGCATGGACAACGTGAACATGAACGCGACGGCGCGCTCGGAGCGCTTCGCGGCCCGTTCGTCGATGTCCTGGATGCGCGGCTTGTGGGCCGGCAGCCCCGGGTCGGCGAACGGATCGCCCGCGGTCTCTACCGCGTCGTGCGCGGGGGCCTGCTCAGCGGGCAGGTTCTCTTCTGGAATCTCTTGGCTACTCATGACTTCTTGGCCTTAGCGGTGTGGGCCGCGACCCAAATGGCAACTGCGATCAGTGCGCCGAGCCCGAAGATCCAGGCGAACAGCCCCTCGCTGACCGGCCCCAGGCCGCCCAGCTTCAGACCACCCGGGTTCTCCGTCTGGTCGCCGTTGACGGTCTGGATGTACGCGATGATGTCCCGCTTCTGCTGCTCGGGCATCGTCGTGTCCGGGAAGGACGGCATGCTCTGCGGGCCGGTCTGCATGGCCTCGTAGATGTGCTTCGGGTCCACGCCCTCAAGGCTGGGCGCGTACTTGCCGTTCGTCAGCGCGCCGCCCTCACCGGTGAAGTTGTGGCACTGCGCGCAGTTGGTACGGAACAGGTCGCCACCCTTGGCGATGTCCGCACCCTCAGGGCTGACCTGGCTCTTGTTCGGAATGATCGGGCCGGCGCCGAGCGACGCGACGTACGCCGCGAGCTGGTCGATCTGCGCCTGGCTGTAGATGACCTTCTTCTTCGGCACCTGGGCGCCGGGCTGCTGCGCCGGCATACGGCCCGTACCGACCTGGAAGTCAACGGCGGCGGAGCCCACGCCGACCAGGCTCGGCCCGTCGGTGGTGCCCTGACCGCCGGTTCCGTGGCAGCTGGCGCAACCGACGGAGTACAGCTTCTTGCCCTCATCGATGGCGAGGGACTGGGCGGTTTCGTCGGCCTGCGCCTTACTCGCGGGCGCAAACGCGGCGTACAGCCCCCCAGTGGCCGCCAGCGCGAGGAGTAGTACGACGACCGCCGCCAACGGATGGCGTCGTCGTGCGGAGAGCTTTTTCACGGATTACCCCGGTGTCAGGATCTTCTGCGTCGATGCTGGATGTGGTTCGGGTTCGAGCCCGGTTACTTGATCATGTAGATCGTGGCGAAGAGGCCGATCCACACGACATCGACGAAGTGCCAGTAATAGGACACGACGATGGCGGCGGTCGCCTGTTCGTGGGTGAACCTCTTGGCTGCGTACGTCCTGCCCAGAACGAGCAGGAAGGCGATGAGACCGCCTGTCACGTGCAGACCGTGGAAGCCGGTGGTCAGGTAGAACACCGAGCCGTACGGGTCGGAGGACAGCGAGAGGCCGTCCTTCTTCACCAGCTCGGTGTACTCGAAGACCTGGCCTCCGATGAAGATCGCACCCATCACGAAAGTGATCACGAACCAGGTACGGAGCTTCTTCACATCGCCCCGCTCCGCGGCGAAGACGCCGAGCTGGCAGGTGAGTGAGGAGAGCACCAGGATCGTGGTGTTCGTCGCCGAGAACGGGAAGTTCAGGGCCGAAGCCATTTCCTTCCAGTGGTCCGGTCCCGTCACCGATCGCAGGGTGAAGTACATCGCGAAGAGGGCCGCGAAGAACATCAGCTCGGAACTCAACCAGATGATGGTTCCGACGCTGGTGAGGTTCGGTCGATTGACCGACGGGTGCGCGTGCCCGGTTTCTACTGTCGTTGCTGTCGCCACGACCGACATTATGTCGGTCGCTTATCCCGCCCTCACCCCGGGGGGTGCCGTTCGGTGTGTCAGCCGGGTGTGTCCTCCCCGAACGGCCCATGGAACCACTGTCCCGGGCGGTGCTGACCGACCGTCGGGCGGAGTACGATCCGCGCATCGGTTCATGCCCGGAAAGCCCCGAAGACACAGATGTCACGGAGGAACAATGCAGCCGACCGCCACGGTCCTGGTCTACAGCGACGACGCCAACACCCGTGAGCAGGTGAGGCTGGCAGCCGGGCACAGGCCCGCGGCTGATGTGCCACCGGTGGAATTCCTGGAATGCGCCACTCTGCCCGCCGTCCTGGAGGCACTGGACCGCGGCGGCGTCGACGTCTGCGTGCTGGACGGCGAGACGGCGCCCGCGGGCGGCATGGGCGTCTGCCGGCAGATCAAGGACGAGATCTTCCACTGCCCGCCGGTGCTGCTGCTGATGGGGCGCCCGCAGGACGCCTGGCTGGCCACCTGGAGCCGTGCGGACGCCGCGGTGACCCTGCCGGTCGAACCGGTCGAGTTCGCGGACGCCCTGGCCGCCCTGCTGCGCAGCAGGGACTGCGTGAACGCCTGAGAGGCTGCCGCGGCCTCGTCCGCGGTCCCGCTGAGGGGCAGCGCACTCCCCGGTCCGGTCAGAGCTCGGGGCGCAGTCGCGCCGCCTGGATCGTGTCCGTACGGTCCGGCGTGGTGTTCTTCTGCAGGGCGCTGCCCTTCAGCCATTTGGCCCAGGACAGGTTCCAGTCCCCGAAGCCGTTGTCGAACGGTGTCATCGTCTCGCCCTGGCTGCCCACGACCGTGACGATGTCGCCCGGGCGCACGGTGTTGTAGAACCACTCGGCCTGGCTGGTACTCATGCCCGTACAGCCGTGGCTGACGTTCTCGTACCCCTGCGAGCCGGTGGACCAGGGGGCCGCGTGCACGTACTCGCCGCTCCAGGTGACCCGCGTCGCGTAGTAGACCTGCAGGTCGTAGGAGTCGGATGAGCCCTCCGCGATGCCGATCGTCTCACCGCGCATACGTACGCGGTACTCCTTGCCGAGCACGACCTTGACGCCGTTTCGGGTGGAGAAGCCGGGCTTGCCGGTGGTGACCGGAATGGTGTTGATCACTTTCCCGTCGCGCTTGACGGTCATCGAGTGCGCCGCGGCGTCCGTGATGGCCTCTATGCGGTCCCCCGTGGTGAGCCTCAAGGGTTTCGTGGGGGCGCCGTAGAGGGCGTCGGTGACCTTCACCCCGGCCAGGCCGCTGGTGACGTCGATGGTGGCCTTGGCCGGCCAGTACTCCTTGGGCCGGTAGTGCAGGGTCTTGTCGTCGACCCAGTACCAGGAGCCGGTCACGGCGGGCTTCGAGCGGACCCTGAGGGCGCGCTCGACGTTGGCCCTGGACACCTTGTCCTTGACCGGAGCGCTGAGTTCCGCCGTGATGGGCTGTCCGACACCGTAGGTGCCCGCCTGGGGGCCGAAGGCGACCTTCAGGAGCTTCTTGGCGGTGGTCGTCCCGAAGGCGAGCGTACGGCTGCCCGGGGCGCCGTCGTCGTCCTCCGTGCTGACCCGGACGGTGTACCGGGTGCCGGCGGCGAGCGGGAGGGAGGAGTGCCACCGTTTCCCGTCGGCGTCGAGCTCGCCCGCCAGATGGCGGCCGGTGGTGTCGACGGCCGACACGTCCGTGATCCGGTCGTCGTCGCCGTTGACGGTGACCTCCAGCGGCTTGCCGGGGTCGACCTTCTCGTCGCCGTCGGACGCGTTGGAGGAGATCTCGTCCACCGCGTCGTACGGCTTCTCCGCGAGCGGGTGAGCGCCGGACCCGCCACAGGCGGTCACACCTGCGACCAGGGTCACGACCAGCAGAGTGCTGCCCACTGCGGGGCGGATGCGCGGGCTGTGGTTCATGAACCCACGCTATGGAGATTCGCCCGTACCGGCGCGCGGAGTACATGCGAACGGGGGACCCGCCCTCCTCTCGGTGGAGAAGTGCGGGCCCCCCGTCAGGTGGAGCGGTGACGCCGTGTCACTGGGTCACTGGGTGCGGTTCTCACCGCGGTAGTACTCGAAGACCCAGCCGAAGAGACCGATCAGGATGACCGGGGCCGAGAAGTAGAGCAGCCACCAGCCGAAGATGACTCCCATGAAGGCGAGGGCACCGCCGACCGCCAGCGAGAGCGGCTGCCAGCTGTGCGGGGAGAAGAACCCCACCTCGCCGGCCTCGTCCGCGACGTCGGCCTCCTTGTTGTCCTGCGCCATGGCGTCGACCCGCCGGGCCGTGAAGGCCAGGTAGAAGCCGATCATGACGCTCAGCCCGAAGGCCAGGACGAGCGCGGTGGTACCGGCCGGCTCCTTCGACCACACGCCGTACGTGATGGCCATGGCGAGGATGAAGACGCTCAGCCAGATGAACATCTTGCCCTGGATCTTCACTTGCCGGCCTCCTTGCCGCCAGCGAGGGCCTTGTCATCCTCGGAGTGGTGCTCCAGCTGCTCGAGCGCCGAGATCTCCGGGTGGTGCAGGTCGAACGCCGGGGATTCGGAACGGATCCGCGGCAGGGTGAGGAAGTTGTGCCGCGGCGGCGGGCAGGAGGTCGCCCACTCCAGCGAACGGCCGTAGCCCCACGGGTCGTCGACCTCGACCTTCTTGCCGTACTTGGCGGTCTTCCACACGTTGTAGAAGAACGGCAGCATCGACAGGCCGAGCAGGAACGAGGAGATCGTCGAGATCGTGTTCAGCGCGGTGAAGCCGTCCGCGGCGAGGTAGTCCGCGTAACGACGCGGCATGCCCTCGGCCCCCAGCCAGTGCTGCACCAGGAACGTGCCGTGGAAGCCCACGAACAGCGTCCAGAAGGTGATCTTTCCGAGCCGCTCGTCCAGCATCTTGCCGGTGAACTTCGGCCACCAGAAGTGGAATCCGGAGAACATCGCGAAGACCACGGTGCCGAAGATGACGTAGTGGAAGTGCGCGACGACGAAGTACGAGTCCGAGACGTGGAAGTCCATCGGGGGCGATGCCAGGATCACGCCGGTCAGACCACCGAAGGTGAAGGTGATCAGGAAGCCGACGGCCCAGAGCATCGGTGTCTCGAAGGACAACGATCCCTTCCACATCGTGCCGATCCAGTTGAAGAACTTCACACCGGTCGGTACCGCGATAAGGAATGTCATGAACGAGAAGAACGGCAGGAGCACACCGCCCGTGACGTACATGTGGTGCGCCCACACGGTCACGGAGAGACCCGCGATGGCGATCGTCGCGCTGATCAGACCGATGTAGCCGAACATCGGCTTCCGGCTGAACACCGGAATCACTTCGGAAATGATTCCGAAGAATGGCAAGGCGATGATGTACACCTCTGGATGGCCGAAGAACCAGAAGAGGTGTTGCCAGAGCAATGCCCCGCCATTGGCCGCGTCGAAGACATGCGCACCGAATTTACGGTCCGCCTCCAGTGCGAAGAGCGCGGCGGCGAGGACCGGGAAGGCCAGCAGGACCAGCACACCGGTCAGCAGGACGTTCCAGACGAAGATCGGCATGCGGAACATCGTCATGCCGGGAGCGCGCATGCAGATGATCGTGGTGATGAAGTTGACCGAACCGAGGATCGTGCCGAAGCCGGAGAAGGCCAGACCCATGATCCACATGTCGGCGCCGACACCCGGCGACCGGACCGCGTCCGAGAGCGGGGAGTAGGCGAACCAGCCGAAGTCCGCCGCACCCTGGGGGGTGAGGAAGCCGGCCACCGCGATGACCGAACCGAAGAGGTACAGCCAGTACGCGAACATGTTCAGCCGCGGGAACGCCACGTCGGGCGCGCCGATCTGCAGCGGCATGATCCAGTTCGCGAATCCGGCGAACAGCGGCGTCGCGAACATCAGCAGCATGATCGTGCCGTGCATCGTGAACGCCTGGTTGAACTGCTCGTTCGACATGATCTGCGTGCCGGGACGGGCCAGTTCGGCGCGCATGAAGAGCGCCATCAGACCGCCGATGCAGAAGAACGCGAACGATGTGACCAGGTACATCGTGCCGATCGTCTTGTGGTCAGTGGTGGTCAGCCACTTGATGACGACGTTTCCCGGCTGCTTGCGCCGGACCGGCAGCTCGTCCTCGTACGAGTCGTCTGCTGCCGCGGCACCCTGAGGTTCGTTGAGGATGCTCACAGTTTGTTCGTCTCCGCATTCCTGGCCGGGTCAGTCTGCTCGATGCCGGCCGGCACGTAGCCCGTCTGGCCCTTCTTCGCCAGCTCCTTGAGGTGCGCCTGGTAGCGCTCCGGGGAGACGACCTTGACGTTGAAGAGCATCCGGGAGTGGTCGACGCCGCAGAGCTCGGCGCACTTGCCCATGAAGGTGCCCTCCTGGTTCGGAGTCACCTCGAAGGCGTTGGTGTGGCCCGGAATGACGTCCTGCTTCATGAGGAACGGCACCACCCAGAAGGAGTGGATGACGTCACGCGAAGTCAGAACGAAACGGACCTTCTCGCCCTTCGGCAGCCACAGGGTCGGACCCGGGTTGCCGTTCTGCGGGTTCCGCGTTCCCGGGATGCCGAAGTCGTAGACGCCCTCCGCACCCTTGGGGAAGTCCTTGCGGAACCGGTCGGGGATGGCGTCGAGCTCCTTGGGGATCTCGTTGCCCGTGGCGGTCGAGCCGTCCACGTTCTCGATGTAGTTGAAGCCCCAGCTCCACTGGTAGCCGACCACGTTGATGGTGTGGGCAGGCTTCGGGGAGAGGGTGAGGAGCTTCGATTCATCGCGCGCGGTGAAGTAGAACAACACCGAGACGATGATCAGAGGGACCACGGTGTACAGCGCCTCGATGGGCATGTTGTACCTGGTCTGCGGAGGAACCTCGACCTTGGTGCGACTGCGCCTGTGGAAGATGACGCTCCACAGGATCAGGCCCCAGACCAGCACGCCCGTGGCGAGCGCTGCCGCCCACGAGCCCTGCCAGAGGGAAAGGATCCGTGGTGCCTCTTCTGTTACCGGCGTGGGCATTCCAAGGCGGGGGAAGTCCTTGTATGTGCAACCGGTGGCGGTCGCCAGGATCAGGCCCGCAGTCAGCACCTGCGGCAGCTTCCGCCGCATCGGGCGCCGCGACGAGCGGTCGGAGCCGTTGGGACTCACGTAGCGCCTTCCCGAGAGTCTCGCCCGCGCGGTCGGCGCGGCCGTCTTTCTGGTCGGTCGCCGCCCTGACGCGGGCAGGGGTTTGGATGTTTATGCGGACCAAACCCTACTGGACGCTATTTGGGGTCGCGCGGGGAGGGTGCCCAACGCGCCGTCCGACACCCCGAAGGGGTGGAACACGGGCCTCCGACCACCATCTGACGCCCCCTCTCCTGACCCTGCGGGCAGCCCGTTCCCGGGCCGGGGCCCGGCTCGGGCTAGCGTGGCCGCGTGCCCTACTTCGACACCGCATCCGCCGCCCCCCTGCACCCCGTCGCACGTCAGGCGCTGCTTGCCGCGCTGGACGAGGGCTGGGCCGACCCGGCCAGGCTCTACCGCGAGGGGCGGCGGGCCCGGCTGCTGCTGGACGCCGCCCGGGAGGCAGCCGCCGAGGCGGTCGGCTGTCGCCCGGACGAGCTCACATTCACTCCTTCGGGGACCCGGGCGGTTCACTCGGGAATTTCCGGAGCCCTCGCGGGACGTCGGCGTGTCGGCCGCCATCTGGTCGTCTCCGCGGTCGAACACTCGTCGGTGCTCCATTCGGCGGCCGCCCATGAGGCGCAGGGCGGATCGGTCTCCGAGGTCCCGGTGGACCGGGCCGGGGCGGTGAGCGCGCCGGCGTACGCGGACGCGCTGCGCGAGGACACCGCGCTGGCCTGTCTGCAGTCCGCCAACCACGAGGTCGGCACCGTGCAGCCGGTGGCCGCCGTCGCGGAGCTCTGCCGGGCGGCGGGGGTGCCGCTGCTGGTGGACGCCGCTCAGTCGCTGGGGCGGGAGCCGGTGCCGGACGGCTGGTCGCTGCTGACGGGCAGCGCCCACAAGTGGGGCGGGCCCTCGGGCGTCGGGCTGCTGGCGGTGCGCAAGGGGGTACGGTTCGCCGTTCAAGGACCGGCCGACGAGCGGGAGTCGGGGCGGGCGGCGGGGTTCGAGAACATTCCGGCGATCGTCGCGGCGGCGGCGTCGCTGCGGGCGGTACGGGCCGAGGCCGCGGCGGAGTCCGTGCGGCTGCGGGCCCTGGTGGACCGCATCAGGGCCACGGTGGCGGAGCTGGTGCCCGATGTGGAGGTGGTCGGCGATCCGGTGCGGCGGCTGCCGCACCTGGTGACCTTCTCCTGTCTCTATGTCGACGGGGAGACGCTGCTGCACGAGCTGGACCGGGCGGGGTTCTCCGTGTCGTCCGGCTCCTCCTGCACCAGCAGCACGCTGACGCCGAGCCATGTGCTCAGGGCCATGGGAGTGCTTTCGGAAGGGAACGTACGGGTGTCGCTGCCGAACGGCACCGCCGGGGAGGACGTCGACCGGTTCCTGGAGGTGCTGCCCCGGGTGGTGGCGGAGGTGCGGCAGCGGCTGGGCGCGCCCGTCTCCGCGCCCCGGGAGGCCGCCCCGGCCGCGTCCCTGGTGGTGGACGCGCTGGGGAAGCGCTGCCCGATCCCGGTGATCGAGCTCGCGAAGGTGATCGGGGAGGTGCCGGTGGGCGGGACGGTGACCGTGCTCTCCGACGACGAGGCGGCGCGGCTGGACATCCCGGCCTGGTGCGCGATGCGCGAGCAGGAGTACGTGGGCGAGGAGCCGGCGGACCGTGGCTCGGCCTATGTGGTCCGCCGGCTGTCCTGACTACGCGAGGTGCGAGCGGACCTCGGCGGCGGCGTCGTGGCCGTACGCCTTGGTGAAGCGGTCCATGAAGTGGGCGCGGCGCAGGGTGTACTCCTGGGTGCCGACCGTCTCGATGACCAGGGTGGCCAGCATGCAGCCGACCTGGGCGGCGCGCTCCAGGCCGACGCCCCAGGCGAGGCCGGAGAGGAAACCCGCCCGGAAGGCGTCGCCGACGCCGGTCGGGTCGGCCTTGACCTCCTCCTCCGGGCAGCCGACCTCGATCGGCTCCTGGCCGGCGCGCTCGATGCGCACGCCGCGGGCACCGAGGGTGGTCACCCGGTGACCGACCCTGGCCAGGATCTCCTCGTCGGTCCAGCCGGTCTTGGACTCGATGAGCCCCTTCTCGTACTCGTTGGAGAAGAGGTACGTGGCGCCGTCCAGGAGGATCCTGATCTCGTCGCCCTCCATCCGGGCGATCTGCTGCGAGAAGTCCGCGGCGAACGGAATGCCACGGGAGCGGCACTCCTCGGTGTGGCGGAGCATCCCCTCGGGGTCGTCGGCACCGATCGAGACCAGGTCGAGGCCGCCGACCCGGTCGGCGACGGCCTTCAGCTCGATGAGCCGGGCCTCGCTCATCGCGCCGGTGTAGAAGGAACCGATCTGGTTGTGGTCGGCATCCGTCGTGCAGACGAAGCGGGCGGTGTGCAGGACCTCGGAGATCCGGACCGAGCCGGTGTCGACGCCGTGGCGGTCGAGCCAGGCGCGGTAGTCGTCGAAGTCGGAGCCGGCGGCGCCGACCAGGATCGGCTCCGTGCCCAGCAGGCCCATGCCGAAGCAGATGTTGGCGGCGACACCGCCCCGGCGCACGTCGAGGTTGTCGACCAGGAAGGAGAGCGAGACCGTGTGCAGCTGATCCGCGACCAGCTGGTCGGCGAAACGGCCGGGGAAGGTCATGAGGTGATCGGTGGCGATGGAGCCGGTGACTGCGATTCGCACGGGGAGACTGCTCCTGCGGAGATCGGGGGGAACGGGTGGCTGTGTTCCCGGGGCGGCGTGACAGTTCACGCTACCGGTTCCCCGCACCTGTCCTGAAGGGGGGAAAACTACCCGATAGTAGGGCTTTCTTCCTGATGCCCGTGGTGCCTACGGTGCCGATATGTCGAACAACATCGCCACGCGCGAGTCCGAGATCAGCCTGGCCGAGCTGCGCGGGGACTGCGCGCGGATGGCACCGCACTGGGTGGCCCCCGCGAAGTCCGCCCCCGCTCCCGTCGCCCCGTCCCGGATCCACGGGGTCACCGTGCCCGCCTCGTCCGCCCGGCTGGTCGACGCCATGTCCGACTACGGCGACTGAGAGGCGGCGAAGACCGGTACCCCCGCTCCTGACGCCCCGCACGGAACCGTGCGGGAACCGTGCGCGCCGCTGCCCCGTCCCACCCTTGTCCCCGTTCCGGGGGCGGACGGACAGGCCGGGCAACGGCGTGTGACGGCAATGCAGGCGAAGGAGCGATCCGGTGAGCACCGAGCGACCCGACAACGACGTGACCGGCCCCCGGCGGCGTTCGCCGCTCGCCGTGGCCTCGGTGGCGGCAGCCGTACTGCTGGCCGGTGGCGGCGGCGCGTACTGGGCGGCGACCGCGGCGGACGGTGACGGCAGGTCCGGCGGCAGCGCGGACAGCGGCGGGCGGCGCACCCCGCCCCCGCTGGCCCTGGACGGGCAGGCAGGCACTCCGACGGCGCCCGAGGCGCCCACCCGGGGCATCGCGCCGGGCGAGCCCGACCCGAACGGCGGCCGGGTGGTCTACCGCGTCTCCGGCGAGCTGCCCGAGGGGCCGCGCACGGCCGCGGTGCAGCGCCCCGTGGGGACCGTCTCCGCGGCCGAGGTGGCCCGGCTGGCGAAGGCGCTGGGCCTTGCGGGCACGCCGCAGGCGGAGGGCACGTACTGGAAGGTGGGATCCGACGGCGACGGTTCGGGCCCGGTCCTGCGGGTGGACAAGCAGGCCCCGGGCACCTGGAGCTTCGCCCGGTACGGCTCCGGCGGCACGGACAACTGCCCGAAGAAGGCGGTCTGTTCGGGCGGTGACGCGGCTCCGGGCGACAGCGGCTCCCCGGTGGGCGAGAGCGCCGCGAGGGCCGCCGCGGCACCGGTGCTGAAGGCGGCGGGGCAGGACGGCGCCGTGCTGGATTCCCGTCAACTCATGGGTTCGGTACGGGTGGTGAACGCGAACCCGAAGGTGGACGGCCTCCCCACGTACGGCTGGTCGACCGGGATCCAGGTGGGCCCGGACGGTGAAGTGGTCGGCGGCAGCGGGCAGTTGAAGGGGTTGGAGAAGGGCGACAGCTATCCGGTGATCAGCGCCGCCGAGGCGCTGAAGCAGCTGAACGCTTCGGCGCCCGGCGCCCGGGCACGCGCGGACATCGGCGGATGTGCCGCCCCCGTACCGCTGGACGAAGGCCGAAAGACGCCGAAGGTCCACTGCGGGACGCTGACCGGCGCGGAGCGGCCGACGACGACGGTGACGGTCGACAAGGCGGTGTTCGGCCTGGCGGCGCAGTACGTGGCGGGCAAGCAGACGCTCGTCCCGTCCTGGCTCTTCTCCGTGCGGCCGGCCGCCGGCGGCCGGGGCACCACGGTCTCCCAGGTCGCCGTGGCTCCCTCGTACCTGGCGAAGGACGCGCCCTCGACGACCGCCCCGCCCACACCGGCCCCCACGACTCCCCCGGGCGACGCGGAGAGGTCCGGGCCGCAGCCGCTGTCGTACCGCGCCGACGGGCGGACCCTGTCGGTGACGTTCTGGGGCGGGGCGTGCAGTACCTACACCGCGAGCGCGACCGAGGGCCCGGACCGGGTGACCGTGAGGGTGACGGAGTCGAAGCAGCCCGGGAAGAAGGTCTGCATCATGATCGCCAAGGAGCTGACCCGGACGGTGACGCTCGACGCGCCGCTCGGCGACCGGACGGTGGTCGACGCGGCGTCGGGCGGCGACGTGCCGCGCGGCTGAGCGCCGGCCCTCGGACACGACGACGGCGGCTGCCCGGATTCCGGGCCGCCGCCGTCGTGCCGTTCCGCTGCGCCGTTCCGCGTCGCGTTCAGGCGTACGCGCCGCCTTCGGGGCTCAGCCGCCTTCAGGGCTCAGCTGAAGGAGTCACCGCAGGCGCAGGAGCCCGTGGCGTTGGGGTTGTCGATCGTGAAGCCCTGCTTCTCGATGGTGTCGACGAAGTCGATGGAGGCGCCACCCAGGTACGGAGCGCTCATCCGGTCGGTGACGACCTTGACGCCGTCGAAGTCCTTCACGACGTCACCGTCGAGCGAACGCTCGTCGAAGAAGAGCTGGTAGCGCAGGCCCGAGCAGCCGCCGGGCTGGACGGCGACGCGCAGCGCCAGGTCGTCACGGCCTTCCTGCTCCAGCAGGCCCTTGACCTTGGCTGCGGCGGCGTCGGACAGGAGGATGCCGTCGCTCACGGTGGTGGTCTCGTCCGATACGGACATCTGCTTCTCTCCCGGGTTGTACGGAGACTGCTTGCCGACGTTGCAACCGTCGGGACCGCGGATTCATTCCGGGCCGAGCGCTTGCCTGTTCCATTCATGCTCGCACACCGGTCGGCCGGGGGGATGCGTCACATCGACACTATGGCCATCGTCAAAGTGACGTGAACCGGATATCATAGATAGCGTCAATTAGACGAAAAGGCTTCGCGGAAGCTTTTCGCAGAAGCTTTCAGCAGAGAAGAAAGGGTGCGTGACGTGACCACGGCCCACCCCGTCCAGGATCTCGACGTCCAGCCGACGCCCCTCGCCCTGCTCCTGCTCGGCCGTGAGGCCGACCCGAGGAGCGAGCGTGGCGTCGAGTGCCCCGGCGACCTGCCATCCCCGTCCGACCCGGACCTGGTGGAGCGTGCCCGCGCGGCCAAGGAGAAGCTCGGGGACAAGGTGTTCGTCCTCGGCCACCACTACCAGCGCGACGAGGTCATCCAGTTCGCCGATGTCACCGGCGACTCCTTCAAGCTCGCCCGGGACGCGGCAGCGCGGCCGGAGGCCGAGTACATCGTCTTCTGCGGTGTGCACTTCATGGCCGAGTCCGCGGACATCCTGACCACCGACGACCAGAAGGTCGTGCTGCCGGACCTGGCCGCGGGCTGCTCCATGGCCGACATGGCCACCGCCGAGCAGGTCGCCGAGTGCTGGGACGTGCTGACCGAGGCCGGGGTCGCCGAGCAGGTCGTGCCGGTCTCGTACATGAACTCCTCCGCCGACATCAAGGCCTTCACCGGCAGGCACGGCGGCACGATCTGCACCTCGTCCAACGCGAAGCGGGCGCTGGAGTGGGCCTTCGAGCAGGGCGAGAAGATCCTCTTCCTGCCCGACCAGCACCTGGGCCGGAACACCGCGGTCCGGGACATGGGGATGTCGCTGGAGGACTGCGTCCTCTACAACCCGCACAAGCCGAACGGCGGTCTGACCGCCGAGGAGCTGCGGAACGCGAAGATGATCCTGTGGCGCGGGCACTGCTCGGTGCACGGCCGCTTCTCGGTCGAGTCCGTCAACGACGTCCGTGAGCGGATACCGGGCGTCAACGTCCTGGTCCACCCCGAGTGCAAGCACGAGGTCGTGGCGGCGGCGGACCACGTCGGCTCGACGGAGTACATCATCAAGGCCCTGGAGGCGGCCCCGGCCGGCTCGAAGTGGGCGATCGGCACCGAGCTGAACCTGGTGCGCCGGCTGGCCAACCGGTTCGCGGCCGAGGACAAGGAGATCGTCTTCCTCGACAAGACGGTCTGCTTCTGCTCGACGATGAACCGCATCGACCTGCCGCACCTGGTGTGGGCGCTGGAGTCGCTCGCCGAGGGCAACCTGGTCAACCGGATCGAGGTCGACCCGGAGACGGAGAAGTACGCCAAGCTCGCGCTGGAGCGGATGCTGGCGCTGCCGTAGGGGCGGCGTGCACGGCAGGAGGCCCCGGCACCGTGGGAGAACGGTGCCGGGGCCTCCTGTGCTGTTCTTCTCTGTGCGTTACGCCTTCGCGGGCTCCGGCTCCTCGGAGGCGCTCTCCTCCGAGAGGGCCTGAGCGGACCGGCCCTCCTTCTCCGCCCGCTTGAGCGCCTTCTTCTTCGCGCGGCGCTCCTTGCGGAGCTCCACCATCGCGTAGAGCGTGGGCACCAGGAGGAGCGTGAGCAGCGTCGAGGTGACCAGGCCGCCGATCACGACCACCGCGAGCGGCTGCGAGATGAAGCCGCCCTCGCCGGTGACGCCGAGTGCCATCGGGAGCAGGGCGAAGATCGTCGCGAGTGCGGTCATCAGGATCGGGCGCAGACGGTGACGGCCGCCCTCGATGACCGCCTCGACGACGCCCATGCCCTGCCTGCGGTACTGGTTGATCAGGTCGATCAGAACGATCGCGTTGGTCACCACGATGCCGATCAGCATCAGCATGCCGATCATCGCCGCGATGCCCATCGGGGTGCCGGTGATGACGAGCAGGCCGATGGCGCCCGTCGCCGCGAACGGGATGGAGACCAGCAGGATCAGCGGCTGGACGAGCGACCGGAAGGTGGCGACCAGCAGCATGAAGACGATCGAGATCGCCGCCAGCATGGCCAGCGCCAGCTTCACGAACGCGTCGGCCTGGTCCTCGGTGACGCCGCCGATGGTGGCGGTGGCGCCGTCCGGGAGGTCCAGTTCCTTGATCGCGTTCTGGAGGTCGGTGCCGACCGCGCCGGTGTCGTCGCCGAGAGGCTTGGCGGTGATCGTCGCGGCGCGCTGGCCGTCGATCCGGGTCATGGAGACCGGTCCGGGGACCAGTTCGACATCGGCGATCTGTCCGAGCTCGACCTGGCCGAGGCGCAGGTTCTTCAGCTCGGCCATGGTGGTGGCCGGGTGGGCGGACTTGATGACGACGTCCCGCTCGGTGTCGTCCATGATCGCCTTGCCGGACGGGGTGCCGCGCACCGCTCCGGCGACGGCCGCGCCGAGCGCGGTCTGGTCGAAGCCGGCCTCCGCGGCCTTGGGCGTGGCCTTGACCGAGATCCGCGGGACGCTCTGTGCGAGGTCGCTCTGGACGTCGGAGACGTTCTTGAGCTCGGCCACCTCGGCGCGCACCTTTTCGGACGCCTGCTTGAGCACGTCCGCGTCGGCGGCCTTGACCACGACGCTGAGGTCCTGGCTGCCGAAGCCGTCTCCCCCGGAGAGGGTGGTGTCACCGATGCCGTCGAGCTTGCCCAGGGCCTCCTCGATGCGCTTCTGGGCGGCGTCGTAGTCGGACGAGTCCTTCAGGGTTACCTGGTAGGAGGCCTGGTTGGCGCCTGTGCCGCCGCCGAAGGCCGCCATGAAGCCGGAGGAGCCGACGGTGACCTGGTAGTCCTTGACGCCCTTGTCGTCGGCGAGGACCTTCTCCACCTTCCTGGCCGCTTCGTCGGCGGCCGCCAGGCTGGTGCCCGGGGTGAGCTCCTGCTTGATGGAGAGGACTTCCTGCTCGCCCTGGTCGAAGAAGGTGGTCTTCAGCAGCGGGGCCATGCCGAAGGTGCCGAGGAGCACGACGACGGCGATGACGACACTGGTGACGCGGCGCCGGGTGGCGAAGCGCAGCACCGGGACGTACAGCCGCTGGAGCCGGCTGCGGGCCTCCTGCTCCTCGGCCTTGCGACGGGCCTCGTCCGGGTCCTGCGTCGCGCCCTTGGGGGCGCGCAGGAACCAGTACGACAGGACGGGGACGACGGTCAGCGAGACCAGCAGGGACGCCAGCAGGGCCGCGGTGACGGTCAGCGAGAAGGAGCCGAAGAGCTCTCCGACCATGCCGCCGACGAGTCCGATCGGCAGGAAGACGGCGACCGTGGTGAGGGTCGAGGAGGTGACCGCGCCGGCCACTTCCTTCACCGCGGTGATGATCGCCGAATGGCGCTCCTCGCCGTAGCCGAGGTGACGCTTGATGTTCTCCAGGACCACGATCGAGTCGTCGACGACACGGCCGATCGCGATGGTCAGCGCGCCCAGCGTCAGCATGTTGAGCGAGAGGTCACGGGTCCAGAGCACGATCAGCGCGAGGACCACGGAGAGCGGGATGGAGACCGCGGTGACCAGGGTCGAGCGCAGCGAAGCGAGGAAGACCAGGATCACGATGACGGCGAAGAGCAGACCGAGCGCGCCCTCGGTGGTCAGTCCGGAGATCGCCTTGGAGACGGCGGGGCCCTGGTCGGAGACGACGGTCAGCTCGGCGCCGGCGCCGAGGTCCTTGCGGAGGTCGGGGAGCTTGTCCTTGACCGCGTCCGAGATGGCGACGGCGCTGCCGTCCTTGTCCATCGTGGCCATCACGGCGAGGCTCGGCTTGCCGTTGGTACGGGTGATGGAGACCGCGGTGGACGGCTCCTGCTTCACCGTGGCGACGTCACCGACGCGGACCGGCCGGCCGGGCTTGCCCGTGGCCGGGTCCTGGCCGGCGACCCTCAGGTCCTCGATCTGCTTCAGGGAGGTGAAGGCGCCGCCGACCTGGACGGTGCGGCTCTTGCCCGACTCGGAGAAGGAACCGGCGGGTACGGTCGCGCCGCCCGCCTGGAGCGCCTGGGAGAGCGTCATGGCGTTCAGCCCCGCGTCGGCGAGCTTCTTGTCGTCGGGGGTGATGGAGACCTGGAGGTCCTGCACGCCGTCGACGGTGACCTGGCCGACGCCGCTGATGTCCTCCAGGGCGGGGACGACCGTGCGCTCCAGCTGGTCGGCGAGCGCCTGCTGGTCCTTGTCGGAGGTGACGGCGAGGACGACGGCCGGGATGTCGTCGGTCGAGCCGGCGATGACCTGCGGGTCGACGTCGTCGGGAAGCTGGGCGCGGGCGCGGTTCACCGCCTGCTGGATGTCGGCGACGAGCTGCTTGGTGCCCTCGCTGCCGAAGTCGAAGGTCGCCATGATGACGGCGCTGCCCTCGCTGGCGGTCGAGGTGATGCCGGTGACGCCGTCGACGGCCTTGACGGAGTTCTCGATCGGTTCGACGACCTGCTTCTCGACCACATCGGGGGACGCACCCTGATAGGGGGCGATGACCGACACCATCGGGAGTTCGATGGTGGGCAGCAGCTGCTGCTTGAGCTGCGGGATCGCAATCGCTCCGAACACGAGCGCGACGATCGAGATCAGTCCGATCAGGGCCCGTTGCGCGAGGCTGAATCTGGACAGCCAGGACATGGGTGGGTCTCTCTTCTGTGGCTTACGCGGCAGGTGGGCGGGTGACTCGGAAAGAGACCCGGCCCAGCTACACGATCGCCGACCCGCGAGGGCAAAAGCGTCGGCCCCCGGGTTGCTTTCTTATGCCGCGCATACCGCAGGTGGAGTACGCCGTTTCTCCACCCGTCACTCCACCCTGGGGCGCACCAGGCCGGATTCGTAGGCAATTACCACCAATTGGGCCCGGTCCCTGGCACCCAGCTTCGCCATCGCCCTGTTCACATGGGTCTTGACGGTGAGCGGGCTGACGACGAGCCGCTCGGCGATCTCGTCGTTGGAGTGGCCGCCGGCCACCAGCACGAGCACCTCGCGCTCGCGGCCGGTGAGCGCGTCGAGCCGCTCGGAGTACTCCGCGGCGCTCGGCCCGTCGCCCTCCGAACTGCCGCCCTGCGCAAGGAAAGTGGCGATCAGACCCTTGGTCGCGGCGGGTGAGAGCAGCGCCTCGCCGCCCGCGGCGACGCGGATGGCGTTGAGCAGTTCCTCCGGTTCCGCCCCCTTGCCGAGGAAACCGGACGCCCCGGCCCGCAGCGACTGCACCACGTACTCGTCCACCTCGAAGGTGGTGAGCATGACGACCCGTACATCGGCCAGCTCCGGATCGGCGCTGATCATGCGGGTCGCGGTGAGTCCGTCCGTGCCCGGCATCCGGATGTCCATCAGCACCACGTCGGCGCGGGTCGAGCGGGCGAGTTCCACCGCCTGCGCACCGTCCGCCGCCTCGCCGACCACCTCCATGTCGGCCTCCGAGTCGACCAGGACCCGGAACGCGCTGCGCAGCAGCGCCTGGTCGTCGACGAGCAGCACCTTGATGGGCGGTGTCATGCGCTCTCCCCCCGCCGTCATGCCTTCTCCCCCGCCGTCATGCTCGCTCCCCCGCCGTCATGTGTTCTCCCCCGTCCGGCCCGCCGCGCCCGGTCACCCGGACTCCGCCGTGCGGGCCTCGACGGGCAGGATCGCATGGACCCGGAATCCGCCGCCGTAGCGGGGCCCGGCGGTCAGGGTGCCGCCCAGCGCGGTGACGCGTTCGCGCATTCCGAGCAGGCCGTGGCCGCCGCCGTCGCCGTCGCCGCCCCCGCCGGAGCCGTTGTCGATCACGGTGATCTCGGCGGTCCTCCCGACCCGTACGACACTCACCTCGGCCTTCGCCCCGGGGCCCGCGTGCTTGCGGACGTTGGTCAGCGCCTCCTGGATGACCCGGTACGCGGCCAGGTCGACGGCCGCGGGCAGCGGGGGCCGCCGGTCGGTGCAGGCCAGCTCGACGGGGAGCCCGGCCCGGCGGACGGTGTCGACCAGTTCGTCCAGCACGGCGAGGCCCGGGGCGGGTTCGGTCGGCGCCGCCGGGTCGCCGGACTGGCGCAGCAGCCCGACGGTGGCCCGCAGTTCGTCGAGCGCGGAACGGCTGGCCTCCCGGACGTGGGCCAGCGCCTCCTTGGCCTGGTCGGGGCGCCTGTCCATGACGTGGGCGGCCACCCCGGCCTGCACGTTGACCAGCGCGATGTGGTGGGCGACGACGTCGTGGAGTTCGCGGGCGATCCGCAGCCGCTCCTCGGCGACCCGCCGCCGGGCCTCCTCGTCGCGGGTGCGTTCGGCTCGTTCGGCCCGCTCCCTGATCGCGTCGACGAAGGCGCGCCGGGAACGGACGGCGTCCCCCGCGGCACCGGCCATGCCGGTCCAGGCGAAGACGCCGAAGTTCTCCTGGCTGTACCAGGGCGCCGGACCGCAGAGCATCGCCGCGGCCGTCAGCACGGCCACCGTCAGCAGGCCGACCCGCCAGGTGGTGGGCCGGTCGGTCCGGGCGGCGACGGTGTAGAGCGCGATGACGGTGCTCATGACCACGGGCGCGGGCGGATCGGACCCCACCAGCTCGACGACCGTCAGCCCGGCGGTGACCGCGAGCACCGCCATGGGACTGCGCCGCCGCCAGATGAGCGCCACCGCACCGGCCACCATCAGCAGCAGGCTGCTCACCGCGGGCGCGCGGGTCTCGAAGGAGCGCCCCTCCCCCGCGCCCGGGTGGACGAACGACCCGATGATCATGGCGACCAGGACGGCCAGGGCCAGCGCGGCGTCCAGCGCGAGGGGGTGGTCGCGCAGCCAGTGCCGGACGCGCAGAACCCCGGTTCCGAGGGTGGTCACGTCAAGCTACGTTACGGCGTGTCGCGCGGGAATCGGACCGGGTCCCGTTCGAAGGGGGCCGGACACGGCCGTGCCCCGTGTCCGGCGGACCGGACACGGGGCACGGGTTCGTGCGGGTGCTGGAGAAACGACCGGCGTCAGCCGGGAATCAGGCCCTCGTCGCGGAGCATGGCGCGCACCTCTTCGAGGGTCGCGTCGGGCGAGGGAAGGATCAGCTCGGACGGCTCCAGGGAATCGTCCGGCAACGCGGTGCCGAGCTCGCGCACCCTGGCCAGGAGCGCGTGGAGAGTCGCGCGGAAGCCGGGTCCGTCACCGCTCTCCATCTCGGCGAGCAGTTCGTCGTCGAGCCCGTCGAGCTCGGCGAGATGACTGTCGGCCAGTGCGACCTGGCCCTCCCCCATGATCCGTACGATCATGACGCCGCCTCAACTCTTGTCGAACCTGTGCGGGGACTGCGACGACTGCTGCTGGGCGGCGTCCTGCGGGCCGCCCTCGATCGCCTGCTGCGGGGTGGAGCCGCCGGCCAGCTCGGCCTTCATGCGCTGGAGCTCCAGCTCCACGTCCGAGCCGCCGGAGATCCGGTCCAGCTCGGCGGCGATGTCGTCCTTCGCCGTGCCGGTCGGGTCGTCCAGGGCGCCGGAGGCGAGCAGTTCGTCGATCGCGCCGGCCCGCGCCTGCAGCTGCTGGGTCTTGTCCTCGGCCCGCTGGATCGCCAGGCCGACGTCGCCCATCTCCTCGGAGATCCCGGAGAAGGCCTCGCCGATCCGGGTCTGCGCCTGGGCGGCGGTGTAGGTGGCCTTGATGGTCTCCTTCTTCGTACGGAAGGCATCGACCTTGGCCTGCAGCCGCTGCGCCGCGAGGGTGAGCTTCTCCTCCTCGCCCTGCAGCGTGGTGTGCTGCGTCTCCAGGTCGGTGACCTGCTGCTGGAGTGCGGCGCGCCGGGACAGCGCCTCGCGGGCCAGGTCCTCGCGGCCGAGCGCGAGCGCCTTGCGGCCCTGGTCCTCCAGCTTGGACGACTGTCCCTGCAGCTGGTTCAGCTGCAGCTCGAGCCGCTTGCGCGAGGTCGCCACATCGGCGACGCCGCGGCGTACCTTCTGAAGCAGTTCGAGCTGCTTCTGGTACGAGTAATCGAGGGTCTCGCGCGGATCCTCGGCCCGGTCAAGGGCCTTGTTTGCCTTCGCGCGGAAGATCATCCCCATACGCTTCATGACACCGCTCATGGGCTTCGCGCGCCCCCTTCTGACGGACTGAGCTCCAGCACTCCAACAGAACCCACAGTACGGGCCCTGCCTCTATTACCGCACTGTTCGAGCACGGATGTGCTCCTACCCAAGGACGACTGCACCAGGTCACCGCTCCGGCCCAGGGAGTAGGCGGAGGTCAGGGAGAGCCGGTGCCGCCGGGTGTGCCGGACACTGCGGTACACCGGCGAGGACGCAGGCCGTTGCCGGATCGTTCCCGACCGGCCTGGGGTCGCGGCGATCGAACCCGTACCCTTGGGCCTTGTGTTCCGTAGCCGTTCGAAGGAAGAGAAGGCGCCCACCGGCAAGGTGACGGCGGACCTCTCCAAGCAGCCCCGCGACCCGCAGGCCCCCAAGGGTCGCCCCACCCCCAAGCGCAGCGATGCCCAGTCGCAGCGCCGTCGTGCCTCCGGAGGCGCGCCGCTCGACCGCAAGGAGGCCATGAAGCGGCAGCGCGAAGCGCGCCGTGTGGACCTGGCCAAGCAGCGCGAGGCGCTCGCCAGTGGCGACGAGCGCTATCTGCCGGCGCGCGACAAGGGCCCGGTGCGGCGCTTCGTCCGCGACTACGTGGACTCGCGTTTCTGCATCGCGGAGTTCTTCCTGCCGCTCGCCGTGATCATTCTGATCCTCAGCGTGATCCAGGTGCAGAACATCCAGAACATCTCGCTGCTGCTCTGGCTCATCGTGATCGTGCTGATCGTCGTCGACTCGATCGGTCTCTCGTTCCGCCTCAAGAAGCAGCTCACCCAGCGTTTCCCCGATACGCCCAAGCGCGGCGCGGTCGCCTACGGCCTGATGCGCACGCTTCAGATGCGTCGCCTCCGGCTCCCGAAGCCGCAGGTCAAGCGGGGAGAGCGGCCCTGAGTACGCACATCTCCGGCCCGGCCGGCGGTCCGTCCGCCGGCCGGCCGGACGATGCGGTGGCCGTCACCGGGTTCTCCGGCGCCTCCTCGGTGTGGCTGAAGGGCCTGGGCGGTCTGCGCAACACCGTCCGCCAGGAGCTCGTGGCCCGGCAGCTCGACGAGCAGATAGCGGCGCGCTTCCCGGTCGGCCAGCGGCTGCGCGTGCTCGACGTGGGCATGGGCCAGGGCACCCAGGCGCTGCGCCTGGCGCGGGCCGGTCACACGGTGACGGGTCTGGAGTCCGACGCCGAGATGCTGCGGGTGGCCAAGGAGTCGCTCGGCAGCGAACCCGCGGGGATCCGCGAGCGGGTCCGGCTGATCGAGGGCAACGGCCTGGACACCGGGGTGCACTTCCTGCCCGGCAGTTTCGACGTGGTGCTGTGCCACGGTGTGCTGATGTATGTCCGGGACCCGGACGCGATGCTGGCGGGCCTGGCCCGGATGCTGGCCCCGGGCGGGCTGCTGTCGCTGGTGGTACGGAACGCGGACGCGCTGGCGATGCGCCCCGGGACCGCCGGGGAATGGAGCGCGGCGCTGGCCGCCTTCGACACGGACACGTACACCAACCGGCTGGGCCTGACCGTACGGGCCGACCGGCTGGAGGCCCTGACGTCCACGCTCGCCGGGATCGCGGCGCCGCTGCACGCCTGGTACGGGGTGCGCGTCTTCACGGACAACGTGAGCAACGACGTGGAGCTGCCGGCCGCCGCCGAGCTGGAGCAGGTGCTCGCCGCGGAGGACCGGGCCGGGCGGACGGATCCGTACCGCCGGGTGGCCGCACTGCTGCACCTGTGCGGAGTGCGGGGCTGAGCGGACACGGGAGCAGGCCGCCGGGGCTGCCCGGCGGCGCACCCCGCCCGGCCGAACCCGACAGGCCACCAACGGGGCCAAAAGCGATAATCCGGACATGGATGCATCCCACTTCCGCGGCCGTGCGCGCCGGCTGCTGCTGCCTCTGACCACAGGTGTCTGTGCGATCGCCCTGGTGAGCGGCTGCTCGGACGCCGCTTCCGATTCGCCGAGCACCGAACCCAGCAATTCGGCCTCCGCCACCCGGACCGCGGGCGATCTGCAGAGCGACTACCAGACCGTGATCAAGAACGTGCTGCCGTCGGTGGTGCAGATCCAGACCTCCGTGGGTCTGGGCTCCGGCATCGTCTACGACACCAAGGGCCATATCGTCACCAATGCCCATGTGGTCGGCAACGACAGGACGTTCAAGGTCACCGTCGCCACCGGCGAGAAGGTGCAGAAGGCCTCGCTGGTGGCCACCTATCCGGAGCAGGATCTGGCCGTCATCAGGCTCGACAGCGTGCCGGCCGGGCTGAAGCCGGCGAAGTTCGGCGACTCGGAGAAGGTCGAGGTGGGGCAGATCGTGCTGGCGATGGGCTCGCCGCTCGGCCTGTCCTCCAGCGTCACCCAGGGCATCGTCTCGGCGCTCGGCCGGACCGTCAGCGAGAGCCGCGCGGGCGGCGGCACCGGTGCCACGATCGCGAACATGGTGCAGACATCGGCCGCGATCAACCCGGGCAACAGCGGGGGCGCGCTGGTCAACCTGAACAGCGAGGTCATCGGCATCCCGACGCTGGCGGCGACCGACCCCGAGCTGGGCGGCAGCGCCGCGCCGGGCATCGGGTTCGCGATCCCCGTGTCGATGGTGAAGACGGTCGCCGACCAGATCATCAAGAGCGGCAGGGTCATCGACTCCGGCCGGGCGGCCCTGAACATCACCGGCCGCACGGTCGTCGACGACAACTACCAGCCGGCCGGGGTGGCGCTGGTCGACGTCACCAAGAACGGCGCCGCGGACAAGGCGGGGCTGCGGCCCGGCGACGTCATCACCGGGATCGACGACCAGCCGGTCACCACGATCACCTCCCTGTCGGAGGCGCTGGCCTCGGACAAGCCGGGCCAGAAGGTCACCGTGACCTATCTGCGCGACGGGGTGGAGACGACGGCGAAGGTCACCCTGGGCGAGATCTAGGGTCGTCCGTCCGGACCGGGCCGGATCAGGCAGAGGCACGCGAGCCCGGCACGGTCCGGACGAGAGGCCCCGGGAAAAGCGCCGCCGTACGGGCCGTGCTCACGCCCGTACGGCGGCGCCGCGCCGCCCGGGGCGGATCAGCCCTGGTCGGCCTGGAGGCTCATGGGGCCGTAGATCTTCGTCGAGTCGTCGAAGAGCGTCACCTGGTCCGCCCCGCCGTCGAGGAGTTCCTTCCAGTACTCACCGATCCAGGACTCCGCGTCGCCCTGGGTGGTGAATTCCTCCGGCTGCAGGGCCGGCTCCGTCTCCGTGCCGTCGGACTTCTCGAACCGCCACGTCCACGCCATGTCCGCCTCCTGGGTCGCTGTGCTGCCCCGCAGCCTAGTGCCTGAGTCCGGCACGGGGACCCGGTCCGGACGCCCCACGTCGCGCACCGGTTGCACGGACGCGGGAGGATCGGAACCGTGGAACTGACTCTGCTCGGCACCGGAGCCCCCGACGGGCTGCCGCGCCCCGAATGTCCCTGCGCCGCCTGCGCCGTCGCCCGCGGGGCGCGCTCGCGGGCGTCGACCGCGCTGCTGGTCGACGGCGCGCTGCTGCTCGATCTCACTCCGGGCGCCGTGTTCGCCGCGGCCCGTGCGGGGCACTCGCTCACCGGGGTGCGGCAGGTGCTGCTCACCCATCCGCACGACGGGCCCGCCGTGGAACTGCCCGCGGGGCTTCCCCCGGCGGGGCGGGTGCCGGACGGGCGGGAGCTGACGCTGATCAGCGGGCACCGGGTACGCGCCGTGCCGATGGACGCGCCGGGGACGGGGTACGAGGTCACGGGTCCGGCGGGCCCCCGGCTGCTGTACCTGCCGCCGGGGGCCGCGCCGGCCGGGCTCGCGGACCGGGTCGCGGAGCCTTACGACATGGTGGTCGGCGATGTGGTGGGGCGGCCGGACGCGGTGGCGCGGCTGCGGGCCGTGGCGGCGATCGGCCCGGACACCGAGGTCGTGGCCGTCCACCTGGACCATGACGCGCCGCCCGGCGCCGAGCTGGACCGCCGGCTCGCGGCGGCCGGCGCGCGGGCCGTGCCGGACGGGACGACGCTGGTGGTGGGCGAGTACCACGCGGCCCTGGAGGTGCCGCGGCGCACGCTGGTGACCGGCGGGGCCAGGTCGGGCAAGTCGGTGGAGGCCGAGCGGCGCCTGGAGACGTTTCCCGAGGTGGTGTACGTGGCGACCGGCGGCGGCAGGGAGGGGGACACCGAGTGGGCGGCCCGGATCGGCCTGCACCGGGAACGCAGACCGGCCGCCTGGCGCACCGAGGAGACCTGTGAGCTGGTGGAGCTGCTGGAGTCGGACGGGCCCCCGCTGCTGATCGACTGCCTGTCGCTGTGGCTGACCGACGCGATGGACCGGGTGGGCGCCTGGGACGACGCCGCGTGGGCGGGCGGCGGCGAGGAGGCCCTGCGGGAGCGGACCGCCGAGCTGGTGGCGGCGGTCCGCGGAACGCGCCGTACGGTCGTCGCCGTCACCAACGAGGCCGGTTCGGGCGTGGTGCCCGCGACGGCTGCCGGGCGGCGGTTCCGGGACGAGCTGGGCCGGCTGAACGCCGCGTTCGCCGACGAGTGCGAACAGGTGCTGCTGGTGGTGGCCGGGCAGGCGCTGACCCTGCGCGGCTGAGCGCCCGACCGGAGGCACACGGAGAACAGGAGGAGCGGACATGGCGGGCGTGCGACCGATGCTGAGCGGGGTCCCGGAGACCCTGCTGTGGACGCTCTACAACCGTGCGTACGAGGCGGGCCGGCGCTATCCGGTGCTGGACGATCCGGTGGCGCTGCGGCTGCTGGAGGATCTGGACTACCCCTTCGAGGAGCGGTTCGGGCGGCCGGACCCGTTCCACTCGCAGGCCCAGGGGCTGCGCTCGCGCTGCTTCGACCTGGCCGTGCAGGAGTACCTCGCCGACCGGCCGCGGGCCACCGTGGTCGCGCTCGGCGACGGCCTGGAGACCGGCTTCTGGCGGGTCGACAACGGCCGGCTGAACTGGCTGAGCGTGGATCTGCCGGAGGTGGCCGAGCTGCGCCGGAAGCTGCTGCCCGCCTCGGACCGGCTGCGCACGCTGTCGCGGTCGGCGACCGATCTGTCCTGGCTGGACGAGATCGAGGACCCGCAGGGCCGCGGCGTCGTCGTCACGACCCAGGGGCTGCTGATGTATCTGCGCCCCGTGGAGGTCCGGGAGATCCTGGCGGCCTGCGCCGAGCGGCTGCCCGGCGGCGTCCTGGTCCTGGACACGATGGCGCGCTGGCTCGCCAGGGGAACCGTGGCCGGCCGCTTCAAGGTCGGCACGATGACCGTTCCGCCGATGCGCTGGGCCATGAACCCCGGCGAGCGGCCCAAGCTGCGCGGTGCGCATCCGGCGATCACCGAGGTGCGCGCGCTGCGGCTGCCGCGGGGACGGGGCGCGATGGGCGAGCTGATCCGGATCCAGTCGCTGCTCCCGGGGCTTCGGACCCTGACGCCCGCGATGACGCAGCTGCGGTTCGGGGGACGGACCTCGCACTGACCGGGCGTCAGAAAGGTGGCGGGTACTGTTCCGCAGTGAGCCCGCCGCCGGGCTCACCGGCCCACTCGACGCATCGACCCGCGAGGCAGACCCCCGTGAATCTGGACGACTTCTCCGATCTGATCGAACGCCCCGACGGCGGCGTACGGCGCGACGCCGAGGAACGCCGGGAGCGCCTGATCGTTCCCGCCGGCTCCCTGGGCCGCCTGGACGAGCTGGGCGAATGGCTCTCGGCCGCGCAGCAGTCCGTACCGGTCCGGACGATCGAGCAGCCGCGCGTGGTGCTCTTCGCCGGTGATCACGGGGTGGCCGGGCTGGGCGTCTCCGGGCGCGCGGCCGGCACCGCGCACGAGCTGGTGCGGGCCACGCTGGACGGCGCGACGCCGCTCGCGGTACTGGCCCGGCAGTTCGCCGTACCGGTCCGGATCGTCGACGCCGGCCTGGACTGCGACCCGGAGCTGCTGCCCGAGTCGGTGGTACGTCACCGGGTGCGGCGCGGCAGCGGCCGGATCGACATCGAGGACGCGCTGACGGCCGAGGAGGCCGAGGAGGCGGTGCGGCTCGGCATGGCGATCGCCGACGAGGAGGCCGACTCGGGCACCGATCTGGTGGTGCTGGGCGATCTGAGCGTGGGCGGGACGACGGCCGCGGCCACGCTGATCGCGGCGCTGTGCGGCACGGACGCCTCGGTGGTCACCGGGCGCGGTGGTGCGGGGATCGACGATCTGGCGTGGATGCGCAAGTGCGCGGCGATCCGCGACGCACTGCGGCGGGCCCGGCCGGTCATGGGCGATCAGCTGGAGCTGCTGGCCACGGTGGGCGGTGCGGATCTGGCGGCGACGACCGGGTTCCTGCTCCAGTGCGCGGTGCGCAGGCTGCCGGTGATCCTGGACGGTGTGGTCTCCGCGGCCTGTGCGCTGGTGGGCCAGCGGGCGGCCTTCCGGGCGCCGGACTGGTGGCTGGCGGGTCAGACCAGCGGTGAGCCGGCGCAGGCCAAGGCGCTGGACCGGATGGCACTCAACCCGTTGCTGGACCACGGCGTCATCGTGGGGGAAGGAAGCGGGGCATTGCTCGCACTCCCGCTTGTCCGGGCCGCTGCCGCACTCGCGGCCGAGCTGCCCGAACACGACCCCGTCGCCGAGGAGAAGGACGGCGCCGACGAGGGAGCCGAGGCAGGCGCCACGTACGACGACGCCACCTGAGGCTCACGGACCGGCGGCGCTGCGGCCGTCGAACACCGGCCGCAGCGCAGTCCCTCATGCAGTGCGATGCACCATATGATCGCTTTTCATGGGAGAGGTCCGATTGTCCACCGAGGATTCCGGGCGGGGCACCGCCAGGGCACCGAGCACCGTCCGGTCACGGCGCGGCGCGGCATTCGCCATCTGGTACCTGCGCGTCGTGTCGTTCATCAACTTCCTGAGTGCCGTCTGGGTCACTCTCGGCAATGACCTGCGCCGCCACAACACCGCGAACTACTTCACTCCCTACCTGCTCACCGCGGGCTTCTCCTCCGGCGTCGTCGCGCTCTTCCTGGCCATCACCATGCGCCGCCGCAAGCGGGCCGCCTGGATCCTGAACATGGTGGTGAGCGGCCTGCTGCTGCTCCTGTTCGCCCTGGTGATCCTCTTCCCGGAGGTCCGGCGGTATCCGCAGAACTGGATCTCGCTGACGCTGACCGCCGCCTTCGTCGCCGCGCTGCTCCTGGGACGGCGCGAGTTCTACGCGAAGGGCGACCGGTCCAATCCGAAGCTGGCGGCCGTCGTCGCGGTCGGCGGGCTGCTGATCACCTCGCTGATCGCCGCCGGCCTGGTCACCCTCACCAACACCGCGACCGACGGCTACCGCTCCTCCTTCCTGGACCGCTGGCGCTACGGGGCGCTGAGGCTGGTCTCGGTGGCCGACAACGACGCCGCCTTCGCCGGGATCACCACCCCCGGCTGGGTCGACGTCACCATCAACGTGCTCTCCACGCTGCTGCTGATCGCCGTCGTGTACGCGGCGTTCCGGGCCCGCCGGGCCGTCGACCCGATCACCCCCGAGGACGAGGCCCGGCTCCGGGCGCTGCTGGACAGGCACGGCGACCGCGACTCGCTCGGCTACTTCTCGCTGCGCCGGGAGAAGAGCGTCACCTGGTCCCCGACCGGGAAGGCCGCCGTCGCCTACCGGGTGGTGGGCGGGGTGTCGCTCGCCTCCGGTGACCCCATCGGCGACCCGGAGGCGTGGCCCGGGGCGATCGAGCCGTGGCTGGCCGAGGCCCGCGAGCACGGCTGGATCCCGGCGGTGATGGGGGTGAGCGAGGAAGGCGGCACGGTCTACGCGCGGCACGGCCTGGACGCCCTGGAGCTGGGCGACGAAGCGATCGTGGAGACGGCGGAGTTCACCCTGGAGGGGCGGGCGATGCGGACCGTCCGCCAGGCGTACAACCGGGTCCGGCGCGCCGGGTACGAGGTGACCGTCCGCCGCCACGCGGACATCCCCGAGGAGGAGATGGCCGAACTGGTACGGCGCGCCGACGACTGGCGCGACGGGGCGACCGAACGCGGCTTCTCCATGGCGCTCGGCCGGCTCGGCGATCCGGCCGACGGGCAGTGCGTGATGCTCGAATGCCGGGACGCCCCGGCCGAGGCAGGCGGCGCGCCGGGCGAGCTGCGCGCCGTGCTGAGCTTCGTCCCCTGGGGGCCGAACGGCCTCTCGCTGGACCTGATGCGCCGTGACCGGGATGCCGAGAACGGGCTGATGGAGTTCATGGTCATCGAGCTCCTCCAGCGCGCCGAAGAGATCGGGATCACTCAGGTCTCGCTCAACTTCGCGATGTTCAGATCCGTCTTCGAGCGCGGTTCGCGGCTCGGTGCCGGACCGGTGCTGAGGCTGTGGCGTTCGATGCTCAGCTTCTTCTCGCGCTGGTGGCAGATCGAATCGCTGTACCGCGCCAACGCGAAGTACCGACCGATCTGGGAGCCGCGTTTCATGCTGTTCGAGAAGAGTTCGGACCTGCTGCGCATCGGCCTCGCGGCGGGGCGCGCCGAAGGGTTCCTGGAGGCGCCCGGTCTGCCCAAGTGGCTGCACCGCTCGCACCTCGGGACCGGTGGATGAGACCCGCACACGTGCTGCGCGGGGCGGCTCTCCGGGAGTGGGGCCCGCTGCTGAGGGCGGTGGGCGGCACACTCGCCGCGCTGCGGCTGCGCGCGATCCCGATGACGGTCTCCGCGGTCTGTCTGACGGCGCTGCTCCAGGCGGCGCAGAACCGGCCGTGGGGCTTCGGGGCGGTGCACGCCCTCGGAGCGGTGCGGGCCGAGGATCCGTTGTGGGCGGCGCTGCTGCGTACCCCGCTGTCGCTGTTCGTGCCGGCGCTGGATCTGCCGGTCTGGGGGGCGCTGGTGCAGATCCTGGTGGTGTTCGGGGCCGCCGAGATCTGTCTGGGCCGATGGCGCACGCTGCTGATCGCGTACGTGGCGACGCTGGCCGGGACGCTGTACGCGCGGATCGGTGTCGCGCTCGGCCCGGACGGGCTGTTCGGGCTGCCGGCCTCCGACGCCCAGGTCGTCGACACCGGCCCGTCGGCGGCGGTCGTCGGTCTCGCCGTCTATCTCTGCTACGCCTACCGGGCCCGCTTCACCGGGGCGCTGGTGATCGTGGCGATGGTGGTCGAGGTGGTGCTGAAGAACAATCTGGCGGGCAAGGAGCACCTGGTGGCGATCGCCGCGGTCCTGCTGATGTGCGTCCGTCCGCCCCGCCGGGACCGGCCCCGGGATCAGGACTTCCGTCCGGGGAGCGGCGTCCGGTCCGGTGCGCCGCCGATCAGGTCCTCGAATCTGCGCCGCGGGCCCACCCAGCGCACGTCGTGATGGTAGGCGCGCAGCACCGCCCGGGCGCGCGCCCGGTGACGGTTGCGATAGAAGCGCCTCGCCCACATCGAGGTCGGCCGGGCCAGCCGGATCGCCCCGATCAGCGCGACGAACGGGACGAGCGTGCCGACGACCGCGAGCCGCGCCTTGCCCTTGAAGAGGGAGATCAGCACGAAGCAGAAGTTGACGACCAGGGTCAGGACGACGCCGAGCCTGCCCTGCTGCTCGTCGCTGCTCAGCTCGTTCACGCCGAGCGGTGAGAACCCGCCCAGCACCAGCAGCACCAGCGCCGCGGTGAGGACCACCACCTCCACGCTCCGGCGGCCCTCCTCGGTCCAGTACACGTCGTCGAGGTGGAGGATCAGGGCGAATTCGTCCAGCACCAGCCCCGCGCCCGTACCGAAGATCACGGCACAGATCCCCGCGGTGACACCCTGCCGCCCGCTGGCGACCGCGCCGAAGCCGCCGACGATGCTCAGCACCACACCGGGGACCACGTGGTGGATGTGCATCCCGCCGGGAGTGAAGTTGCGGAACGGCCCCTTCCCCGCCCGGATCATCCGGGTGATGAACCGGGTGATCGCGAAGGTGAGCACAAAGGCGGCCAGGGCGAGGAGCAGCGGCAGCTTTCCCGGCTCGACGATGTTCCGATCGAACCAGTGACCCATGCCACCCACTCCTGATATGCCGCTTCTGTCATGTTCTGTCGCATTACGGGCAATCTATCGGCCGGGCGCACCGATTAGCCTGCGCGCCGTGACCTCCCTGAACAGCCACGGCATCCGTTTCGCCTTCGGCACCCTGACCGTGCTCCCCGTCCGCGTCACCCGCTGGGACCGTACGGCCGCCCGCGCCGGGATGCTGTGCGCCCCGCTCGCCGGCCTCGTCGTGGGGCTGCTCGCCGCGGTGCCCGGTGTCCTGTTGCTGCTGCTCGGCTCGGGGCCCCTGCTCGCCGCGGTCGCCTCGGCGGCCGTTCCCGCGGTGCTGACCCGGGGCCTGCATCTGGACGGTCTCGCGGACACCGCCGACGGCCTGGGCAGCGGCAAGCCGGCCGACGACGCGCTGCGGATCATGAAGCAGTCGGACATTGGGCCGTTCGGTGTGATCACCCTGCTGTTCGTGCTGCTGGCCCAGGTCGCGGCGCTCCATCAGCTGTACGGGCGGGGCTGGGCGTACGGCGCGGTGGCGGCGGCCGTCGCCGCGGTCACCGCCCGGCTCGCACTCACCCTGGCTTCCCGCCGGGGCGTGCCGCCGGCCCGTCCGGAGGGGCTGGGCGCGGCGGTGGCGGGCACGGTCACGGTCCGGGGCGCGGTGGCGGTCGGGGTGGTGGTGGTCGCGGGGTGCGCGGGGGCCGGGGCGCTCCTCGGCGGGTACGGGGCGCTGCGCCACGCGCTGGCCGCACTGGCCGCGCTCGGTGCCGCCCAGCTCCTGCTGCGGCACTGCGTGCGGCGCTTCGGCGGGGTGACCGGCGATGTCTTCGGCGCGCTGGCGGAGACGGCGGCGACGACGGCCCTGGTGGCCCTGACGATCGGTTAGGGCCGGTGCGTACCGCTCAGCTACGGGCCTTCGGGCACTCCTGGCGCCACACGCCGAGTTCGTACTTCTTCAGCAGCGAGCTGAGCCCCAGCCGCCGCGACTCGGCGCAGAACCGGCCGACCGGCAGCTCGTACTCGACGTGGAAGACGGCCTTGCCCGCCTTCACGAACGGGGTGAGTTCCCCGCACTCCTCGTACTGCGCGCACTGCTCGTTGACCGCGAAGTCGAAGTCCGGCTCCAGCTCCGGGATCTGCCCGAGGTCGTTCTTCAGGCCGACGGCGAGCCCGTGGCGGTGGGCGATCCGGGCGATGAGCCGGTTGTAGCGCAGCTGGTCGGCGGCGGTCAGCGGGAAGCCGGTGCGGTTGCGGTAGCCGTCCATGTTGTCCGGCTCCACCGCGTCGAACCCCTTCTCGGCGCACATCTCGATGCGCCGCTCCATCAGCGGCTCCAGGATGTCCGTACGGCGGATGTCGAGCCAGTACTCCCCCTCCCAGCCGTTGCTCTTCCCCCGTATCGAGGCGGGGAACTTCCCGGCGTCCGGGCGGAAGTCCTCCCAGGCGCCGGTGGAGAGGTAGCAGATCACCTTGCGGCCCCGGCGGTGCAGATCGCCGACCGCCGCGGCCTTGTGGTCGAAGCCGTCGATGTCGTACACCGGGACGTCCACCGTCGGGTCCAGCCGGCCGGAGAGCTGCCACTGCCAGCCGGTGCCCGGCCCGGGCCGCCAGCGTTCCCTCCCGGAGGGTTGCGGTGCCGACGTACAGCCGGTCAGCAGGACCAGCAGGGTCAGTACGGCGGCGGTCAGCGGCCGGCCTGCTCGCTTCACGCGTGCGGCCCCACGGGCGTGCATGGTTCTCCCCTTGTCGGTCCGGCACCGCCAACGACCCTACGTCCACGCCCGGTTCCGGCCTCACGGCCCCCGCCGTGAACGCCCCGGACCGGTCCCGGGGATCCACAACAGGCCACCGACGGCCCGCCGCCGTGATCCCGCAGCAATGGCGCGCGTAGGCTCATTCCCGGCACATTGCGGCGGCGTCTACGATGCGCCGGGCACGGTCGGCCCACCCCTCGACCGACAACGAACTCAACGGAAGCGAGATTTCACCACCGTGACTGCTCTCACTCTCAGCACTGCCGGTGCGGCGACGCTGCGCGCCGACGCACTCGTCGTCGGCGTCGCCAAGGGCGCCAAGGGGCCGGTCCTCGCACCGGGCTCCGAGGCCGTGGACAAGGCGTTCGGCGGAAAGCTCGCCACCGTCCTGGAGGCCCTGGGCGCCACGGGTGCCGAGGGCGAGGTGACCAAGCTCCCCGCGCCCGACGGCCTCAAGGTCCCGGTCGTCATCGCGGCCGGGCTCGGCACCGTCCCGGAGAAGGACGAGGCGTACGGCACCGAGGCGCTGCGCCGCGCCGCGGGCTCGGCCGCCCGCGCCCTGACCGGCTCGAAGAAGGCCGGTTTCGCGCTGCCCGTCGCGTCCGCCGAGGACGCCGAGGCGATCGCCGAGGGCGCGCTCCTGGGCGCGTACGCCTTCACCGCGTACCAGGGCGGCGAGAACAAGCTCGCCCCCAAGGGCAAGAAGAACGGCAACGGCGCGAAGCTCCCGCTCGGCGAGGTCGCCCTGCTCGGCACCAAGCCGCGCGACAAGGCGTTCAAGGCGGCCGCCGAGCGCGCCGTCGCGGTGGCCGAGGAGATCAACCGCGCCCGCGACCTGATCAACACCCCGCCGAACGACCTGTACCCCGAGTCCTTCGCCGCCGTGGCCACCGCCGCAGGCAAGGAGCACGGCATCAAGGTGCAGGTCCTGGACGAGAAGGCGCTCGTCAAGGGCGGCTACGGCGGTCTGCTGGGCGTCGGCCAGGGCTCGACCCACGGCCCGCGCCTGGTGAAGCTCGCCTACACGCACCCGAAGGCGGAGAAGACCCTGGCCCTGGTCGGCAAGGGCATCACCTACGACTCGGGCGGCATCTCGCTGAAGCCGGCCGGCCACAACGAGACGATGAAGTGCGACATGAGCGGCGCCGCCGCCGTGTTCGCGACCGTCGTCGCGGCCGCCCGTCTCGGCCTCCAGGTCAACGTCACCGGCTGGCTGGCGCTCGCCGAGAACATGCCGTCGGGCAACGCCACCCGCCCCGGTGACGTGCTGCACATGTACAGCGGCAAGACCGTCGAGGTCCTCAACACGGACGCCGAGGGCCGGCTCGTCCTCGCCGACGCGCTGACCCGCGCCTCCGAGGAGAACCCGGACGCGATCGTCGACGTGGCGACCCTGACCGGCGCGATGGTGCTGGCGCTGGGCAACCGCACCTTCGGCATCATGGCGAACGACGACGCCTTCCGTACCTCCATCCACGAGATCGCCGAGGAGGTCGGCGAGGCCTCCTGGCCGATGCCGCTCCCCGCCGACCTCCGCAAGGGCATGGACTCCCCGACCGCCGACATCGCCAACATGGGCGAGCGGATGGGCGGCGGCCTGGTGGCCGGTCTGTTCCTGCAGGAGTTCGTGGGCGAGGGCATCGCCTGGGCGCACCTGGACATCGCCGGCCCGGCCTTCCACGAGGGCGCGCCGTACGGCTACACGCCGAAGGGCGGCACGGGCTCCTCGGTCCGCACGCTGGTCAGGCTGGCCGAGCGCACCGCCGCCGGCGACCTCGGCTGAGGTCTCCCGAACGTGACGTACGGCCCCGGGCACAGGCCCGGGGCCGTACGTGTTGGCCGATGGCACCGCCGCGCGGATCCGGCCGGTTTCGCTCTCGACGAAATCGGCAGGGGTCTACGCAGCGGTAACCCCCTGAGACGGATGATCGTCCGCCTCAGACCCGGGCCCCGCGTCCCGCTCACCGTCAACAAGTGCGAAGATGGGTTCTCGGCAGGACAGGGCCCCCACCACAGGGCCGAATGACAAAGCGGCCGAACACCAGCCGACCGGCCGGTCACACCCCAGCGACGGGGCCCGGCGTACGGCGCACATGCATGGAGGACGTGACGTGGCGAACGACGCCAGCACCGTTTTCGACCTAGTGATCCTCGGCGGTGGTAGCGGCGGTTACGCCGCGGCCCTGCGCGGAGCGCAGCTGGGCCTGGACGTCGCTCTGATCGAGAAGGGCAAGGTCGGCGGCACCTGCCTGCACAACGGCTGTATCCCCACGAAGGCCCTGCTGCACGCCGGTGAGATCGCCGACCAGGCGCGCGAGTCCGAGCAGTTCGGTGTCAAGGCCACCTTCGAGGGCATCGACATCGAGGCCGTCCACAAGTACAAGGACGACGTGATCTCGGGCCTGTACAAGGGTCTGCAGGGTCTCATCGCCTCGCGCAAGGTCACCTACATCGAGGGCGAGGGACGGCTCTCCTCCCCCACCTCGGTGGATGTGAACGGCCAGCGCGTCCAGGGCCGCCACGTGCTGCTCGCGACCGGCTCCGTGCCGAAGTCGCTGCCGGGCCTGGAGATCGACGGCAACCGCATCATCTCGTCGGACCACGCGCTGAAGCTGGACCGCGTCCCGAAGTCCGCGATCGTGCTGGGCGGCGGCGTCATCGGCGTCGAGTTCGCCTCGGCGTGGACGTCCTTCGGCACCGACGTGACGATCATCGAGGGCCTGAAGCACCTCGTCCCGGTCGAGGACGAGAACAGCTCGAAGCTTCTTGAGCGCGCTTTCCGCAAGCGCGGCATCAAGTTCAACCTCGGTACGTTCTTCCAGAGCGCCGAGTACACGCAGGACGGCGTCCGTGTGACCCTCGCCGACGGCAAGACCTTCGAGGCCGAGGTGCTGCTGGTCGCCATCGGCCGCGGCCCGGTCTCGCAGGGCCTGGGCTACGAGGAGGCCGGCGTCGCGACGGACCGCGGCTACGTCCTCGTCGACGAGTACATGCAGACCAACGTGGAGACCATCTCGGCCGTGGGTGACCTGGTCCCGACGCTCCAGCTCGCGCACGTCGGCTTCGCCGAGGGCATCCTGGTGGCGGAGCGGCTGGCCGGTCTGAAGACCGTTCCGATCGACTACGACGGTGTCCCGCGGGTGACGTACTGCCACCCCGAGGTCGCCTCCGTGGGCATCACCGAGGCCAAGGCCAAGGAGCTCTACGGCGCGGACAAGGTCGTCGCTCTGAAGTACAACCTCGCGGGCAACGGCAAGAGCAAGATCCTCAAGACCGCGGGCGAGATCAAGCTCGTCCAGGTCAAGGACGGTGCCGTGGTCGGCGTCCACATGGTCGGTGACCGTATGGGCGAGCAGGTCGGCGAAGCCCAGCTGATCTACAACTGGGAGGCGCTGCCGGCCGAGGTCGCGCAGCTCATCCACGCCCACCCGACGCAGAACGAGGCGATGGGCGAGGCCCACCTGGCTCTCGCCGGCAAGCCGCTGCACTCCCACGACTGATCCAGTCGACCGGGCGCGACGACCGACCTACTTCCGCACTTTCGTAAGGAGCAACTGAAACCATGTCGGTTTCCGTAACCCTTCCGGCGCTCGGCGAGAGCGTCACCGAGGGAACTGTCACCCGCTGGCTGAAGGCCGAGGGCGAGCGCGTCGAGGCCGACGAGCCGTTGCTCGAGGTTTCGACCGACAAGGTCGACACCGAGATCCCGGCCCCCGCGGCCGGCATCCTGGCCGCCATCAAGGTCGCCGAGGACGAGACCGTCGAGGTCGGCGCCGAGCTGGCCATCATCGACGACGGCACCACCGCGGCTACCGCCGCTGCGGCGCCCGTCGCTGCCGTTCAGACCCCGGCCGCCCCGGCCCCGGTCGCCGAGGCCCCCGCCGCGGCTCCGGCCCCCGCCGTCGAGGCCCCGGCCGCCGCCGCACCGGCCGGTGGCGCCGCCGGTACCGACGTCACCCTTCCGGCGCTCGGCGAGAGCGTCACCGAGGGCACCGTCACCCGCTGGCTGAAGGAGGTCGGCGAGGAGGTCACGGAGGACGAGCCCCTCCTGGAGGTCTCCACGGACAAGGTCGACACCGAGATCCCGGCCCCGGTCTCCGGTGTGCTGCTGGAGATCGTCGTCGCCGAGGACGAGACCGCCGAGGTCGGCGCCAAGCTCGCCGTCATCGGTGCCGCGGGCGCTGCTCCGGCCGCCGCTCCGGCTCCGGCCGCTCCGGCTCCCGTGGCGGCTCCGGCCCCGGCTCCGGCCGCCGCTGCCCCCGCTCCGGCCGCTCCGGCCGCTCCCGCGCCGGCTCCGGCCCCGGTGGCGCCCGCCGCCCCCGTCGCCGCTCCGGCTCCGGTGGCTCCGGCCGCTCCGGCTCCGGTCGCCGCTCCGGCTCCGGTCGCCCCGGTCGCCCCGGCCGCGACCTCCGTCGACGACGGCGCTTACGTCACGCCGCTGGTCCGCAAGCTCGCCGCCGAGAACGGCGTCGACCTGGGCGCGGTCAAGGGCACCGGTGTCGGTGGCCGTATCCGCAAGCAGGACGTCGTCGCCGCCGCGGAGGCCGCCAGGGCCGCCGCGGCCGCCCCGGCTCCGGCCGCCGCCGCTGTGACTGCCGGAGGCCGTGCCGCCTCGAAGGCGCCGAAGCTGGAGGCGTCCCCGCTGCGCGGTCAGACGGTCAAGATGACCCGCATGCGCAAGGTCATCGGCGACAACATGATGAAGGCCCTGCACTCGCAGGCCCAGCTGACCTCGGTCGTCGAGGTCGACGTCACCAAGCTGATGAAGCTGCGCAACAAGGCGAAGGACGCGTTCGCCGCCCGCGAGGGCGTCAAGCTGTCCCCGATGCCGTTCTACGTCAAGGCGGCGGCCCAGGCGCTGAAGGCCCACCCGGTCGTCAACGCCCGGATCAACGAGGACGAGGGCACCATCACGTACTTCGACTCGGAGAACATCGGCATCGCCGTGGACGCCGAGAAGGGTCTGATGACCCCGGTCATCAAGGGTGCGGGCGACCTGAACATCGCCGGTATCTCGAAGAAGACCGCCGAGCTGGCCGGCAAGGCCCGCGGTGGCGGCCTGACGCCGGACGACATGTCCGGTGCCACCTTCACCATCAGCAACACCGGCTCGCGCGGTGCGCTGTTCGACACCGTCATCGTGCCCCCGAACCAGGCGGCCATCCTGGGCATCGGTGCCACGGTCAAGCGTCCGGCGGTCATCGAGACCGAGGAGGGCACCGTCATCGGTGTCCGCGACATGACGTACCTCTCGCTCTCCTACGACCACCGCCTGGTGGACGGCGCGGACGCCGCCCGCTACCTGACCTCGGTCAAGGCGATCCTGGAGGCCGGTGAGTTCGAGGTCGAGCTCGGCCTCTGAACACCGCGGCTGTAACCAGCCTCACCAGCGGCGCCCCCGTCCGGATCACTTCCGGACGGGGGCGCCGCCGTATTGTCTAGACACCACCGGTCGCCCCGGCAATCGTGATGGTGCGGACAGCACCGGTTTGCCCCGAAGGAGCCCCTCATGACCCCGCCCGTCGTCCACTCGCTGCGCGAACAGATCCGCGAGCACATCGTGGACGGGATCGTCAGCGGGCGCTGGAAGCCCGGTGAGCGGATCGTGGAGCGCCGGATCGCCACCGAGCTGGAGGTCAGCCAGACACCCGTGCGCGAGGCGCTGCGGGAGCTGGAGACGCTCCGGCTGATCGAGTCGGCGCCCAACAAGGGCGTGCGGGTCCGCAATCTCACCGCCGCCGATCTGGAGGAGAGCTACCCGGTACGGGCCGGTCTGGAGCAGATCGCGGCGGAGCTGGCGGCCCCGGCCCTCGGCGAGGACTGCTCGCGCCTCACGCCTCATGTGACGGCGCTCTACGAGGCGGACCGGCTGGCCGACGGCGAGGCGCAGGTGCGGCACACCGTGGCCTTCCACCGCGAGATGGTGCGGGCCGCCGGGAACGCCGTGCTGCTGCACACCTGGGAGGGGCTGGGCATCGAGGTGTTCACCGCCCTGTCGATCCGGTGGCTGGGCACGGTGCAGAAGTCGTACGCGGAGGAGCACGAGGCCCTCATCGAGGCGTTCCTGCGCAAGGACCCGGACATCGGCGTACTGGCCAAGGCGCACGTGCTCGGCTGCGCGCCGCGCGCCTGAGGGCGCTACGCATCTGTCGTGGGGGGCGCTCTCCCGTGCAGGCGGGCGCCCTTTTTGTGCGATAGATCCCGTCACTCCGTGCCCTGTTTCGCGGCACCGCATGCCAATTTCTTCATATCGAGAAGTTTTGCCCTTCACCCTTTGATCGATCATCGATCGGCGACTTACAGTTCACTCCGCGGGCCCACCGGCCCCATCGCCCTGTCCTGCCAGTCAGGGCCTTCTCCACCCCCCTCCACTCCGGAAGGCGGCGATCATGACCGACCCCGTAGGAAAGCTTCCGAGCGAGCTCGACCAGCTCCCGGACCGTGACCCCGAGGAGACCGCCGAATGGGCGGCCTCCCTGGATGCCGTCACCAAGGCCGCGGGCCCGCACCGGGCCGCGTACCTGATGCGTCGCTCGCTCGAACACGCCGAGGGCGCCGGTCTCGCGCTGCCCAAGCTGCTGGAGACCGATTACGTCAACTCCATCCCGACCGCCGCCGAGCCCGCGTTCGACGGCGACCTGGAGATGGAGTCCAGGATCACCGCCTGGAACCGCTGGAACGCGGCCGCGATGGTCACCCGCGGCTCCCGCTTCGGCGTCGGCGGCCACATCGCCACCTTCGCCTCGGCGGCCTGGCTGTACGAGACCGGCTTCAACCACTTCTTCCGCGGCAAGGAGGGGGACGGCTCCGGCGACCAGCTCTACATCCAGGGCCACGCCTCCCCCGGCATCTACGCCCGCGCCTTCCTCGACGGCCGGCTGAGCGAGCAGCAGCTCGACAACTTCCGCCAGGAGGCGGGCGGCAACGGCCTGCCGTCCTACCCGCACCCGCGGCGGCTGCCCTGGCTGTGGGAGTTCCCCACCGTGTCGATGGGCCTCGGCCCGCTCTCGGCGATCTACCAGGCGCGCTTCAACCGCTACCTCGCCAACCGCAACATCAAGGACACGTCGAACTCGCACGTCTGGGCCTTCCTGGGCGACGGCGAGATGGACGAGCCCGAGTCGACCGCCGCCCTCGCGCTGGCGGCCCGTGAGCGGCTCGACAACCTGACCTTCGTCATCAACTGCAACCTGCAGCGCCTCGACGGCCCGGTCCGCGCCAACTTCCGCGTGGTCCAGGAGCTGGAGGGCGCGTTCCGCGGTGCCGGCTGGAACGTCGTCAAGACGCTCTGGGGCAACGCCTGGGACGAGCTGTTCCGGCTGGACACCACCGGTGCGCTGGTCCGCCGGCTCCGGGAGGTCCCGGACGCGCAGTTCCAGACGTACGCCACCCGCGACGTCGCGTACATCCGCGAGCACTTCTTCGGCGCCGAGCCCGCGCTCGCCGAGCTGGCGAAGCTGCTCACCGACGCGAAGATCGCCGAGTGCTTCTACACCTCCCGCGGCGGCCACGAGGCCCGCAAGGTGTACGCGGCGTACAAGGCCGCCGTCGAGCACAAGGGCGCGCCGACCGTGATCCTCGCCCAGACGGTGAAGGGCTTCACGCTCGGCAAGGGCTTCGAGTCCAAGAACGCCAACCACCAGATGAAGAAGCTGTCCGTCGACGAGTTCAAGGACATGCGCGAGCTGCTCGGACTCCCGATCCCGGACAGCGCCTTCGCCGACGGCCTGGTGCCCTACGGCCACCCGGGCGCCGACTCCCCCGAGGTCCGCTACCTCCAGGAGCGCCGTGCCGCCCTCGGCGGTCCCGCCCCGGCCCGCCGGGTGCACGCGGTGGCGCTGCCGCAGCCCGAGGAGCGCGCGTTCGCCGCGCTGAAGAAGGGCTCCGGCAAGCAGGAGATGGCCACGACCATGGCCTTCGTCCGCCTGGTCAAGGACCTGATGCGGGACAAGGAGACCGGCAGGCGCTGGGTTCCGATCGTCCCGGACGAGGCCCGTACCTTCGGTATGGAGTCGCTGTTCCCCTCGGCCGGCATCTACTCCCCGCTGGGCCAGACGTACGAGCCGGTCGACCGCGACCAGCTGATGTACTACAAGGAGGCCAAGGACGGCCAGATCCTCAACGAGGGGATCACCGAGGCCGGGGCCATGGCCGACTTCATCGCCGCCTCGACGTCGTACGCGACGCACGGCGAGACGATGATCCCCTTCTACATCTTCTACTCGATGTTCGGCTGGCAGCGGACCGGCGACCAGATGTGGCAGCTCGCCGACCAGCTCGGCAAGGGCTTCATCGTCGGTGCCACCGCGGGCCGTACGACGCTGACCGGTGAGGGCCTCCAGCACGCGGACGGCCACTCGCAGCTGATCGCCGCCACGAACCCCGCGTCGCTCAACTACGACCCGGCGTTCGCGTACGAGATCGCGGTGATCGTCAAGGACGGTCTGCGCCGGATGTACGGCCCCGAGGCCGAGAACGTCTTCTACTACCTGACGGTCTACAACGAGCCGAAGCCGCAGCCCGCGATGCCGGAGGGCGTCGAGGAGGGCATCGTCAAGGGTCTGTACCGCTTCAAGGAGGGCACACCCGCCTCGGCGGACGCCCCGCGGGCCCAGCTGCTGGCCTCCGGTACGGCGATCCACTGGGCCCTGGAGGCGCAGGAGCTGCTGGCCTCGGACTGGGGGGTCACGGCCGACGTCTGGTCCGCCACCTCCTGGGGCGAGCTGCGCCGCGAGGCGCTGGAGTGCGACGAGGCGCTGCTCCGCGGTGAGCAGCGGGTGCCGTACGTGACCCAGGCGCTGGAGGGCGCACCGGGTCCGGTCGTCGCGGTCAGCGACTGGATGCGTCAGGTCCCGGACCAGATCAGCCAGTGGGTGGAGCAGGACTGGTCCTCGCTCGGCACGGACGGCTTCGGCCTCTCCGACACCCGCGACGCGGCCCGCCGCCACTTCGGCGTCGACGCCCGCTCGGTCACGGTCGCGGCCCTGGCCCAGCTGGCCCGCCGCGGCGAGGTGACCGCGGCCTCGGTCAAGGAGGCCCGGGAGCGGTACGGGCTGTGAGGTGACGGCGGCCGGGCACACGCCCGGCCGCCTCACGCGGTGTGCGGCCACAATGGCCGCATGCGCGCTGCCCGTCTCATCAGAATGGTGCTGCTCCTGCAGTCCCGTCCCGCCATGACCGCCGCCGAGCTCGCGAGGGAGCTGGAGGTGTCCGAGCGGACCGTGACCCGGGACGCGCAGGCGCTCTCGGAGGCGGGCGTTCCGGTGTACGCGGACCGGGGCCGGGCCGGGGGCTACCGGCTGGTCGGCGGCTACCGCACGCGCCTGACCGGCCTGGCCCGCGACGAGGCGGAGGCGCTCTTCCTCTCCGGACTGCCGTCCGCGCTGCGCGAGATGGGCCTGGAGGACGCCGCGTCCGCCGCCCGGCTCAAGGTGTCGGCGGCCCTGCTGCCCTCGCTGCGGGACGCCTCCGAGAGTGCCGGCCGGCGCTTCCACCTGGATGCTCCGGGCTGGTACCAGGAGCCGGTCACCCCCGAACTGCTGCCGGCCGTCGCCGAGGCCGTCTGGGACGACCGGCTCGTCCGCGCGCGCTACCGCCGGGGCGGCGGGGACCGCGACGTGGAGCGGGAGATGGCACCGCACGGGCTCGTCCTGAAGGCCGGGGTCTGGTACGTCTGCGCCCGCGTCGGGGACGACTTCCGGGTGTACCGGATCGACCGGTTCTCGGCCGTGACGGTGACCGACGAGCGGTTCGGGCGCGACGAGCGGTTCGATCTGCCGGGCTTCTGGGAGGAGCGGGCCGCCCAGTTCGCCCGGTCGCTGCTGCGGTGCGAGGTGACGGTGCGGGTGTCACCCGAGGGCGTACGCCGACTGCCGCACACCATGGACCGTTCGGCGGTCCACGAGGCCCTGGAGGCGGCCGGCCCGCCCGATGCCGAGGGGTGGCTCACCCTCACCCTGCCGGTCGAGTCCGACGAGGTCGCCTACAGTCAACTGCTGTCCCTGGGGCCGGAGTCGGAGGTCCTGGAGCCGGCCGCGCTGCGGGCCCGTTTCGCCGCTGCCGCCGAACGCCTGGGCGAGCTCTATCGCTGAGGGTTTCTTTTCCCCGCGTCCGCGTGCGTCGCCCCCTGCCAGGGCCGATGCTTGTCCCGTGATGGACGAGACGGAGTTCTGGGAGATCATCGACAGCACCCGCGCGGCCGCCGAGGGCGACCCCGAGGACCAGGCCGACCTGCTCGTCGAACGGCTGGTGCGGCTCGATCCCGACGCGGTGCTGGACTTCGCCCGGCACTTCGAGGCCCGTTTCAACCGCGCCTACCGCTGGGAGCTGTGGGGTGCCGCCGCCGTACTGCTCGGCGGCGCGAGCGACGACGCCTTCGACTTCTTCCGCTGCTGGCTGATCGGCCAGGGCCGGGAGATCTTCGAGGGCGCCCTGCACGACCCGGACGGCCTCGCCGGTCTCCTCGACGACTTCGACGAGGAGATCGACGGGGACGGCGAGGATCTCGGCTACGCCGCCGACGAGGCGTACGAACAGCTCACCGGTGTGGTCGCCCCGGACCTCGGCCTGCCGCCCCAGGCCGCCGAGCCCGAGGGGACGCCCGTGAGCTTCGAGGACGACGCGGCCCTGGCGGAGCGCTTCCCCTCGCTCTGGGAGCGGTTCGGGCCGGGCTGAGCGGCGCTGTGGGGCCGTCGCCTCAGAAGTGGGTTCCGCCGTCGATCCGGATCTCCGTGCCGGTGATGAACGCCCCGTCCCGGGAGCCGAGCATCGCGACGACGCCCGCGACGGTGTCCGGGCTGGCGAAGCCCGTGCCGAGAGCCGGGGCCAGCTTCATGAAGAGCGACATGTCGGCGTCGGCGGGCAGCCCCGGACCGTTGCCGCTGGTCATGTCGGAGGAGATGGAGCCGGGCGCGACGGCGACGAACCGCACCCCCTGCTTGCTGTACTCGCTCGCCAGCGCGTGCGTCATCGACTGGATGCCGCCCTTGCTGGCCGCGTACGCCGACATGTACGGGTGCGCGAAGCTCGCCGAGGTGGAGGAGAAGTTCACGACGGCCGGCTCGTTGCCCTCCAGCAGGGCCGGGATCGCCTCGCGGATCATCAGGAAGGTACCCGTGAGGTTGACCGCGATGATCTTGTTGAAGAACTCCAGCGACGTCTTGTGGGTGTGCTCGGAGCGCAGGATCCCGGCCGCGTTGACCAGGACGTCGAGCCCGCCGAGGGTCCGAACGGCGGAGGCGACGCCCGCCTGGACCGCGGCCTCGTCCGAGATGTCCAGGACGAGGGTGGTGAGGCGCTCGGCGGTGCCGTTCGCCACGGCGGTGTCGTGGGTGGCCTTCAGCCCGGTCTCGTTGACGTCGGCTGCGACGATGCGGCCGCCCTCGGCGAGGAGGCGGTGGACGGTGGCCTGGCCGATGCCGGAGCCGGCCCCGGTGATGAGTGCGCGGCGGCCTTCGTAGCGGTTCATGTCTGTGTCTCTCCCGATCCCGGTGACTGCCCGGTGACTGCTGTCCCGAAGCGTCTCGGCGGCGCCCCGATGACGTCCCGATCAATGCCCACCGTACGCCTAGGTGGCACGTTTTGCCACGACGGCATTTCACGCATCCCTCTCCCCTGCCGGGGTAATCTCCTGGGAATGAGCACCGAGCCGACTCAGCCGTCCCTCACCGAGCGCCGCAAGGCCGCGACCCAGCTGGACATCGCGCGCGCCGCGGCCGCGCTCTTCGCCGAGCGGGGACCCGACGGCACCACGGCGGAGGACATCGCCGGCCGGGCGGGGGTGGCGCTGCGCACCTTCTACCGCTACTTCCGCTCCAAGCAGGACGCGGTGGGCCCGCTGCTCTCCGGCGGGGCCGAGCGGTGGCGGGCGCTGCTGGAGGCGGCCGAGCCCGGGGACCCGCTCGCCGCGGTCCTGGAACAGGCGGTCACCGAAGCGCTCCGGGTGCCGGGCGAGGACGGCGCCGAGCAGCTCGGCTGGACGCGCGGGCTGCTGCGGGCCGCGGCGGACGACCCGGCGCTGCGGGCCGTCTGGTACCGGGTCAATCAGGATTCGGAGGAACGGCTGCTGCCGGTACTGACCCGGCTGGCGGGCGACGGGGCGGACCCGCTGGAGGTCCGCCTCGCCGCGGCCGCCGCCACGGACGCGGTACGGGTCGCGCTGGAGGCCTGGGCGGAGACGGACGCCCCGACGGCCGGGCCCGGCTCACCCGCCGATCTGGCGGTGCGCTGCCTGCACGAACTCATCGGCGGCATGCGCCTGTTCAAGCCGTAGAGGTCGGGTCACGGGGCGAGCGAGCGTCCCATCAGTACGTCGTCGACGTAATGTCCGTCCAGGAAGAACTCACCGGGCAGCACCCCCTCGACGACGAACCCCTCGGACTCGTACAGGGCGCGCGCGGGCGTGTTGTGGCCGAGCACCCGCAGGGTCATCCGGTTCGCCCCCTCGTCGCGCGCCGCCGCGAAGGCGGCCCGCAGCAGGGCCCTGGCGACGCCCCGGCCGCGCGCCCGGCCGGCCACGGCCAGGCCCTGTATCTGCCGGACATGGGAGTTGCAGGCCAGCGGGGTCGGCGGGACCAGCCTGAGGTATCCGGCCGGGCGCGACTCGCCCGCCATCTCCTGCGTCTCGGCCACCAGGAAGTCCTCGGGCCGGTGGCGGTCGTCGAAGAACGGCGCGTACGGCGGCTGCGGCCTGGGCGCCACGGCGTGCAGCGTCGACCAGGTGGCACGGTCGAGTTCGCCGAGCGCGGCTTCGTCGAAGAGGGTGGCGGCGCGGACGCGGCAGGCCGGGGGTGTGGCGATCTCGGGCATGCGCGTCACTGTGCCACGGCGCCCCCGGCCGGGTCAGCCCGGTTTCGCCGCCCGGCACGCACCGAGGACCCGTGGGTCTGCGGGGCCACTGGGGCAGGATGGACCCATGCTGCACTCCCGTATCGCTGTCACCGGAGCATCCGGACTCATCGGAGCGGCGCTGGTGCGTTCGCTGCGCGCCGACGGGCACGAGGTGGTGCGCCTCGTACGGCACCCCGCGCGGGCCGGCGACGAGGTGGAGTGGGATCCGAAGCGGGGTTACGTCGACGTGGCGGGCCTGGTCGGCTGCGACGCCGTCGTCCACCTGGCCGGGGCCGGGGTCGGTGACCACCGCTGGACGGCCGCGTACAAGCGGGAGATCCGGGACAGCCGGGTGCTCGGGACCACGGCGATCGCCGAGGCCGCCGCCTCGCTGGACGTACCGCCGAAGGTAATGCTGTCCGGGTCGGCGATCGGCTACTACGGCGACACCGGGGACCGTGCCGTCGACGAGAGCGCCCCGGCCGGCGAGGGCTTCCTGCCGTCCGTCTGCGTGGAGTGGGAGGCCGCCACGGCCGCCGCCGAGGAGGCGGGTGTACGGACGGTGCACGCGCGCACCGGCCTGGTCGTCGCCCGCGAGGGCGGGGCCTGGAGCCGGCTCTTCCCCCTGTTCCGGGCGGGGCTCGGCGGCCGGCTGGGCAACGGGCGCCAGTACTGGAGCTTCATCGCGCTGCACGACGAAGTCGCGGCGCTGCGCCACATCCTGGACACGGAGTCGCTGTCGGGTCCGGTGAACCTGACCGGACCCGACCCGGTCACCAACAGCGAGGTGACGGCCGCGATGGGGCGGGTGCTGCACCGCCCCACCCTCTTCACGGCCCCGGCACCGGCCCTGCGGATCGCCCTGGGGGACTTCGCGGAGGATGTGCTGGCCGGCCAGCGGGTGCTGCCGGGTCAGTTGCTGGACTCGGGCTTCGTGTTCGCCTTCCCGGGAATCGACGCGGCGATCCGCGCGGCGCTGCGCTGAGCCCCGAACCGGCTGCCGCACCCGCGGGGAAGGGCTCACCCGCCGTGAATCGGACGGACATGCGACCCCGTGCAACGGTGCCCCGGGTGCGCGCGACTGCGCCTTCACCGGCCGCCCTCCTAGCCTCCTTGCGAACTCGGGCATTCCGGGGGCCTGTTGGGGGCAAAACCCTCCCAGCAGTCGCGCCGACTCGGGGAGGGGCACGTGCTCAGCACGGCACACCACGCGGACGTCGTCATCATCGGGGCCGGCATCGCCGGCCTGTCAGCCGCCCACCGATTGACCAGCGCAGGGGTAAGCGTCAGCGTCCTGGAGGCCGGCCCCCGGGTCGGCGGCCGGATGACCACCGCGGAGCTGGACGGCTTCCGGCTCGACCACCTCGGACCGCTCCTCAACACCTCCTGCCCGGAGCTGCGCATGACACCCGGTCTCGAAGGACTGGTGCTGCGCGGCTTCGCTCCCGGAGTCCTCGTCCACAGCGAGGGACGGCAGTACCGGACCGGCGATGTACGGGGCGCCCGGGGCGCATTCAAAGCGGCGCGCGCCCTCGCAAGCGCCCCCCGGCCGCCGATGGGCGGGCCGATCGACCAGGCCCGGCTGGGCGCCGCCCTGTCCCGGCTCGCCGCCACCCCGTCCGCCCGCATCCTGGCCCGGCCCGAACAGACGGCGCTCGCCGCCCTGTCCCACCGCGGCCTGCCCTCCCGCACGGTCAACGGCTTCCTGCGCCCGCTGCTCTCCGCGCTGCTCAGCGACCCCGGCCTCGGCACGTCCAGCCGGTACGCCGACCTCGCCCTGCGCGGCTACGCGCGCGGCAGGCTGTGCGTGCCCGAGGGCGGCGCGGCAACGCTGCCCGAGCTCCTCGCGGCCTCACTGCCGCCGGGCACCGTACGCACGGGTGTGCATGTCACGGCCGCCGACATCACCTCGGTCCGCACCGAGGAGCACGGCGAACTGGGCTGCCGTTCCCTGCTGCTGGCGACCGGTGCGGGCGCCGCCGCCGAGCTGCTGCCCGGTCTGCGGGTGCCGTCCTTCCACCCCGTGACGGTCCTTCACCACACCGCCCCCGCTCCCCCGCCGACCGGTACCGCGCTGCTGCTGGACGCCGACCGCTCGGGGCCGGTCGCGCACACCGCGGTGATGAGCGCCGTCGATCCCTCGCGCGCCCCGCGCGGCCGTACGCTGATCAGCTCGACGGTGCTCGGCACCCCGCCGCCCGAGCTGGACCGCACGGTCCGCGCCCATCTCGCCGCGCTCTACGGCACCCCCACCGACGACTGGGAGCTGCTGGCCGCCCACCACGACCCCGAGGCGGTTCCCGCGATGCCCGCCCCGCACGATCCGCGCCGCCCGGTGCGGCTGCTCGCCGGTCTGTACGTGTGCGGTGACCACCGTGACACCAGCACGGTGCCGGGCGCCCTGTTCTCGGGCCGCCGCGCGGCCGAGGCGATCCTCACCGACCTGGGGGTACGGCCGGGGAACGGGAGCGGGACGGCGCTGCCGGAGGCGGCGTAGGGGCGTCCTGGGCGGTTCGACGACACGCCCCTGGCTCATCCCAGGGCGGCGACCCGGTCGCGGTAGCTCCGTACCGCCGCCGCGTCCCGGTACGGCTCCAGGCGCCGCTCGAAGTCCCGTACGTACTCCGTCGCCCGCACCGACCGCATCTCCGCGGCCTGCTGGGCGGCCTCGACGCCGAGCGCGCACGCCTGGTCGAGCTCGCCGAGCCCGAGCCGGGCGGAGGCCAGTACCACCCGGCAGAACAGCCGGCTGCGGGCGTACGCCGGGGAGCGCAGCTGGAGGGAGCGCTCCGCGTGCTGCGCCGCGGCGCGGTACTGCTGGAGGTCGCGGTGGCAGTGCCCGAACTCGTCGGCGAGCTGGGCCTCGTCGAAGTACCGGGCCCAGTGCGGCACTTCGTCTCCGTGCCGGGCGATCTCCAGCGCGCGTTCGGCCCGCGCCAGCGAGGTGGTGCAGTGCCTGGCCTCGCCGAGCACCCCGTGGCCGCGTGCCTCGACGGCGTGCAGCAGGGCCTGGACCACGGGCGGCGCCGAGGAGCCGATGCCCTGCTGGGCCACCCGGGCCAGCTGCACGGCCTCCCTGCCGTGGCCGAGGTAGACCGCCTGCCGGCTCATGGTGATCAGGACGTAGCTGCCGTAGGCGCGGTCCCCGGCGGCCTGGGCGAGCCGCAGCGCCTGGACGAAGTACCGCTGGGCCAGGCCGTGGGCCGCGATGTCGTACGAGGTCCAGCCCGCCAGCCGGGTCAGGTCGGCGGCGGCCGAGAAGAGCCGGCGGCCGGTGGCCTCCCCGTACGTCCCCCGGAGCATGGGTTCCGTCTCGTGCTCCAGGTACCGGACGAGGGCCTGGCGGGCGTGGCCGCCGCCGTAGGCGTTGTCGAGGGTGCGGAAGAGCTCGCCGACCGAGCGCAGGGCGGCGACGTCTCCGCCGCTGACCCGCTGGCCGGGGCTGCGGTCGGACTGTCGCTGCCGGGGCACGCCTGGGGCGCCTGGCAGCCCCGCGCCGCCCGAGGGGGCGGGCGGTGGCGGGGCTGTGGGCGAGCCGGGGGGCGCGGACGGTCCGGAGGGCCGGGAGGGCACGGGCCCACGGGCCCGGACGACGGCGCCGGGCGCCGCCGTTCCGCCGTGCGCCCCGTACAGGCCGTGCGCCCCGGGCACTCCCCGCGCCCCGCCGGGGACTGGACCGCCGCCGGGCCGCACGGAACCACCGGCTTCGGCGACTCCCCTGGCCCCGGTGATCCCACCGGGGCCACCGGCCCCGACGGACCGGTTGATCCCGCCTGCCTCGGCGGCTCCACCGGCCCCGCCGTGCGCCTGGGGCGAGGGCTCGACGCCCCGGCCCACCCATTCGTCGGCCCGTCCGATCAGCCAGTCCCGGCTGGGGATGACGAGCCCGGCCGGGGTGAAGGCGATCTTGCGCAGCTCCGCATGGCTGCCCGAGTCCTTCCGCCACAGCCCGCTGACGATGTCGACCGCCTCCGCGGGCGTGGCCGCGAACTCAAGGCCCGCGTAGACCGGGGCGCACGCGTCGAGGCCCAGATCCTGCGCGGAGAGGCGGCGCCCGAGCCGCCGGGTGAAGACCTCGGCGATCAGCGCGGGGGTGGTCCCGCGGGGCTGCTGACCGCGCAGCCAGCGGGTCACGGACGTCTTGTCGTACCGCAGGTCCAGGCCGTGTTCGAGGCCGAGTTGGTCCACCCTGCGGGCGAGGCCGGCGTTGGAGAAGCCGGCCTCCGTGATGAGCGAGGCGAGTCGGCGGTTGGGGGTGCGCTGCGGAGGTCGTTCCGACATCAGCTGTACGGTCTCCTGCCTTCGGGGCCGGGCGGGCGGCCCTTATGGAACGGCGCGAATTTAGCGGCCTCCGCAGCGGTCACAGCCCGCTTCGCTTCACTTTCATCCGATCGTGTGAGGATTGAGGTTGGCGCTGACGGGAAGACCTGCCGGGCCATCGCCCGGGGGCCGGTCGTACAGTGGCCGGGGGCGTGATTCAGTGCATGGTGACGCGGCTCCGGGCACCCCCGGCTCCCGGCACCGCGAGTAGGAAGGCATCTGTCGTGGCTGAGCTTCGGTTCGTCCGGCTGGGATTCGGCGAGGAAGCCGTCGACTACCAGGAGGCCTGGCAGAAGCAGCGCGAGGTGCACGCGGCCAGATTCGAGGACACCGTCCCGGACACCTGTCTGCTGCTGGAACACCCTCCCGTCTACACGGCCGGGCGGCGCACGACCGACAGCGAACGCCCACTGGACGGCACCCCCGTCATCGACGTGGACCGCGGCGGCAAGATCACCTGGCACGGCCCCGGGCAGCTGGTCGGCTACCCGATCCAGAAGCTGCCCCGCCCGGTGGACGTCGTCGCGCATGTGCGCCGGCTGGAGGAGGCGCTGATCCGTACCGCCGCCGAGTTCGGCGTGGAGACCACCCGGGTCGAGGGCCGCAGCGGCGTCTGGGTGCTCGGCGACCCGGTCGAGGAGCGCCCGGCGATCGGCGGACTTTCCCTGGACTTCGACCCGCGGCTGCAGGACGAGGAGTTCGACGCCCGGCTGAACGGTCCCGAGTACGCCCCGTCCAACGCCGGCCAGCGCCGCGAGGACCGCAAGCTGGCGGCGATCGGCATCCGGGTGGCGAAGGGCGTGACCATGCACGGCTTCTCCTTCAACGTGAACCCGGACAACACCTGGTTCGACCGGATCGTGCCGTGCGGCATCCGGGACGCGGGGGTCACCTCACTGGCGTACGAGCTCGGCCGCGACATCACCATCGCGGACGTGCTCCCGGTCGTCGAGAAGCACCTTCGGGACGTCCTGGAGAACGCCGAGCTCGCCCCGCGCACCATCGGGCGCACGGACGATGCCGTGGCCACGGCATGACGCCCGGAGCGCACCTGAGGGAATAGGCCCTGCCGGCCACAGGTTGGCCACCCGTAAAGCCGTTTGAACCACGGGCGTACCCTGGTGTTCGCCGAAGAATCCAATGCAGTGAAAGCAAAGGGGAGTGCCGGAGTGTCCGCTGTCGCACCCGACGGGCGCAAGATGCTGCGCCTTGAGGTCCGGAACAGCCAGACCCCCATCGAGCGCAAGCCCGAGTGGATCAAAACCCGGGCGAAGATGGGCCCCGAGTACAACCAGCTGCAGAAACTCGTGAAGAGCGAGGGTCTGCACACGGTGTGCCAGGAGGCCGGCTGCCCCAACATCTTCGAGTGCTGGGAGGACCGTGAGGCCACCTTCCTCATCGGTGGTGACCAGTGCACCCGGCGCTGTGACTTCTGTCAGATCGACACGGGCAAGCCGCAGGCGCTGGACCGGGACGAGCCCCGCCGCGTCGGCGAGTCCGTCGTCACGATGGACCTGAACTACGCCACCATCACCGGCGTCGCGCGCGACGACCTGGAGGACGGCGGCGCCTGGCTGTACGCGGAGACCGTGCGCCAGATCCACACGCTGACCGCGGAGCGGGAGGCCGGCCGCACCAAGGTCGAGCTGCTGATCCCCGACTTCAACGCGGAGCCCGAGCAGCTCGCCGAGGTCTTCTCCTCGCGCCCCGAGGTGCTCGCGCACAACGTCGAGACGGTGCCGCGGATCTTCAAGCGGATCCGCCCCGGCTTCCGTTACGAGCGCTCCCTGGAGGTCATCACGCGGGCCCGCGAGGCCGGTCTGGTGACCAAGTCCAACCTGATCCTCGGCATGGGCGAGACCCGCGAGGAGGTCAGCGAGGCGCTCCAGGACCTGTACGACGCGGGCTGCGAGCTCATCACGATCACGCAGTACCTGCGGCCGTCCGTGCGCCACCACCCGGTCGAGCGCTGGGTGAAGCCGCAGGAGTTCGTGGAGCTGAAGGAGGAGGCCGACGAGATCGGCTACTCCGGCGTGATGTCCGGGCCGCTGGTGCGTTCCTCGTACCGCGCGGGCCGTCTTTTCCAGCAGGCGATCGAGCGCCGCGGCGCCGTCGCCCCGGCGCCCACCGTGTGAATCCGAGCACAAGAAGCTACCGCTCGGTAATAGCTGTTTCGACGCGGCCCGTACGCTCCCCGCAGGTCGGGGGCGCGTATGGGCCGCTTCGGCGTGCGCGGCGCCCGTATCAAGGTTTCATTGGTGTTTGACCGACCGGTCATGCGCTGGTAACACCGAGCAGTGACGCTGGGTGCACACGGCGCGGTGGCCGGCGGCAGCCGTCCGGGCCGCCGCCGCCCCCGCTTCCCGCACCCCAGCGCACGCCACCCACTCCGCGCAACGCAGTCCCGGGCAGTTCGGCCCGGGCAGCTGAGTCCACGCAACTCAGTCCGCACATCCGCTCCGAGGAGATTTCCACGATGCAGGCCGTGCCGGTACGCGCCACCGCCATTCCTTCCGTCACCGATGCTCTCCGTGCCGTCGAGTCGCTGGTTCTGGGCAGCGGCCAGCGCACCGCCCGCCGCAACGCCTGGACCGCCGTCCTGGAGGACCGGCGCCGGGCCAAGGACAGGGTCGAGGCCGAGCACGTACTGGAGGCCGCGGCCGACCACCGTTCCTAGGCCACGTAAACTTCTGTACATGGCGAGGAAGGCAAAAACTGAAGGCGCGGACAGCGCCGAGAACGCGGGGCGGCTCAAGCAGATCGCCCTGACCTACAAGATGGCCAGGCGGTCCGACCCGAAGGTCGGTCTTGTCGTCGCGGGCGTGGGAATCGTCACCTTCGGTGTCCTCCTCGGAGTCGGCTTCCTGATCGGCCACCCGGTCTACCTGGGCATCCTGGGCTTCGTGCTGGCCCTCCTCGCGATGGCGATCGTCTTCGGACGGCGCGCCGAGCGTGCCGCCTTCGGGCAGATGGAGGGGCAGCCGGGCGCCGCGGCGGCGGTGCTGGACCGTGTGGGCCGCGGCTGGACCACGACGCCCGCGGTCGCGATGAACCGCAGCCAGGACGTCGTCCACCGTTCCGTCGGCAAGGCGGGCATCGTGCTGGTCGGCGAGGGCAACGCGAACCGGGTGAAGCTGCTGCTCGCGGCCGAGAAGAAGAAGATGGCCCGCGTCCTGGTCGACGTGCCGGTGCACGACTTCATCATCGGCAACGACGAGGGCCAGGTGCCGCTCAAGAAGCTGCGCACCAAGATGCTGAAGCTGCCGCGCGTCCTCACCGGCCCGCAGGTGACGGCCGCCAACGACCGGCTGCGCGCGATGGGTGACCTGATGAGCAACATGCCGCTGCCGAAGGGCCCCATGCCGAAGGGCATGCGGATGCCGCGCGGCGGAAAGATGCGCTGACGCCGTCGGACGTACCAAGAGGCGGGGCGCGAACCGATCCGGTTCGCGCCCCGCCTCTTCGTCTGCCTCTTTGCTTCTTCGGCTTCTCCGCCTCGGGTGCGGGCCCGGTGCTAGATGCGGACCTGGACGGCGCGGGCGAGCCGGTCGTGCAGGCCGCGGCCGTCGCGGTCCCAGACCAGGGCCGGGATCACCAGGCACAGCAGCACGCTCCGGACGACCACCCGCCCGAACGTCAGCCGGCCGCCGTTCTCGGCGACGACCCTGATGCCCAGGATGCGCTTGCCCGGCGTACAGCCGATGGTCCCGACGGTGAGCACGCTCAGTACGAGGAAGATGCCCACGGCCCAGTTCCCGGCCGCCTGCTGGTCACCGCGAGCGAACAGCCCGTATGCGATCAGCAGGCACAGGGCCCAGTCGATGAAGATCGCGCCGAACCGCCGGCCGAGCGGCGCCACGGAACCCGGCCCCTGCTCGGGCAGGCCGAGCCGCTTGCCCCGGTAGCCGAAATCGGCCCCCATCTCCTCGGCGGCCGCGCGCGGCCCGGAGAGCCACGATCCGATTGCTTGCCTGTTGTCCACCCGAACACGGTACTGCGCCCGCTCTCCCGCCCGGCCGGGCGGGTGCCGCTCCAGGCCCCCGGAGCGGCCGGAACACGGGTCCGTAACCGGTCACGAGGCGCCGGTCACACCCGGCTCGGTTAACTTCTGCGAAACAAATGGGTCATGCTTGAGAAATCCGGTCTGCCTATGGTCGGGTCCAGCGTGTGCCACCGCACTGGCCGCACCACGAGCTACAACCCCGTCCCTCCCGGGCCGGGAGTAGGAGGAGTTGGATGTTCCAGAACGCCGACGACGCGAAGAAGTACATCGCCGACAATGACGTCAAGTTCATCGATGTCCGGTTCTGTGACCTGCCCGGTGTGATGCAGCACGTCACCGTCCCGGCGGCGACCTTCGACCCGGCCGACGAGCTTGCCTTCGACGGCTCGTCGATCCGCGGCTTCCAGGCCATCCACGAGTCCGACATGGCGCTGCGCGCGGACCTGTCGACCGCCCGTGTCGACCCCTTCCGCCGCGACAAGACCATCAACATCAACTTCTTCATCCACGACCCGATCACCGGCGAGCAGTACAGCCGTGACCCGCGGAACGTGGCCAAGAAGGCCGAGGCGTACCTCGCCTCCACCGGCATCGCCGACACCGCGTACTTCGGTCCCGAGGCCGAGTTCTACGTCTTCGACAACGTCCGTTTCCAGACGTCGGCGAACGAGAGCTTCTACCACATCGACTCCGAGGCCGGCGCCTGGAACACCGGTGCGGTCGAGAACAACCGCGGCTACAAGGTCCGCTACAAGGGCGGTTACTTCCCGGTCCCGCCGGTCGACCACTTCGCCGACCTGCGCGCCGAGATGTCCCTGGAGCTGGAGAACAGCGGCCTCCAGATCGAGCGCCAGCACCACGAGGTAGGCACCGCCGGCCAGGCCGAGATCAACTACAAGTTCAACACGCTGCTCGCCGCGGCCGACGACCTGATGCTCTTCAAGTACATCGTGAAGAACGTCGCCTGGCGCAACGGCAAGACCGCGACCTTCATGCCGAAGCCGATCTTCGGCGACAACGGCTCGGGCATGCACGTCCACCAGTCCCTGTGGGCCGGCGGCGACCCGCTGTTCTACGACGAGCAGGGCTACGCGGGTCTCTCGGACATGGCCCGCTACTACATCGGCGGCATCCTCAAGCACGCCCCGTCGCTGCTGGCGTTCACCAACCCGACGGTGAACTCCTACCACCGCCTGGTCCCCGGCTTCGAGGCCCCGGTCAACATGGTGTACTCGCAGCGCAACCGCTCGGCCGCGATGCGCATCCCGATCACGGGCTCCAACCCGAAGGCCAAGCGCGTCGAGTTCCGGGCCCCGGACCCGTCGTCCAACCCGTACCTGGCCTTCTCCGCGCTGCTGATGGCCGGCCTCGACGGCATCAAGAACAAGATCGAGCCCGCCGAGCCGATCGACAAGGACCTGTACGAGCTGGCTCCCGAGGAGCACGCGAACGTCCAGCAGGTCCCGACCTCCCTCCCGGCCGTCCTGGACGCGCTGGAGGCGGACAACGAGTACCTCCAGGCCGGTGGCGTCTTCACGTCGGACCTGATCGAGACCTGGATCGACTACAAGCGCACCAACGAGATCGCCCCGATCCAGCTGCGCCCGCACCCGCACGAGTTCGAGCTGTACTTCGACCTCTAAGGAGCGGGTTCCCGACCTCTGAAGAGCGGGGCCGGGTGGCTGAGGCCGGACGCACCACACACAGATCCATGAGCCCTCATCGAGAAATCGATGAGGGCTCATGGCTGTCGAGGCCGACGATCAACTATCGGACGCGGGACACCGGCAGGGGGCTCGCGCCTGCGCCGGCCCGGACCGGCCGCCTGCAGGAAAAGGGAATCACTGAGCCGGCATCGTCACTGGTTGCTCGCCGGTTCCGGTGCCGGGTTGCATAGTCCCCGTCGCGGTGCCGGGAGTGGTCGTGCCACCACCGGTACCCGGGGTGGTCGTCCCACCACCAGTACCCGGGGTAGTCGTCCCACCACCAGTACCCGGAGTGGTCGTGCCACCGCCAGTACCCGGGGTAGTCGTCCCGCCAGTGCCCGGGGTGGTCGTGCCACCGCCGGTACCCGGGGTAGTCGTCCCACCACCGGTACCCGGGGTAGTCGTCCCACCACCAGTACCCGGAGTGGTCGTCCCACCAGTACCCGGAGTGGTCGTCCCACCAGTACCCGGGGTAGTCGTCCCACCAGTACCCGGAGTGGTCGTCCCACCAGTACCCGGGGTAGTCGTCCCACCAGTACCCGGGGTAGTCGTCCCACCAGTACCCGGGGTAGTCGTCCCACCAGTACCCGGGGTAGTCGTCCCACCAGTACCCGGGGTAGTCGTCCCACCAGTACCCGGAGTCGTCCCACCACCGACCGTGTTGCCGCCGCCGACCGTGTTACCGCTGCCCGCGATGACGGAGCCACCGATGGTGGAACCGATGATCTGGTTCAGGTTGTTGACTGTCTGATTGGTGACCTGGTTGATCACCGTCTGCGACAGACCGAGAGTTCTCCCCGTGGCCTGCGCCGCAGCTACGCCCTGTGCCGCTGCCTCCTGCGGAGAGGCCCCCCTGGCTCTCGCCGCCTGTGCCGCGCTCGTTCCGGCAGCCGCAGCAGTGGCCGCACCCGCGACGGTCGATGCCGCTGATCCGCCCCCGACACAGGCCACGGGGCCTACGGAGAAGCTGCCCGTGCCCGTTACGGCGGCCGGTCCTACACGACCGTCAGAAGAAGGGCGCAGCACCATCCCCCCAGGGGATACGACGAACAGCGCGTTGGGATCGAAGTTCTCTCCGGTCAAGGTGCTTGCCACAACCCGGCACGTCTGGGTCGGGGCAGCGGAAGCAGGAGCGACAGTGGTCGCAGCCAGCCCCCCGACGAGCGCAACTGTCGCGGCGGAACTCAGGACGACTTTACCTCTCACGGTTTTCCCCTTTCCGGCACTGTGCTTTCTTGCTGTTCCCGTCACATTGTCATCGTGATCAGCGGGCCTCAGCCATGGCACGACTCCGGCGTGACGCTGAAGCAACGACGGGACCGACAGCAACAATTCCAGGCGGAATCCTGGAATCCCTCCTCCCCAAGCTTGCGCGTTCTCCTCGCGGATGTCGCACCGAGAGATTTCCCGGATTCAACCAGTCATGGCCGGGGAGTTGAGAAAGGTGCCGTACGAGACGCCGACCGGGGAACGTGACACGGCCGAAAAAGACGGACCGGCAGGAGAACGGGCCGAACGATACGATGGTCGTCGACGCCCGCTTCCAGCTCTGCGAGCAGTTCTGGTTCTACGAGAATCGTCCCCGTCGAGCCATGGTGCTGGTGCCGCTGAAGCCCCGGCATGCCGATGGGGAACTCCAGTTCACCCCGAGCCTTTGAGCTGATGGACATGAAGAAGACAACCTTGCGGAACATCGGTGCCGCCGCGGCGGCTTCCTTCCTGACGGCCGGCATCCTGGGCACATCGGCGAGCAACGCCATCGCCTCACAGCAGAATTTCCAGGTCGCGCCTTCGGAACTCAGGTGCTACACACTCATCGACAATCCGAATGAGGTCGTCTGCTACCGGGTTTCGCAGCGGGCTCTGAATACGGGAAGCGAGATCGTGTTCTTCCCCTTCCTCATCCAGGTGCCCACGCCTTCGAATCCCCCGGCTCCGGTCGTCGTGAGTGTTCTGCCGCCGGATCTGATTCCAGGGGATTCCTCCAACGGCGTGTGACGGTCGCGCGCTGTCGCGGTCCGATCAGTGCCGCAGAGCCCGTCCCACCTCGGCCTCGACCTCTCCTGACAGCTTGCGGTTGCTGCGGGCCGTGGCCTCCTTGGACGCCTCGGGGCCGACGTCGTCGACCGTCACCACGACCGTGTCGAGCAGATTGCCGCTCCCGTCGCGGAAGTTGACCTGCACCGCGTACGACTTCGCGGAGTCGGAGCTGTTCTTGACGGTGACCTTCACGGTGGCGCGGCCGTCGCCGTCGGTGCCCGGCTTTCCCAGCTCGACATCGCTCCTGGCATTCACGCCGTTCTTGAAGTTGTTCAGCTTCTCGCCCGCGGCGGCCGTCGCCGAGGCCACCACGTCGGCGCCCCGGGATGCCGCGGACGCCGCGGCGGACGCGGCCTTGGACGCCGTGCTGGAGGCGCTGCCGCCGTCGTCGGAACAGCCTGCGGCCGTCGACAGCACGGCCGTCGTCAGCAGTACGGCCCACAGACCTCGCGCGGCTTTCCTCGTCATCGTGCCTCCCAGCACTCGCCACCCCCCTTCGCCCATCGCCCCAGTCAAAGGGGCGGCGGCCCCGGCCGCATGCGGTGTACGCCGGTCGGGTGAGCGGAGAGGGCGGCATCGATTCGCGGTGCGGCACGGGGCGGTCGAGGCTGGAGGCATGAGCGACCAGAGGCCGGGCGGCGTACCGGAAGCGGTGCGGCGCCGGAGGCGGTGGCCCTGGGTGCTGCTCGTGGTCGTGCTCGCGCTGGCCGGTGGTGGCGCCGTCGCCGTCGGGACGGTCGCCGGTGCGCTGTCGAGGGAGGGGACGAAGCCGCTGCGGATCACGTACGAGGTCACCGGCACCGCCAAGGACGTCACCGTCACCTATCCCACCTGGCGCGACGGCGACCTCTCGACCGCGCGGCTGACTCTGCGGACGCTGCCCTGGACCGGGGAGACCCGGACCAGGGGCTTCATGAGCGGCGGTTCCTTCGCCGTCACCCTCGGGGCATCGGGCGGCGAGGTCGCCTGTGCGGTGACGGTGGACAACGGGACCGTTCGGACGGCCACGGCCTCCGGGGCCTTCGCCACGGCGGCCTGCGGCGGGTTCTGAACCGGGTCCGTCGCCGCCTGTACATGGCCGTGCTGTACGTGGCCGTGTCCCCGGGTCGCGTACAGGGCTCGGGGACACGGCCGTCGGGTGCGCCGGACGTCAGCGGCCGTAGCGGATCAGGGCGCGGACCATGCGGCAGGTCGTGTCGGACGGCGGGTGGATGCCGATGCGCTCGGCGGTCGCGCATATCCTGTCGTCGGTCGCGGTCGACGGGTAGTAGACGCCCGTGTCGAGCAGGGCGATCGCCAGGCGCATGGCCTTCAGGCGGCGGTTGTGGGAGATGTACCACTCGCGGGGCCGGCCCGCGGGGAGCGGCTTCTTCATCAGGGGCTTGTGGAGCGGCTCGGTCGTGACTGCGGCAACGGCCATGGGCAACCTCCTGGCATGGTCGTGGAACCCTCACCAACTGCCTTTATTTTACTGCCCGGCACTGACAATCGGCGCTGGCCAGAAGGGCTTTCGGGTCGTCCCTCGCGTACCTTTGGCCCCATGGAGATCTGGATCAATCCCGCCTGTTCCAAGTGCCGCAGCGCGGTGCGGCTGCTCGATGCGGAGGGTGCCGAATACACCGTCCGCCGCTATCTGGAGGACGTGCCGTCGCCGGACGAGATCCGGGCCGTGCTCGACCGGCTCGGGCTGGAGCCGTGGGACATCACGCGGACGCAGGAGGCCGACGCGAAGGAGCTCGGGCTCAAGGAGTGGCCGCGCGAGGCCGGTTCGCGCGAGCGGTGGATCTCGGCCCTCGCCGAGCACCCGAAGCTCATCCAGCGGCCGATCATCACCGCGGACGACGGGACCGCCGTCGTGGCGCGAACGGACGAGGCGGTACGCGAGGCGCTGGAACGCTGAGCGTCCGCGGGCGGCCCGGGCGCCGCCCCGTACGCAGGCCCGTCAACCGAGGAAGTCCTCGATCCCGCGGTTCAGTTCGCCCGCCGTCGGCCCGTACAGCGGCAGCGTGTGATGCGTGGCGCCGGGAATCGTCGCCGTCGTCACCCGGGGGAGCAGCCGGGCCGCCCCGGCGGCGACGCGGGCCGGGTCGTGGGCCCGGCCGCGTTCGGCGAGCAGGATCAGGGTCGGTACGTCCAGTGCGCTCAGGGCCTCCGGGGCGGGGCGGGGCCCGGTGACCGGGCGGGCGGACGGAAAGCCCGTGGCCGCGTCGCGCAGTCGCAGCCAGGCCGGGTCGAGCGCGGCGCCGCCCGTCTCCCACCTCAGGAAGGCCCGCGTCCGCTTCGCGCTCGGCCGGATCAGCATCGGCAGCGCGTGCAGCAGGTAGCCGGGCCGGAAGCCGGTGAAACACTGCGTCGGGTCCACCAGGACCAGGTCCGAGACGCGGCGGGGCGCGTGCAGGGCGTAGTGGAGGGCGATCCAGGCCCCGTAGGAATGCCCGCCCAGCGCGGTGCGGTCGGCCCCCAGCCCGTCCAGCACCCCGTCGAGCCAGGACGCCAGGTCCGCCACCGTACGGATCGGGCGCTCCCCCGCGACGCTGCGGCCCGGGTCACCGATCAGGTCGACGGCATGGACGCGGTGGGTACGGCCCAGGTGGGCGGCCTGGGCGTACCAGACGGTGGAGGTGGCACCGCCCCCGGGCAGCAGCACCAGGGGCGGGGCGCCGGCGGGGCCGCAGCTGTTGACGCGGGTGGTGCCGTACGGGGTGGTGACCTGGGCGTACGTCGTCCCGGCGGGCCAGCCGACGGCGAGGACCTCGTCGTATGCCTGGTGGAACGACGTGTGTGCCGACGTGGATGTCATGGGTGCCTCCCCGGTCGTACCGCTCCCGCTGGATCCGCCGCTCCCGAATATTATCTCGCTCGGCGAGATAATAGACTCGGTGGAACGGAAGGAGCGCCGATGAGCGAGCGGGGTCCGGAACCGGGACCGGAACTGGAGATCGTGCATCTGCTGCGCAAGGTGTCCGTCGAATTCGGGCTGCGCCAGGCCGAGTTCGCGGCCCTCCATCACATGCACAGCACCGATGTCCGCGCCCTGATCTGCCTTTTGGACGCGGGGCGGGCGGGGACGGACGCCACCGCCGGGTGGCTCGGCGCGCAGCTCGGGCTCAACTCGGCGGGCACCACCGCCGTCATCGACCGGCTGGAACGGCTCGGCCATCTGACCCGCACCCGTGATCCGCGCGACCGGCGGCGCGTGCTGCTGACGGTCGACGAGCGGGCGGTGGAGCTGGGATGGGCGTTCTTCGGACCCCTGATCGAGAGCACGGTGGCGGTGCTGCGCGGCTTCGACGAGCGGGAGGCGGCCGCCGTCCGGCGCTTCCTGCTCGCCGCGCACCGGGCGGTGACCTCGGCCCCCTGACCACCGGGGCGCCCCCCCGTCCACGGCTCGGCGCCCCGGGGCCGGGGCCCGGCCGGAGCTCCGCCGGACGCCGATGCAGCGGGCGCCGCGGCGGAGCCGTCGCCGTCCTACGCGTCCGTCTGCTTCTCGGCCTCCGCCAGCAGCTCCGTCAGGCGCAGCCCGAACCGTACGTCGCAGGGGTGCGGGTCCCCCGTACGCACCGAATGGATCAGCGCGTCGACCGCCGACCGGAAGCCGGCGACGGGATCGGACCACCGCGGCAGGGTGGCCGTTCCCTGTTCGCCCCGGAGTTCGATCTCCGTGGCGGCCGCGGCCACGGGCGCGCCCAGTGCGAGCGTCACCGTGCTGGACGCGCCGGAGGAGTGGCGGAGGACGAGATGCGTGGTGTCGGACGGGCCGCGGGCCGCGGTCAGCCGGGTCACGTCGCCCAGCACCGGGATCAGGACCGACAGGACGTGCGGGCCGACGTCCCACAGGCCGCCCTTGTCGCGGCGCCACGGCGAGGCGGCGTACTCGTTCGTCGCGCCCGGGGCGAACAGCGCGCCGATCCACTCGGCACGGGCGGTGAACCAGCCGTCCACGGCGGCCTGTTCCTCGATCCAGGCGGATGTCTCGGCCGCGAACCTCAGGGTGCAGAAGACGACGGAGGCGATCCCGGTCTGCTCGGCGGCCCGGACGACCTCACGGGCGCCCGCGACGGTGGTCGCGACCGGCTTGTCCAGCAGCAGATGACGGCCGGTGGCCGCGGCGCGGGCGGCGAGCGGGGCCTGGACGTCCGGCGGCAGGGCGAACGCGACGGCGTCGCTGGCGGCGAAGAGCTCGTCGATGCCGGCCTCGCCGCTGTACGCCGTGGTGCCGTGCGCGGCGGCCAGTTCCTCCGCGGCCTCGGGGCGGCGGCCCCAGACACCGCTCAGTGCGACGCCGGGGTGGGCGGCGAGGGCGGGGGCCTGGGTGTTCCGGGCCCAGGGGCCCGTACCGACGAGGCCGATGCGCAGGGGGGTCGGGGGAAGTGTCGTCATGGGGCAAGTCTGCCGGGTCGGCCGGGCCCACCTCGTATTGAGTTGGCGCGGGGCGCTTTCGGTGGCTACGTTTGCGGGGCCGGCCGCGGGACTCCGGCTGCGACTTCCGGGACTTGCCTCTGAAGCACTGATTTCGCTGTTCGCGCCCCCATTCCCCGGCCGGCGCTCCGCCCGGGTGCACGGCGGCGCGTGACTCCACGGGGGAACCATGACCACCAGCACCGGAACCGACGCCGGCCTCGTCGCCGCCGAGGACGTGCTGCTCTTCGTCAATGCCGCGATCACCGCGACCGGACAGCGCGAGTTCCGTTCATCCGCGTACGAGCAGCAGCTCTCGCTGGACTTCCTCCACGAGTACGTGCGGGTCAACTACCGCCGGGTGTACGCCGCCGCGCTCGCCCTCGACATCAACGACCACAACGCCGCGCTCGTCGTGCGGGGCCTGCTGGAGCACGCCGCCGACGCGAGCGCCGAGGAGAAGCGCACCGAGGGCCGGCTGATCGCCGCCCGGCTGGCGAAGCTGCCGCCGCAGCGCGTGTACCGGCTGTTCCGGGCGCTGCGCGCGGCCGGGGTGAACAACCGGCGCACCCGCGCGATCATGCGGGACTGGCTGGCCGCCCGGCCCGACCCGGCGCACGACGCGGTGAAGTACCGCTCCGGGCTGAAGACCGCCGCCCGCCACGTCCACCTCCGGTTCGGCGGAGCCGGGGAGCCGGACGAGACGGGGGACTTCCTGTTCCGGCCGGGGCACCGGACGAGCTACCGGCACGGGCTGCTCGACGCCTGGCGGCGGGCCCACTACGAGCAGGGGGCCGTCGAGGAGCTGCCGTTCACCGTCGCCGAGGGCCTCGCCGCCCGGCGCGGGATGAAGCGCGAGGTGTTCCTGGAGCGGATGGCGCCGCGGATGACCCGGCTGGAGCGGCTGCGGACCCTGGGGCAGCGCGCCGCCGGGGACGGCGCGCTGCTGCCCGCGGATGTGGACCTGACCGCGATGCCGCTGACCCGGCTCACCCTGTACGTCCTGTCGCTCGGCTTCGAGGCACGCGGTGCGCACCGCGCGGAGCTGACCCGTGCGCTGCGCACGGCGGCCCGGCGTGCGGCGGGCCCGCACGCCGGGGGCTGGGGCCGGGTCGCCGCCGTGCTGGACGACAGCTACTCGTCGTCCGGGTCGGGCGAGAAGCGGCGCCGGCCGCTCGCCGTGGCGCTGGCCTGCCACTTCCTGCTGGAGGCGCTCGCCGCGCCGGGCGCGTACACCCCGCTGTGGACGTCGGGTCGCACCGATCCGCTGCTGGTCAGGCCCTGGGGGCCGACCCCGCTCGGCACCCGTGTGCTGGACGCGCTGGAGCTGGGCCCCGACCGGCTGGTCATCGTCTCGGACGGCTGGGACAACGCGCCTCCCGGACTCGCGGGCGAGGTGCTGCGGGTCTGGCGGACCCGGCTCGATCCGGACCGGCGCACGGCGGTGGTGCATGTGAACCCCGTATACGACGCGGACGGTTTCGATGTGCGGCGCCTCGCGCCGGGCGTGCCCACGGCGGGTGTCCGGGACGCGGAGGACCTGCCGGCGCTGGTGGAGATCGCGGGGTTCGCCGAGGGACGCACGGGTGCGGCGGCGCTGTACGCCTATCTGGACCGGCAGGTGGCACGTTTCGTGAGCGACGACGGGGCAGGAGCGGCATCGTGAACAGGCTCGAAGCGACCGGGCTCACCACCCGCCCCGCCCAGGTGTGGGGCGGCATCCGGCTGGTGCCGCTGGTGCGCGAGCAGCCCGTCGAGGGGCTGCGGCTGCACGAGGAGCTCTACGTGGATCACGGGCACGGTGTCGTGGACGTCGGACCGCGCACGCACTACGCCTCGGTCATCCCGCACGGCTTCGTCGCCGACTGGTCCGGCGAGGGCGAGCAGTCCGCCGCGTACGGTACGCAGCTCGGCGCCGCGGCGGACTCCGGGGCCGGGAACCGGCCGGCGCCCCGGACCGCGCGGCTCCACCGCCACCGCCACCACCGGATGGCGAAGCGCCGGCCGGGCGACCGGCTGCGTTTCCTGCCGCTGCACCTCGCGCTGGAGGGCTATCTCGCCCTGCATTTCGGCGGCCCCTCCGTCGCCTGGGAGGAGTGGTCGCGGCAGGCGCTGCGCGACGGGCTCTCGCCGCGCGCCGAGGACGCGTACATGGGGTGGTCGGTGCGCGGGCTCGGTGACGCGCTGCGGGTCTTCGAGATCCATCCCGGCCAGTGCGGAGTGATGGTGTATGCGGCCGACGCGCTCGCTGCGGCGTTCGTGCTGCCGCACCCGGACGACTACCGGCTGCTGCACCCGTCGCTGGTCGAGGACCTGTACGGCGAGCTGATCCACCAGTACGCGCTGTACGGCGCTCCGGTACCGGAGTTCACGGCGCGGATACCCGACGGTCCGGGGCTGCGGTCACTCGCCGCGCTGCGGGCGGCGGCGCGGGAGTGCGAGCGGGAGTGGGCCGAGGCGCACGACACCCTGTTCGCGGGTGAGCTGCTGGACAGCTCGTACGCGTTCGACCGGGTGTACCGGATGGGTTCGTTCACGCTGTGGCGGTTCCTGCCGCCGTTCCGGACGGGCGGGGCGGGGCAGCACATCGGTGAGACGATCACCGATCACAAGGGGCAGGTCGCGTACCTGAAGACGTTCCGGCTGTCCGAGGCCCAGATCAGGCGCGGCCATCTGCTGCACCGGCTCGCCGACGCGGACTGGCGGCTCGCGGAGGCGGCCCGGGCGCTGGGCACCACGGAGGAGGAAGTGGTCCGCCGGATCCGCGCGGCCGGCTTCGAGTCGCTGCTCAGGGCCCGCGCGTGAACGCGGAAAACCTCGGTAACACGGGGTTCACATCCGGGCAACGGACGGGAAATCGCGTCTTGCGAAGCTGCGCTGCGTAGACCGGACCGCAGGACCGCAGCACCCGCAAAGGATGGCTTCCGTGACGTTCAAGGCTGAGTACATCTGGATCGACGGCACCGAGCCGACCGCCAAGCTCCGCTCCAAGACGAAGATCATGGCCGGGAGCCCCTCGCAGGACGTGGCTCAGCTGCCGATCTGGGGCTTCGACGGTTCGAGCACCAGCCAGGCCGAGGGCCACGCCTCCGACCGGGTGCTGAAGCCGGTCTTCAGCTGCCCGGACCCGATACGCGGCGGCGACGACATCCTCGTACTGTGCGAGGTCTTCGACATCGACATGACGCCCCACGCGTCCAACACCCGTGCCGCGCTGCGCCCGGTGGCCGAGCGCTTCGCGGGCCAGGAGCCGGTCTTCGGGATCGAGCAGGAGTACACCTTCTTCGACGGCCACCGGCCGCTCGGCTTCCCCGAGGGCGGCTTCCCGGCCGCGCAGGGCGGCTACTACTGCGGGGTCGGCGCGGATGAGATCTTCGGCCGCGAGATCGTCGAGAAGCACCTCGACAACTGTCTGAAGGCGGGCCTCGGCATCTCCGGCATCAACGCCGAGGTCATGCCCGGCCAGTGGGAGTTCCAGGTCGGCCCGCTGTCCCCGCTGGAGGTCTCCGACCAGCTGTGGGTCGCCCGCTGGCTGCTGTACCGCACCGCCGAGGACTTCGATGTCTCCGCGACCCTCGACCCGAAGCCGGTCAAGGGCGACTGGAACGGCGCGGGCGCGCACACCAACTTCTCCACCAAGGCGATGCGCGAGGGGTACGACGCGATCATCACCGCGTGCGAGTCGCTGGGCGAGGGCTCCAAGCCGATGGACCACGTCAAGAACTACGGCGCGGGGATCGACGACCGGCTGACCGGTCTGCACGAGACCGCCCCGTGGAACGAGTACAGCTACGGCGTCTCCGACCGCGGCGCCTCGGTCCGCATCCCGTGGCAGGTCGAGCAGGACCGGAAGGGCTATATCGAGGACCGCCGCCCGAACGCCAACGTCGACCCGTACGTCGTCACACGGCTGATCGTCGACACCTGCTGCGCCGCGCTGGAGAAGGCCGACCAGGTCTGATCCCGCTCCGCCGTCCGCACGAGGGGGCGCCACCCGGCCGGGTGGCGCCCCCTCGTCGTGGCATCGCGCGGTGCCCCCGCCCCGCTCCGCCGGTCCCGGGCCGTTGTCAGTGGGCCGTGTCAGGGTTGGCGCATGCTCGACATCAAGGTGGAGACCGAGAACTCCGAGACGTACACCCGCATTTCGGAGCGGGCGCTGAGCGACCTGGTGCACCGCATCGGTATGAAGGGCGACCGGTTCCTGGTCGTGCAGCGCATACCCGACCTCCCCGGGACCTACGTGCAGGTCTGGTTCGATCACGGTGACGGATACCAGCTGGAGCGCCGCTCCGGTGGCCCCGCCACGCACTACCGGACGTCGATCGGTTCGCCGGAGCGGGTCGCCGGGCTGATGACCCGCTGGGCGCGGCAGGAGCCGGAGTGGGACGCGGGTGTGGAGTGGGAGAGCGCCGGGATGCCGGAGCCGGAGCCCGTGCCGGAGATCCCGGCGGAGATCCGGGCGCAGCTGGAGGAGCGGATACGGGTGCTGCTCCGCTGCGGGTACGGGACGGTCCAGGAGCTCTCCCGGACGGCCGAGGACCACTTGGTCGAGGACGGCGTGCGTCCGGTGACGCCCGCACAGGCGCAGCAGCTGGTGGAGCGGCTGTGGCTGGAGCGGGTCGAGGAGCAGCGGCAGTGGTCGGACGTGACGGACGCGGACCGGCTGACGCGGGCGTTCGCCCGGCTGGACGAGGGCGGAATCACGGCGAGGGAGCATTTCACCTGCTGCCGCTCGTGCGGTCTCGCCGAGATCCGGGGCGCCGGGCGGGAGGATGCGCGGGGCTTCGTCTTCTTCCATACGCAGGGCACCGGGAGTGCCGCGGCGGGGCACGGCCTGACGCTGTACTACGGCGGGTTCGGCGAGGCGGCGGACGAGACCGCCTTCGTGGGCCGGGAGGTCGTCGAGGCGCTCGGCGATGCGGGGCTGACGGTGGAGTGGGACGGGTCGCCGGACCGGGCGATCGAGCTGACCGGTCTGGACTGGCGCAAGCGGCTGGTGGGTTGAGCCGGTCGGGGGATGATGCGGAAAGCGGCCCGCCGGTTGCGGCGCCGTACGAGAAGCCCTGGTGAGGAAGGTAACGCAAAGGGTCCGTATCGACGGGTGGAAGAGGTCTGCTGCGGCGTCCGGTTCTCTGGTTCAATGGGGGCATGGCCAGCATCCACCAGCACACCTCGACAGGTCGCAGCGACCTCGAGCCGTTCTGGCCTTCCCGTCAGCACCATGACTTCGACCGGGTGTGTTGTCGCGCGTCGAACGCGCAGGCCCTCTAAAGCCGCTCACCCCGGCCTTCGGCCCGCGCGCAAGCAAGTCCGTCCACCGACGACTCCTTCGCGCGAAAGAGCTGACCCTCATGGCGAACACTCGTACCTTCTCCGCCGCGGCCGCTGCCACCTCAGCGCCCTCGGCGTCCGCTGCGGCCACCACCTCCGCCCGTTCCCTCTCCCCCAACCGCCACCGGCTGCGCGCCGTCGACCCCGACGAGGTCGTCCAGCTGGCCGATGTGGCGGAGTTCCTGCCGCCGGGTGCCACCTGGCTGCCCGCGCCCCAGCACACCGTTCCGGCGCTGCCGGGCCGGCCGCCGATGATCGGCTATCTGGTGCTCGTACCGGCCGATCAGCAGCCCGCCGTCACGGCGGCGGCGGCCGCGGCCGCCCAGTACGTGGTGCCGACACCGGTGGACGAGCCGGCCACCGGGCCGGTGCGCATCGACCCCGTGCAGCGCACCGCCGCGGTGGACGGGAACACCCTCGACCTCACGTACCTGGAGTTCGAGCTGCTCGCCCATCTGGTCGCGCACCCGCACCGGGTGCACACCCGCGACCAGTTGGTGACCACGGTCTGGGGCTACGGGCACGTGGGCGACGGGCGCACCGTGGACGTCCACATCGCCCGGCTGCGCCGCAAGCTGGGCGTGGAGCACCGGCGTTCGATCCAGACGGTGCGGCGCGTCGGGTACAAGTACACGCCCTGACGCGTCGGAAGACGGCTGGGGCGGCCCTGGTCCGGCACGTACCGGACCAGGGCCGCTCCATGTTCCGGGCCGGGCGGGCCTGCCCGGTCAGCCGAGCCGCCCGGACCCCACCGGCTCCCGCTCCGGCTCGGCGTGCTCCAGGCTCGGCAGCCGGGTCAGGGCGCGCGGGGTGCGCCAGTTCCGCTCGCCCAGCAGGGCCATCACCGAGGGCAGCAGGACCATCCGTACGACCGTGGCGTCCAGCAGCACCGCGACGGCGAGGCCGACGCCCATCTGCTGCATGTCCTGCATCGACAGCGTCCCGAAGACCGCGAAGACCGCGACCATGATCACGGCGGCGCCGGTCACCGCGCCCGCCGTCCGCCGGACGCCCTCGTCGATCGCGGCCCGGGTGGACAGCCCCCGGTCGCGGGCCTCGCGGATCCGGGAGACCACGAACACGTGGTAGTCCATGGAGAGTCCGAACAGGACGACCAGGACGAAGAGCGGCATCCAGGACTCGATCGCGCCGACCCCCTCGGAGCCGATCAGCGAAGCACCCCAGCCGTGCTGGAAGACGGCGACCATCACCCCGTAGGCGGCGGCCACGGAGAGCAGGTTGAGCACGATCGATGTCACGGCGATGACGTACGAGCGGAAGCAGAACAGCATCAGCAGGAAGGTCACCGCCGTGATGAAGGCGAAGACGGGGACGATGCCGCGCTTGAGCTGTTCGTTGAAGTCGACGGAACCCGCGGTCTCGCCGGTCACGTACACCTGGGCACCGGTGGCGTCGAACGCGGCGGGCAGCCGCTTCTCGCGGAGTTCGAGGAGCGAGGTCCGTCCGTGCGGGAGCGGTACCTCGATCTCCGCGACGTTCTGCGCCTTGTGGACGGTCACCTTCTCGAAGCCGTCGAGCGCCTTGCGCAGCGCGGGGGCCTCGATGTCGTCGGCCTTCACCACCACGCGTGCCGGGTCGGGGCCGCCCGGGAAGCTCGCGCTGATCTGCCGGTAGGCGACCGAGAGCTGCGAGTGGGAGCCGAACTGCTTCTCCAGGCCGAGCTGTTCGGTCTTCATCCCGATGGCGGGCGCGGCCAGCGCGAGCAGGACGACGACCGAGGCGAGCGCGAAGGTCCGCGGCCTCGACAGCACCGGCCGCAGTACCCTGCCGGCGATCCCGCCGCCGGTGCGGGCGCGTCGGCCCCCTCGGCGGCCGAGGAAGGGCAGCCGTCCCGCCTCGACCCGGTCGCCCAGCCAGGACAGCAGCGCGGGCAGTACCGTCACCGAGCCCAGCACGGCGACGAGGACCACGATGATGGTGGCGAGCGCGAAGCCCTTGAACAGCATCAGGCCGGACAGGAACATGCCTGCCATCGCGACCGTCACCGTGAGCCCGGAGACCAGCACCGCCCGGCCGCTGGTCGCCGCCGCGATCCGCAGCGCCGTCTCCGCGTCGTGTCCCGCCGCCCGCTCGTCGCGCTCGCGCCGCAGATAGAACAGGCAGTAGTCGACGCCGACGGCGAAGCCCATCAGGAACATCACCGAGTACGTGGTCTGGAACAGGTGCAGTTGGTGGCTGGCGAGCGACAGCAGCCCGAAGGCGGCCAGGCACGCGGTCAGTGCCAGCCCGACCGGGAGGAGCGCCGCGACGACGGCGCCGAAGGCGACCAGCAGAATGCCCAGGGCCAGGGGTACCGCGGTGAATTCGGCCTTCTTGAAGTCCTCGGAGAGCAGGTCGCCGAGCCACTTCCCGGCGCTGGCCTCGCCGAACTGGTGGACGGTGACGTCGGGGTGGTGCGCCCGGACCCCGTCCACCGCGTCCAGCACGGGCTGCACCCGGTCCGGCGCCGTCGCCGCGTCCCCCTTCAGGTCGAAGGTGATCAGCGCCTCCTTGCCGTCCCCGGAGGGGACCGGCGCCGCCAGGTCCGCCACCTCGCCGGTCCGTCCGAGGGCCGCGGAGAGCTCGCGGGCGGCGTCCTGCCAGTCCCCCGCCCTCGCGGCGGACACCATGACCAGCTCGCCGGCGGGCTGCCCGAGTCCGGCGTCGTCGAGGATCTGCTCGGCCCGTGCCGAGTCGCCCGCGCCGTTCTCCGCATCGTCCATCTCGACCAGCCCCGATGCCCCGCCGATGCCCGTGGCGAGCACGACGAAGAGCAGCCAGCCGAGAATGGCGGTCCTGCGGTGGTGCGCGCTCCACATACCGATGCGTGCCGCGAGGTTGCGCCTCATGGCGTGTTCGCCCCCAGAAGTCAGTTGTACCCGGCAGAAACGCGGCGCCGGACGCGCCGCCGATGAACGCTGACGAATCTAGGAACGGGGAGCCGCCCGCCCCAGCCGCCGAAGCCCCCTTCCCCGGAGCCGTAGGGCGAGGACGGCGGGGTGGTGCTGGGTACACCCCGCCCGGGTGGTGGAACGGCTGACACCCGGGACCGCCACCGGGAGAGACTGTCTGCGGAACGGGTCCGGCAGGAGGGCCCGGCGAGGGGGACGGACCGGGGATGGACGCGATGCAGGGACGGATGAGGGCCGCGATGCTGGCCGCCGGACGCGGAGTCGTGGTGTCGGTCGCGAGCCTGGTCGGTTCGATCACGCTCTTCGTATGGGCCGTGCTCTCGATCGCCTTCATCCCGCTGGGCGTCGGCCTGTTCACCACCCCCTACGTACTGGAGTTGGTCCGCAGGCACGCCAACCGAAGGCGGCTGCTCGCCATCGCCTGGTCCGACGTCCGCATACCTGTCCCCTACCGCCCCTTCCCGAAGGATCTGCGCACCGGGTTCACCGGGCAGGTGGAGCGGACCACGCTGATGCTGAAGGACCCGGCGACCTGGCGCGACATCGAGTGGCTGCTGGTCGACATGACAGCCGGCTATGTGGTCGCGACCCTGGCCGCCGCACTGTTCATCTATCCGCTGGAAGGTCTCGTGCTGGCGGCCGGGCTGTGGCGGGTCTTCACCGACGACCGCTACTGGTACGGCTTCGTCCCGGTCGACAGCCAGGCGACGGGTCTTGCCGCCGCCGCGCTCGGTGCGGTGTTGTTCGCGATCGGTGTGCTGGTCAGCGAGCGGCTGCTGCGGCTGCACTTCGTGATCGCCCGCTCGCTGCTGGCCCCCACCCAGGACGAGGAGCTGGTCCGGCGCATCGACCGGCTGACCGAGACCCGGCACGAGGCCGTGGACACCGCCGCCTTGGAACTGCGGCGCATCGAGCGGGATCTGCACGACGGCGCGCAGGCCCGGCTGGTCGCGATGGGCATGAGCCTGGGCACGGTGGAGGCGCTGATCGAGAAGGACCCGGCGCAGGCGAAGAAGCTCCTGGCCATGGCCCGGGAGTCGTCGGCCGAGGCGCTCACCGAGCTGCGCGACCTGGTCCGGGGCATCCACCCTCCGGTCCTCGCCGAGCGCGGACTCGCCGACGCGGTCCGGGCGTTGGCGCTGCGGCTGCCCTTCGAGTCGGAGGTCGACGCGGAGCTGGGCGGCCGCATGGACGCCGCGGTCGAGTCGGCGGCGTACTTCGCGGTGAGCGAGACGCTGACGAACGCCGCCAAGCACGCGGGGGCGGACCGCGTCTGCGTGGACATCCACCACGAGAACTCCGCGCTGCGGATCTCCGTCACCGACAACGGCAGGGGCGGGGCGAAGGTGGGCGGCGGCTCCGGACTGAGCGGAATCGAACGCCGACTCGGTACATTCGACGGCATCATGGCCGTCAGCAGCCCCGCGGGCGGTCCCACCATGGTGACCATGGAGATCCCTTGCGAGTTGTCCTAGCCGAAGATCTCTTCCTGCTGCGCGACGGCTTGGTCCGCTTGTTGGAGGCGTACGACTTCGAGATCGCGGCAGCCGTCGAGAGCGGGCCCGAGCTGACCCGTGCCTTCGCCGAGTCGGAGCCGGACGTCGCGATCGTCGACGTCCGGCTTCCGCCGTCCCACACGGACGAGGGCCTGCAGTGCGCGCTGGCGGCCCGGCGGGCGAAGCCGGGGCTCCCGGTGCTGGTGCTCTCGCAGCATGTGGAGCAGCTGTACGCGCGCGAGCTGCTGGCGGACGGCAACGGGGGCATCGGTTATCTGCTCAAGGACCGGGTCTTCGACGCCGAGCAGTTCGTCGACGCGGTGCGCAGGGTCGCGGCGGGCGGCACCGCGATGGACCCGCAGGTGATCTCGCAGTTGCTGTCGCGGCGCTCGCAGGACAGGCCGATGGGCATGCTCACCCCGCGCGAGCTGGAGGTCATGGAGCTGATGGCGCAGGGCCGTTCGAACGCGGCGATCGCCTCGCAGATGGTGATCACGGAGCGGGCGGTGGCCAAGCACACCTCGAACATCTTCGGGAAGCTCTCCCTGCCGCCGTCCGACGACGACAACCGCCGCGTCCTCGCGGTGCTCGCCTATCTCGACCGGGGCTGAACGGCGGACGGCCGTGCGACCCCCGGCCGCGGGGTCGCACGGCCACCGGGTCACGGCGCGGTGCTCAGGTGCAGTGTCGTCGCCCCCAGGTGCGGTGCGGCCCGGGATTCCAGGACCTTCACCCGTACCGAGGTGGCGGTGACAGGGGTGGCCAGGGACAGGATGCGTTGGTGGCCGATGGTCGTGCCCTCGGCGATCCGCTGCCAGCTCCCGCCGACGCGGGCCTCGACGGCGAACCTCTCCACCCGCTGACCGTGCCGGATGTCCTCGCGGACGGCGATCCGGTCGAAGGTGTACGGGGCCGGGTTCTGCCTGCGTACGTCGGTGCCGTAGATCCGGCGTACGTCGGAGCCGAAGGCGGTCAGTGAGGCGACGTCGGCGTCGTCGATCCGGCCGTCCTTGCCCGGCGGGACGTTGAGCAGCAGCGAGGCGTTGCGGCCGACGCTCTTCTCGTACAGGTTCATCAGCTGGGCGGGCGTCTTGGGCTTCTGGTCCGGGTGGTGGAACCAGCCGGGCCTGATCGAGACGTCCGCCTCGGCCGGGTACCACTGGAGGTAGTTGACCTCCGGGTCGAGGAGCCGGGCCCGGGAGCCGATGTCGGGGTCGGTCGAGTCGTTGGGCAGGCTGCCGAGCCCGGTCCACGGGTCGGTGGTGTGCGGGGTGACGCTCCACTCGGTCTCGCGGGCGATGCCGTTCTCGTTGCCGACCCAGCGCACGCCCTGCGGGCCCTGGAAGACGACGGTGTTCGGCGAGAGTGCCTTCACCATGTCGAACCACTGCTTGACGTCGTACTTCTGGGTGATGCCGGAGCCGGACCAGGGGTTGGCGCCGTCGAGCCAGAGTTCCTCGATCGGGCCGTACTGGGTGAACAGTTCGTAGAGCTGGTTGAGGTAGTACGTGTCGTAGTCGTCGGCCTTCACCCGGAAGGTGGGCAGCTTGCCGCTGCGGACGGCCGCGGCCCGGTCGTCGCCGGGGACGAGGGTGGGTATCGTGCGCTCCGTGACCGGGCTGCCGTTGCCGAAGCGGCCCTCGCCGGCCGGGGCGCGGTCGCCGTCCTCCAGTGCCATGCGCTCGGGGAGGCTGAGCGGCTTGCCCTCGGCCTGCTTCTCGCGGATCGTGTCGACCCACTGCGCGTGCCAGGTGTGCGGGAGTTCGGCGCCGTCGGAGGGCGAGAGGTAGAGCCCGACCTTCAGACCCGCCTTGCGGGCGGCTTTCACATAGGCGGCCACGACGTCGGGGCTGCCCGGGCTGAGCGCGACCGAGTGGTCGGTGTACCGGCTCGGGTAGAGCACGAAGCCGTCGTGGTGCTTGGCGGTGAGCATGACCTGTTCGACGCCGGCGGCCTTGTAGGCGCGCATCCACTGGTCGGCATCGATGGACTCGGGGGCGAAGAGCTTCTCGTCCTCGGTGCCCGAGCCCCATTCACGGTCGGTGAAGGTGTTCATCCCGAAGTGCGTGAACGCGGTCACCTCCCGCTGCTGCCAGGCGAGTTGACCGGCGGTGGGGACGATGTTCGCGGCCTTCTCGATGATCCGGTCCGGGCTGTCGCAGGACTCGACCGCCATCTGCGGGGCGGGCTTCACCGGCGCGCTGCACGGGGTGCCCGGTGGCGCCGTCCGCTGGTGTGCGGGCTGCTGCGCGATCGCCTGTACGGGGACGAGCGCGGCGGTCGCCGCCAGTGCGAGCGCACTGAGCACACGGGTGCGTCGTGCCATGGTTCCCTCCCGTTCCCGACCAATAATGGTCGGATCTCTTGGGTTCCGACGTGGGCATGCTGTCGCACACACAGGCCATCGGGAAGGGTGCGTACGAGATACGTCCTATCTCTCGCCCACAAAGTCCAAGCCGCCCCCACAGTCGCCCCGGCTGCCCGTCAGTCGTTGAACCAGCCCGGCACATCGAGCCGGAGCGCGCTCGCGGGCACCATCGCGCGCAGATCGGCCTCCATCGCCCGCACCCGGTCGGCGCCGAGCACCTCGACCCACCGGGCCCGCAGCCGGTCGAAGCCCTCGGCGGATCTGACCAGTACGTCGATGCCCCGCGCGGTCAGCCGGACCAGCTTGCGCCGGCCGTCACGGGGGTCGTCGACGCGCTCCACGTACCCGAGCCCTTCGAGCTTCTCCACGGTCTTGCCGGCCGCCTGCTTGGAGACCCCGAGCCGTCGCCCGATCTCACTGGCGGTCGCCCCGTCACGGCCGACCGCCTGGAGCGCGAAGCCGTACGCGGGACGGACGTCCGCATGGCCGTGCCCGGCGAGGTCCCGATGCAACTCGTCGACGATCGACCGGAATCCGGCGAACAGCAGCAGGGGCAGCTCGAAGCCCGCCGCGTCCCCCTCGACCCCTTCCGCCCGCCGCTCAGCCATTGCAGAACTCGACAACCTGGTTTACCTTTTCGTCAATCACGTTGTCGATTTTAGCGTGAGCAACCACCAGGAGAGGTCAGCCATGTCCGCGTCCGTGTTTCCCGACCACACCCTCGAATCCGCCCCTGCCGCCGCCCGTCGCACCATGGAGGCGGTGACGGCGAAGCAGGGCCATCTGCCCTCCGCCGTCGCCCGGATCGCCACCTCGCCGGAGTTGCTCGACGGCTTCCTGAGGGCGAGCGCCGTCTTCGAGTCCACCACCCTCGACCCGCTCTCCCGCGAGGTCCTGATCATGACGATGGCGACCCGCAACGACTGCCACGTCTGCGTGGCGATGCACACGGCGAAGCTCGACGCGCTCGGCGCGGACCCCGAGCTGATCGCGGCCCTGCGCGAACGGCGGCCGCCGGCGGACGAACGGCTGAACGCGGTACGGGAGTTCACCCTGGCCGTGCTCGCGACGGCCGGCGCCGTGGACGACGCCGCGCTCCGGGCGTTCCTGGGGCACGGCTACACCGCGCGCAACGCGCTGGAAGTGGTCCTGGGCATCGGCACGTACACGATGTCGACGCTGGCCAACCGGATGACGGGGGCGCCGGTCGACCACCGGCTCGCCGCCTTCGTCTGACGGCAGGGCGCCCGGCCGCCCCCGCCGTGAGGGCCGAACGGCTGGATCGGCACAAACCGCCGAACGCCCCATTGCCCGCCCCCGCACCCGTCATTAACGTGCGCACCGCACGCACTTGTTGTCGCATGCACCACCATGAACAACACCGAGGAGTGCGGATCATGACGGAACCCTCCCTGCCCTTCAGCTCCTCCCGGCTGACGAGACGTACGCTGCTGGGCACCGCCGGAGCCGTCGGCGCCGCCGCCGCGCTGGGGGCCGCCGCCCCGGCGCACGCCACCGCCGCTCCGGCCGCTCCGGCCCCGGACCTCGCGCCCGCGCACGAGGCGCTCGGCCGTCTGCTGCCGGACCATGCCGGGCAGTTCCGGCTCCGTTCCCTCCCCCGGGGCGACGGCGCGCAGGACCGTTTCCGGGTCACCGGCACCACCGGGCGGATCGAGATCGCCGCCACCACACCGGCCGCCGCCCTGACGGGGGCGCACTGGTACCTCAAGTACACCTGCGACGCCGTGATCTCCTGGTCCGGCAGCCGCACCGCTCTGCCCCGCCGGCTGCCCGCTCCCCGCAGCCCTGTCGAGCGCTCCGCGACCGTCGCCCACCGGTTCGCCCTCAACGACACCCACGACGGCTACACCGCCCCGTACGCCGACTGGCCGCACTGGGAGCGGATGCTCGACGTCCTGGCCCTGCACGGCTGCAACGAGGTGCTGGTCACCGCCGGGCAGGAGGCCGTCTATCACCGGCTGCTCCAGGACTTCGGCTACAGCGATGCCGAGGCCCGCGCCTGGCTGCCCGCCCCTTCCCACCAGCCGTGGTGGCTGCTCCAGAACATGAGCGGGTACGGCGGCCCGCTCGGTCCCGAGCTGATCGGGCGGCGCGCCGAGCTGGGCCGGCGCATCGCCGACCGGATGCGGGAGCTGGGCATGGCTCCGGTGTTCCCCGGCTACTTCGGCACGGTCCCGGACGGCTTCACGGACCGCAATCCGGGGGCCCGGGTCGTTCCCCAGGGCACCTGGAACGGGCTGCGCCGGCCGGACTGGCTCGACCCGCGCACCCCCGTCTTCGCCGAGGTGGCCGCCGCCTTCTACCGGCACCGGGAAGAACTGTTCGGTCCGGCGGATCACTTCAAGATGGATCTGCTGCACGAGGGCGGCAGCGCCGGTGACGTCCCGGTGCCGGACGCCGCCCGTGCCGTCGAGTCGGCCCTGCGCACCGCGCACCCCGGCGCGACATGGGTGATCCTCGGCTGGCAGGCCAATCCACGGAAGGCGCTGCTGGAGGCGATCGACACCGACCGGATCCTGATCGTCGACGGCCTCTCCGACCTGGACACGGTCACCGACCGGGAGAAGGACTGGGGCGGGGCACCGTACGCCTTCGGCACCATCCCGAACTTCGGCGGCCGCACGACGATCGGCGCCAACACCGACCGCTGGACGGAGAAGTTCACGGCCTGGCGCGACAAGCCGGGCAGCGCCCTGGTCGGCACGGCGTACATGCCGGAGGCGACCGAGCGCGACCCGGCGGCGTTCGAGCTGTTCAGCGAGCTGGCCTGGCGGACCGGGAAGGTGGACCGGGAGTCGTGGTTCCGGGCGTACCCGAAGTTCCGTTACGGCGGCCGCGACCGCTCGGCGGAGGCGGCCTTCACCGCGCTGGCCGCCACGGCGTACCGGCTGACGAGCACCGACGGCCGCCCCGTCGACTCGCTCTTCTCCCGTCGGCCCAACATCACCTCCTCCGTCGGCACCGCCTTCGACCCGGCCGGTTTCGACCGGGCGTTCGCGGCGCTCCTCGACGTACATCCGTCGCTGCGCGACTCGGACACCTACCGCCACGACCTCACCGATCTGGCCCGGCAGGCGCTCGCCGACCGCTCCCGGACCCTGCTGCCGCAGCTGCGGGCCGCCCAGGCCGACAAGGACGTGGCCCGGTTCCGCGTGCTCGCCGCGCTCTGGCTGAAGCTGATGCGGCTGACGGACGCGATGTCGGGCTGCCACCGGGCCTTTCTGCTGGGGCCGTGGCTGGAGGACGCCAAACGGCTGGCGACGAGCCCGGCGGAGGCGGTGCGGCTGGAGTGGACGGCACGCACCCTGATCACCACCTGGGCGGACCGGACCGCCGCCGACGACCTCAGCAACTACGCCAATCGCGACTGGCAGGGGCTGATGGCCGAGGTCCATCTCCCGCAGTGGCAGGTGTACCTGGACGAGCTGGCCGACGCGCTCGCGGAGGGCAGGGCGGCGAAGCCGTTCGACTGGTACCCGGGCGAGGAGGAGTGGACCCGCCGCACCGACAGCTATCCGCTGCGGCCGACGGGCGACGCCCACCGCACGGCGCGACGGGTCTTCGAGACCCTGTCCACCGCCCCGTACCAGGGCACCGTCACGGTCTCGGCCGATCCGGTGGCGTTCACACCGGGCAGCACCGGCACGGTGACGGCCGCCTTCCGCAATCTGAACGGCCTGCGGTCCACCGGCCGGGTCGACTTCGTGCTCACCGGCCTGGACGCCACCGCCACGGGCGGCACCTCCCTCGACGAGGTCGCGGCCGGCGGTTCCGGCGCGGTGGGCTGGCGGGTCACGGCCCCGTCCGAGCCGCTGACCACGCCGCTGGTGCCGATGCCGTACGAGCTGAGCACCGCGTACGGGCCGCGCGGCGAGGACCGGGTGACCGATCTGCGGCGCGGCGCGGTGTACCTGGCGGCGCCGCTGGAGCCGGGCTGGCGCACGTACACGGCGAACGCGGCGGTCTTCGGCCAGCTGGACGGGCGGTTCGCGATCAACGGGGCGGGCCAGGACCTGTGGAAGGGCACCAGCCAGTTCGGCACCGCGTACCGGGAGGGGGTGTGGGCCGACGGGGCGGGGGTGACCGTGCGGGTCGACGCGCAGGAGAACACCGGGGGCTGGGCACGCGCAGGGATCGTGGTGCGCAACGCGCTCGCGGTGCCGGGCTCCGCCGGGTTCCTGAATCTGGCGGTGACACCGTCCAACGGTGTGGTGCTCTCGTACGACACGAACGGCGACGGCACCCTGGACACCTACCGCCGGATCACCGGGGTCAAGGCCCCGGTGCTGCTCCGGCTGACCCGGGCCGGGGACGGGTGCACGGGCTCCTGCTCCACCGACGGCGGGGCGAGCTGGCGGACGGTGGGCACGGTCGCCGTGCCGGGGACGGCGGCGGCCCAGGATGTCGGGATCTTCATGAGCGCGACGAACGGCGGGAGCGGGCAGCGCGGCACGGCCGGCTTCAGCGGGTGGCAACTGGGCTGACGCGACGGCCCGTTGCACCGCACACGGACGGCCCGGGGTGACCGTCGCGCGATTCGCGCGTTCCGGTGAACGCGCGTGCTGTCCGGGCGCACCCGGTCGGCGCGGCGCGTCGACTACGCGTACGCCTTCCTGACGCCTGTTACCGTACGCAACCGTCCGAGCACACCGCTCGGTCGGACACCTGCCCTCAGCTGCGTACATCGGGCCACCGCGGGGTGGCCGCAACCAGCTCGGCCGCCGTTCGACAACCCTCGGTGAGGTCGCATGACTCCAGGATTTCCTGGACCTTCCCGCTGTTCTTCGCACCGGCCGGTATCACCGGCCGGTATCGGTTCAGGTCCCGGGAAACATGGCGTCCGCAGGGCAGTCCTCGGCCATGGCTGGGGGCAAGTGGCCGCCTGCGGAGAGCGCCCACTGGCTGCCGTCAGCGGAGGCCGGTCACGCCGACGTCACGCCTCGGTGATGCCCAGCACCCGAGGATGGCTGGTGCAGGCAAGCGCAAACCCGCTTCCACACGCAAGGAATCCACCATGATGAGAAGCATTCGGCAAGGAATTCCCCGCCTGATCGGCGTGTCGAGCTTGGTCGCGGCGCTCGCTGGCGGGGTTGGCGCAACAAGTGCCGTAGCAGCGCCCCAAGCCCCGCCAAAGGCCCCGACCGCAAACATCTGCACTCGGGCCACACCCCAGTTCTGCAACGGCAACGTGCTCCAGCAAGGCGCACAGACCGGACGCGGCAACGGCAACGTCCTGCAACAGGGTGCGCAGACCGGACGCGGCAACGGCAACGTCCTCCAGCAGGGTGCGCAGACCGGACGCGGCAAC